>JBPCOK010000164.1:0-22389 GCA_051000335.1 Candidatus Limnocylindria bacterium | reverse complement strand
TCGATCGTGAGCATTGGGTCCGCGTGGCGGCGATGCCCGACCTGACGCCCGGCGAATACGTGGTCGTCTTCGCGGGACAGGCGCTCGAGCGCATCCCGAATGACGAGGCCGAGGACTTCCTCCAGTTCAACGCTGAGATGGAGAAGATGCTCGAAGACGCCAGCCAGTGATCGAGGCACCTCGCGCGCCGCTCGAGGGTACGCTCCGCTTCATTCGCTACGCGTTCATGCCCAACCGCCTCCAATACTGCGGCGGCGACGAGAACCGCACGCTTCTGGACTACGCGACCGAAGGCGTGACGGATCCGGGCCTGACTCCGATGCTTCGGCGATTCACCGGCGCGATGCCGTACCTCGAGCTCATCGCCCGATCGAATGGCCTCGCCGACCCGTTCGATGCGCGCGTCGTGGAGGCGTATTGGATCGGCAACGCGCTCCTCGATCGAGTTGAGGTCCGACAGCTTTACGACGACATGGTGGCTCGCTTCGGCTCGCGGCTGACCGGTCGAATGCGCGAGATCGTCCTCGGGAAGGCGCCGGCAGGTGCGCGGCCCCATCACATCTTCCACGTCCTTGACGTGCACTCGCGCGTGGGCGAGCTTGCTCACTCGATCGAGACGCTCGATGGTTGTCGCGTCAGCTGGGGGACGGTGGCCGCCGTGGACTCCGGCGAGATGCTGGTTGATCGTGAGCCCCTCGAGCTCATCAACGGAAAACTCGCCCTCGGACCTTCCCGTCGCGAACGAGTCGTGCGTCAGATCGACGGGAGGGGGTTCGCCGATGCCGCTGCCGTTGGAGACGTGGTCAGCCTCCACTGGGGATGGGTCTGCGAGGTCCTGTCGGAGGGTGCCGTTCGCTCGCTGACGCACTGGACCCGCCACCACCTGGAGATCGCCAACCAGACCATCTGAGTGTGGCTGCCGCGCCCCGGCGATGTCGTTGGCGTCGGTATATGTTCGCCGGCCTTACTGCTGGCGGCGGGTCACGGTAGCCTTGAGCCTTCCAATTGGATGGCGATGAAGACAACTGCGGGCATTCATCGGCGCGGCGCTCACGGCGCCGAGCTGGACATGCGATTCACGGAGACCCAATGCGGTGTGCGTGCGGCCCCGCGGCCGACCCCAGGCTTCGCTCTCCCCATCTTCACGATTCTCTCCGGCGCTGGCGAGCACCTGCCGATGGCGTCCGTCCCGGTTTCGAGCTGGGAGCTCGGTGTGTCCGACAGGCGCGCCTGGAGCTCGGGCTCCCCATGGAGGCATTGATCACGATCAGCTAGCTCCAAGACCCCGAAGGAGGTTGGTATGGCGACACCTGCGCATGCAGTGGAGGGAACCGCACAACGCGAGGAGGCGCCGCTCGTTCATGTCCTGTGGATCAATGCAGGACTCAGCTGCGACGGCGACTCGGTCGCCCTGACCGCAGCCACACAGCCGAGCATCGAGGAGATCGTCCTCGGTGCCCTCCCGGGCCTTCCGCGCGTGGCGGTGCACTGGCCGCTCATCGACTTCGACAATGGTCCTGTCGGTGGCGTCAACGACTTCATCGAGTGGTTCTTCAAGGCTGAGCGCGGTGAACTCGACCCGTTCGTGCTCGTCGTCGAAGGATCGATCCCGAACGAGCATCTTTCCGGCGAGGGCTACTGGTCCGGCTTCGGCAACAACCCGGACACGGGCCAGCCGATGACCACGAACGAGTGGCTCGATCGGCTCGCCCCGAAGGCGCTGGCGATCGTGGCTGCCGGAACGTGCGCGACCTACGGCGGGATCCACGCCATGGCCGGCAACCCGACGGGCGCCATGGGCGTGCCGGACTACCTCGGCTGGGACTTCAAGACCGGCGCCGGCATTCCGATCGTCTGCATCCCGGGCTGCCCGACCCACCCGGACAACTTCTCCGAGACGATCCTCTACCTCCTCTACCAGGCGACCGGCCAGGCGCCGATGATCCCGCTCGACGAGGCCCTCAGACCAACGTGGCTCTTTGGCAAGACCGTGCACGAGGGCTGCGACCGCGCCGGCTACTACGAGCAGGGTGACTTCGCCACCGAGTACGGCTCGCCGAAGTGCATCGTGAAGCTCGGATGCTGGGGTCCCGTCGTGAAGTGCAACGTGCCGAAGCGCGGCTGGATTAATGGCGTGGGCGGATGCCCCAACGTCGGCGGGATCTGCATCGGCTGCACGATGCCGGGCTTCCCTGACAAGTTCATGCCGTTCATGGACGAGCCTCCTGGGGCTCGGGTCTCGACGGCGGCAAGCGGTGCGTATGGCTCGCTCATCCGCGGCCTGCGCACGATGACGCTCAACACGGTGGACAAGGAGCCGAAGTGGCGGCACAACCGCCCCGAGCTCACCACCGGCCACCAGAAGACCTGGTCGTAGGCCAGCAGCCGAACAGGAGGCGCATCGATGACGACGGCTACCGACCGGGCAATGGCCTCGGTACGCAAGGACAACCAGAGCAACCTCGTGGAGATGGCCTGGGACCCGATCACGCGGATCGTGGGCAGCCTGGGGATCTACACCAAGATCGACTTCGCGAACAAGCGGGTGGCGGAGTGCTGGAGCACCTCGTCCATCTTCCGCGGCTACTCGATCTTCATGAAGGGCAAGGATCCGCGCGACGCGCACTTCATCACCAGCCGCATCTGCGGCATCTGCGGTGACAACCACGCGACGTGCTCGGTCTACACCCAGAACATGGCCTACGCCGTCCAGCCCCCGCACATCGCGGAATGGATCGTGAACCTCGGCGAGGCCGCCGAGTACATGTTCGACCACAACATCTTCCAGGAGAACCTCGTCGGAGTCGACTTCTGCGAACGCATGGTCGCCGAGACGAATCCGGGCGTGCTGGAGCGCGCGAACAGCACCGCGGCCCCGAATGCCGCGGCGCATGGCTACCGGACGATCGGCGACATCATGCGTTCCCTCAATCCACTGGAGGGCGACTTCTACAAGGAAGCGCTCCAGATGAGCCGCATGACGCGAGAGATGTTCTCGCTCATGGAGGGCCGCCACGTCCATCCGTCGACCCTCTATCCCGGTGGCGTCGGCACGGTGGCCACGATCCAGCTGTTCACCGACTACATCACGCGCCTCATGCGCTACGTCGAGTTCATGAAGCGGGTCGTGCCGCTGCACGACGACCTGTTCGACTTCTTCTACGAGGCGCTTCCCGGGTACGAAGAGGTGGGCAACCGCCGCATCCTCCTCGCCTGCTGGGGCAGCTTCCAGAACCCGGACGTCTGCAACTTCGACTACAAGGACATGACCGAGTGGGGTCGGGCCATGTACGTCACGCCCGGGATCGTGGTCGACGGCAAGCTCGTCACGAACGACCTCGTCGACATCAACCTCGGCATCCGCATTCTCCTCGGGTCGTCGTACTACGAGGACTGGGAGGGCCAGGAGGTCTTCGTCAAGAAGGACCCGCTCGGCAACCCGGTCGATGTGCGCCACCCGTGGAACCAGCACACGAACCCGCGTCCGCAGAAGCGCGACTTCGACGACAAGTACACGTGGGTCATGAGCCCGCGCTGGTTCGACGGCAAGGATCACCTGGCCCTCGACACCGGTGGCGGCCCGCTGGCTCGCCTGTGGTCGACGGCCCTGTCCGGGATCGTCGACATCGGCTACATCAAGGCAACCGGCAACTCGGTCCAGATCAACCTGCCAAGGACGATGAGCCTGCCGGAGACCACCTTCGAGTGGAAGATTCCGAAGTGGAGCAACACGATCGAGCGCAACCGCGCCCGGACGTACTTCCAGGCCTACGCGGCCGCCTGTGCCCTCCATTTCGCGGAGAAGGCACTCGAGGAGGTTCGCGCCGGCCACACGAAGACCTGGAACGAGTTCAAGGTTCCCGACGAGGGGATCGGCGCCGGCTTCACCGAGGCCGTGCGTGGCGTCCTGAGTCATCACATGGTGATCCGCGACGGCAAGATCGCGAACTACCATCCGTATCCGCCGACGCCGTGGAACGCGAACCCGCGTGACAGCTACGGCACCCCCGGCCCTTACGAGGATGCGGTGATGGGATGCCCGATCTTCGAGGAGAACGACCTCGACAACTTCAAGGGCATCGACATCATGCGCACCGTGCGCAGCTTCGATCCCTGCCTCCCGTGCGGCGTCCACATGTACGTCGGAAAGGGGAAGACGGTCGAGCGCCAGCATTCGCCGGCGATGCTGGCCTCGCACGAGATCGGGTAGCGATGGCCGTCGCGACGACCGATCCGCGCGCCGCCAGCGAGCGCATCCAGGCGCTCCTGGCGGAGCTCGGAGGGGAGAGTCCCCAGGTTGCTGACCGTGCCGAGGAGCTGGTCAGGCAGCTGATGCAGCTGTACGGGGCCGCCCTCGGCCGGGTCGTCGACGTGACGCGCGAGACGGACGGCGACGCGTCGCCCGTGCTCCAGCGCCTCGTGGACGACGATCTCGTGGCCAGCCTCCTCGTCCTGCACGACCTGCATCCGCACTCCCTCGAGGAGCGGGTGCAGGCGGCGCTCGACAAGGTGCGGCCGTACCTCGGGTCCCACGGCGGTGGGGTCGAGATCGTCGGCATCGAGGATGAGACGGTGCATCTCAAGATGGCGGGCAGCTGCAACGGCTGCCCCTCATCGGCGGTGACCATGACGTACGCCATCGAACGCGCGATTCTCGAGGCCGCGCCCGAGATCGCGGCCGTCGTGGCGGACGATCTCGAAGAGGCGGCTGCGTCGTCGCTCGTGCAGATCGGCGCGAATGGAACCTCGGCTGAGCCACCACCGCCCCCGATGTGGTCGGAGCTGGAGCTCTCGGACTCGCTGACCACCGGACAGAAGCGATCGCAGATGCTCAGCGGAACGCGCATGCTCCTGCTGCGGGCCGGCGAGGACCTGTTCGCCTACCGTGACGCCTGCCCGCAGTGCGGTTCGTTCATGGAGCGCGGCGCGTTCGAGGCCGAGGTGCTGACCTGTCCGGGCTGCGGGCAGACGTTCGACATTCGGCATGCCGGACGCTCCACTGGGAGCACCGAGCTGCACCTGGATCCGCTGCCGCTCATCGTCGAAGGCAACCGCATCATGGTGGCCGTCCCCGCGGTCGCGAGCTGATCGGCCGTCGCGCCATGGCACGAAGCGAGGGGAACGGTCGACCGGTCGGCGGTCTGCGGCGCCTGCTCGACGCGCCCCAGCCACAGTCGACCGTCGACCTGCGTCGATTCCTCCAGCCGAAAGAGCGGCCCCAGCCGGGCGAGGTGTGCGAGATGTGCGCCGAGCCGATCGGCGACGAGCATTCGCATGTCGTCAACATGGAGACCCGAACGCTCAGCTGCGTCGATCGGGCGTGCTATCTCCTCTTCACCCACGAGGGTGCCGCCGCCGGGAAGTTCAAGGCGGTGCCGGACCGGCGGATCCACGATCCGGGATTCGCGCTGACCGACATCCAGTGGGAGGCGCTCCAGATTCCGGTGGGGATCGCCTTCTTTTTCGAGAACTCGCAGATGGGCCACAGCGTGGCCTTCTATCCCAGCCCGGCAGGCGCCACCGAGTCCCTCCTTCCGCTCGACACCTGGAGCGAGGTCGTCGCCGCCAACCCGATGCTCCAGACGATGGAGGCCGATGTCGAGGCGCTCCTCGTGTATCGGCCGAAGCATGGCGGCATGCACGCGTTTCTCGTGCCGATCGACGTGTGCTATGAGCTCGTCGGGCACATCCGACGCGATTGGAAAGGCTTCGACGGCGGCGAGAAGGCCTGGACGGCCATCAATGCCTTCTTCGATCGGCTTGCCGAACGAGCGCGACCCTGGAAGACGCCGGCATGAGCGATCTCACCTTCGAGATCATCGGCGCCCGCCCGGAAGCCTACGCCGCCGTGCCGACCATGGTGTTCCGCCTGAGAATCACCGAATCGGATGCGCGACCGATCCACAACGTCGTGCTCCGCGCGCAGATCCAGATCGAGGCGCAACGCCGCCACTACGACAAGGCCGAGGAGGTGCGCCTCTTCGAGCTCTTCGACCTTCCGGTGCGCTGGGGTGAGACGCTGAAGCCGCTGCTCTGGACGCACGCGACGACCGTCGTGCCCGCGTTCGAGGGCCAGGTCGAAGTCGACGTTCCCGTGCCGTGCACCTACGACTTCGAGGTCAGCGGTGCGAAGTACCTGCATGCGCTCGACGGCGGCGAGATCCCGCTCCTCTTCCTGTTCAGCGGCAGCGTGTTCGCGCGTACCGGTACAGGCTTCGCCGTCGACCAGGTGCCGTGGGATCGTGAGGCCACCTACCGGCTGCCGGTCAGCACGTGGCGGGAGATGATGGATCACTACTTCCCCGGCAGCGCGTGGCTCCGGCTGCGACGCGAGAACTTCGACGCCCTGCAGCGCTTCAAGTCCGCCCGCGCCCTCACGAACTGGGACGCCACGGTAGAGGCGCTGCTGGAGGCCGCTGCCGAGAAGGAGCCGGCATGACCTTCGCCGATGCGCAGCGAGTCGCCGACGCGGTCCTCTACGAGGGCTATCTGTTGTATCCCTATCGGGCCTCCGCCGTGAAGAACCAGGTCCGCTGGCAGTTCGGCGTTCTCATGCCACGGGAGTTTGCCGAGGCGGATGGCTCCGAGCGCTGGCAGATGACGACCGAGTGTCTCGTGCGACCCGGCGAGTCGGCCGGCATCGACCTGCGCGTCCGATTCCTGCGCATCCAGGTCCGCGATCTCGAGGCCGTCGCCGATGACGGGACGGCGAACTCGGTCGAAGAGCTCGAGATCGACGGTGAGCGGCTCATGGCCTGGGAAGAGGCGACCGAAGAGGTGATCGACCTCGAGGGTCTCTCACTCACCGAGCTCACCAAGTCGGAGCGCGAGGTGCCGTTCTCGATCGATGCCGGCCATGCAACCGAGGATCGCCTCGACGCCGAGGGGGTGCTCCGCGGCCGGGTCATTCGCACGCAGCAGGCCGTGGCAGGCCGCGTCGTCGTGAAGGCCGACGATGCGGGCGGCGGATTGACCCGCCTCAGGGTCCACGTCGAGAACGGGACGCCCGGGCTTGCCGCGGATGGCCGTCGCGACACCGCCCTGCGCGGCGCGATGCTCGGCGTCCACACGCTGCTGGCCGTGACCGACGGTGCGTTCGTGTCGCTCCTCGAGCCGCCGCCGGATGCCGTCGCCGCGGTGGCCGAATGCCAGAGCGATGGAACCTTCCCGGTTCTGATGGGGACGGACGGACGCGTCATGCTCTCTTCGCCGATCATCCTGTACGACCAGCCGGAGATCGCGCCCGAGAGCGCGGGGGACCTGTTCGACGCGACGGAGATCGACGAGATCCTCACGCTTCGGATCATGACCCTCACCGAAGAGGAAAAGCGCGAGGCGCGGGCGACCGACCCGCGCGCGCGGCAGATCATCGACCGCAGCGACGCCATGCCGCCCGAGATGATGGAGCGCCTGCACGGTGCGGTGCGCCAGGTGATGCCGACTCGATCCTTCGACCCGCCGGTCAACCCGCAGATGGGCGGCATGCCCGCGTTCGAGGACAGCATCCCAACGTTCGGGGACGGCATGCCGGCCCTCTCGGACGACGCCCCGGTCTGGGAACCGGATGCCAAGGTGGCGCCCGAGCTCGCCACGGTCCGCATCGGCGAGACCGAGATCAGCAAGGGGTCGCGCGTCCGCCTCGTCCCGGGGCCGCGCGGCGATTCGATGGACATGTTTCTTCGCGGTCGCACGGCCCGCGTCGAGGGAGTCTTCGAGTCGGTCGACGACGAGGTGTACGTCGCCGTGACCCTCGAGGACGACCCGGCCGCGGAGCTGCACGCGTGGTACGGCCGCTACTTCTACTACCGCCCGACCGAGCTCGAGGCGGTCGACGAGCTTGCGGAGGCGGGGCGTTGACGGGCCGCGTGCTCGTGGCGGGCATCGGCAACATCTTCCTCGGCGATGATGGGTTCGGCGTGGCGGTCGCGCAGCGACTGGCTCGCGAGGAGCTGCCGGAGCACGTCAAGGTCATGGACATCGGGATTCGCGGCGTCCACCTCGCGTACGAGCTGCTGGAGGACTACGAGGTCGCGATCTTCGTGGACGCCATGCCGCTCGACGCGGAGCCCGGAACGGTGAAGCTCGTCGAGCCCGAGCCAGAGCCACCGGACCCCGATGTTCCACCCGATGCGCATCGGATGGACCCGCAGGCGGTATTCGACTACCTGTCGACGCTGGGTGGGACGTCGGCCCGCGTGCTGCTCGTCGGATGCCAGCCGAGTACGATCTCGGAAGGCATCGGTCTTTCGCCGCCGGTGGAAGCTGCCATTGAAGAGTCGGTGGCGCTCATCAGGGAGCTGGTGGCGGATCCGGCACGGACACGACAATTGAAGAGGAGCGCGTAGTTCGGTTGACGCTCCGATGGATGGCGCGGAGGATGCAGTGCCAACCATCGCAATGGAACTGGAGAGGCTGCTGCCCTGGACAACCGTCGGCATCGGCTGAAGAAGAGGAGATCTGGTATGGCAATCGTCGCACGCATCATCGGCATCACGTTCGTCGCTGGCATCCTGGTGACGGTTCTTGCGAGCCTGCTGGCATCAGCGCCGGACATCGTTCGCTATCTGAAGATGCGGGGAATGTAGCGCAAGGAGAGCCTGGTGGAGTGGTATCTGTGGATCGTCGGTTTCATCGTGGTCGTGGCCCTGCTGCTGTTGCTGGTGACGCTGCCCGATATCGGTCGATACCTACGTATGCGGCGCATGTGAGGAGCGAGATTTGCACGAGGTAGGACTCTGCGAAGGAATCGTCGAGGCGGCGCTGCGCCGCGCGGCTGGACGCCGGCCCGTGCGCGTGCGCGTTCGGGTCGGTGGTCATCACGCTGCCGATCGGGAGGCGCTTGAACAGGCGTTCGAGGTCCTGACGATGGACACCGAGCTTTCCGACGCGGCCCTGGAGGTGGTGCCGGTGGAGGGCGACGAGCTCATGCTCGAGTCGCTCGAGTTCAGCCAGCCCGCGGCCGCGAGCGGGGGAGCCTGAGCATGTGCCTCGGAATTCCCGGCAAGATCGTCGCCCTGGATCCCTCGCATCCTGACCTCGCCAGGGTCGACGTGAGCGGCGTGGAGCGCGCCATCAATCTCGGCATGCTCGATCCAGGGGAGGCGGGACCAGGAGACTGGATCCTGATCCACCTCGGATTCGCCCTCCAGAAGATGGAGCCGGAGGAGGCCCGCGACGCGCTCGTCGCGCTGGACGACATAGGACCCCAGCTCGGCGTTCCGAACGCATGAATCCCGGCGCTACCAGCGAGCCCCAGGCCCCGGTTGTCCCCGGATCGGTTCACATCGCCGACGGCGATCCGCCGATCCCCGCGGACGGCGCCACGGTCTTCGCGCGTTACGCGTATCCGCCCAACTCGCTGGGTTACTGCGGCCCGACGGATCACTCGGCCGTCCTGCAGTACGGGGCGGCGGGCGTCGTCGATCCGGGACTGGCCGAGCTCGCGCGCGGCTTCACCGGCGCGTGGCCGTACCTCGAGCTGATCGCCAGCTCGATCGGCATCGCCAATCCGCTCGATCGCCGGGTGGTCGAGTCGTACTGGCTCGGCAGCTCGCTCCTCGACCGGATCGACATGCGCTCGTTCGGCTCGTCGCTGACGGAACGCTTCAGGCGGCGAGCCGGCTCGTCCTTCGGCTTCTTGGCCGAGGCGATCCCGGTGGGCGCCGTGCCGAATCACAGCTTCCACGTATTTGGGGTGTACCCGTGGGTCGGCATGCTCGGCTCGGACCGGGATGAGCGGCCGCTCGAGGTCCTGCAGCGCTGCCGCATCCGCTGGGGCCGGGTGGTCGAGGTCGATGGGGACCAGGTGACGGTGGCGTCGCGGCCTCTGGCCTTCGACGGAACCACGCTCAGCCTCGGCGACTACGAGACCGAGACGGTGACGGCTGCGTTCGGCGGCGTCGGCTTCATCGGCGACCTCCACCCCGGCGAATGGGTCTCCATGCACTGGGGCTGGGTCTGCGATCGCCTGAGCCGTCGACAGCTGACGAACCTGCGCCGATTCACATTGCTCCAGCTGGACATCACGAATCGTCGCGTGGCCCATCCCGGGCCTGCGACCGTCATGGGCTGACGCCCGGGAGGTGAGCACCCGCCGATTCGGCACGTCCCATTCCGGCCAAGCGTAGAAGCCGGCCCTCAGCCGGCCGAGACGACTTCCGCTTCGACCAGGAGACAGAATGAAGACCCCCATCGGCCTGGTGGCCGTGCTCATGCTGGTGCTCAGCGCCTGCACATCGTCCGGCTCGTCCGCGAGCGCCGCTCCGTCGAGCCCGGCCGTCAGCGAACCATCTGACGAGCCGTCAGCCAGCGCCTCGGAGGCGGCAGCGCCGACCGGGACCGTCACGCTCTATACGTCCACCACCCAGGGCACCGTGGACGCCATCGTGGCCGCATTCTCCGACACGTATCCCGACGTCGATGTCGAGGTGTTCCGCGCCCCGACCGGGGAGATCAACGCCCGCATCGCCGCCGAGCAGCGCGAAGGCGCCGTCCGTGGCGACGTCCTGTGGCTCAGCGACCCCCTCTCCATCCAGCAGTACGACGCGGACGGACTGCTGCTCGAGTGGACTCCGACCGAGATCGACGGGGTTCCCGAGGAGTACCGCGCCGATCGATTCTGGGGGACGCGCCTGCTCAACGTGGTGATGGTCTACGGCGCGGACGTCGATCCGGCACCCACCGCATGGTCGGACCTGACTGACCCAGTCTACGCCGACAGCGTGGCGATCATCGATCCGGGCTTCGCCGGGTCCGCGTTCGGCTCGCTGGGCTACTTCGCGACCTCCGACGAATTCGGGATGGACTTCTACCGCGACCTGGCGGCGAACGGGGCGACGCAGCTTTCGGCGCCCGACGAGGTCGTGACCGGCGTGGCCGAAGGGCGGTTCAAGGTCGGCATCACGCTCGAAACGCCGGCCCAGGCCGCCGTCGCGAATGGGTCGCCGATCGAGATCGTGTGGCCCGACCCCGGCGCCATCGCGATCTACAGCCCGATCGGCGTGTTCGCCGATACGGCCAATGCCGGGGCCGCCGAGGCCATGGTGGACTTCATCCTGAGCGAGGAGGGGCAGACGATCATCGGCACCACCGGCTTCCAGCCGATCCGACCGGGCATCGATGGGCCTCCCACGCGCGGCGAGCAGGTGGCCCCCGACTGGGAGTCGATCTTCGACCGCCAGGACGAGCTGCTGGAGGAGTACCGATCGATCTTCAGTGAGTGATCGACGCATCCGAACGGGCATCGGCGGTTGGCCGCTCGCCGTCGGTGCCATGATCCTGCTCGTCGGGTGGCCGATCGGCACGCTGGTGACCAACGCGCTGGTCGATGGTGCCGAGCCGCTGCTGGCGCTCGCCTCGGAGCGTTCGCTGGAGGCATGGCGCAACTCGCTGATGGTGGCCGTGGCCGTCACGGTCATCGCGGTGATCGGGGGCGTCGTTGCGGCCCTCATCACCGAACGGGTCGCCGTCCGCGGGCGCGGCGCGCTGCGGGTGGGGATGCTTCTCCCGCTGCTCATCCCCGACTTCGTCACCGCCTTCAGCTGGCAGCAGGCATACGCTCCCGGCGGCCTGGTCGATGACGTGGCGAACGTCAGCGTTGCGTGGCTCGTTGGCCCCGTGGGCGTGGTCGTCGTCCTGGCCGCCGGCGCGATCCCGCTCGTCTATCTCGTCGTCGCCGCCAGCCTCGCCACGCGGGCCGAGCCCGAGCTCGAGCGCGCCGCTCGAGCGAGCGGGGCCAGCCGCCTCGATGTGTGGCGCAGCGTCACGATCCCGCTCGCCGGGCCCGCGATCGCCGGGGCGGCGACGCTGGTCATGGTCACGAGCATGAATGCCTTTGCGATCCCGTCGGTGCTCGGAACGCCGGACGGCTTCGTGACCATGACCACGCGGATCTACCGCGACCTGGCGTTCGCCGCGGACTCGGCGTCGTTCAGTCGCGTCCTGGCGCTCAGCGTGCTCCTCGCCGGGTCGACGCTGCTCGTCATCGGCGTGGCGGATCGGCTCCTGCCGAGCCGGGGGCCGACGCGATCCGGCATCTCGGCCGCGCCATCGGCGATCGCCGGCCGGGGGTCGTGGCTGCCCGCCGCTCCGCTCTGGGCGTACCTGGTCCTGTCGACCGTCGTCCCGCTTCTGGCGCTGGTTCTGACCGCGGTGACTCGCGGGATCGGCCTGCCACCGGTCCCGCAGAACTGGACCCTCGATCACTTCGCAGAGGCGCTGGGCAGTCGCTTCGGCCCCGCCATCTCGAACACGCTGGTGCTGGCGGTGCTGGCCGCCACCCTGGCCCTCGCGCTCGGCACGCTCGTCGTGCTCGTGGGCGGCGCGCGTCGCAGGCGATGGCTCGGTACCGCGGTGAGCGCCACGTTCGCCGTCCCGGGCACGGTCCTCGCCGTCGCCGTCCTCCTGGCGTATGGCGGTCTGCTGCGCGACACGCTGTGGCTGGTGCTCGTGGCCTACCTCGCGAAATTCTGGGCCGTTGCCCACCGTCCGGTGGCTGGAGCCGCCGACCTCATGTCCCCGGAGCCGATCCGCGCGGCCCAGGCCAGCGGCGCCGGCCCATTCACGGTGCTGCGAACTGTCACGATCCCGATCCTGCGACCCGCCCTGGCAGCCGGATGGCTCCTCGTCTTCCTGTTCGGGCTGCACGAGGTGACGATGTCGATCCTCCTGTATGGACCCGGCAGCGAGACGATGGCCGTGCTCATCCTGAACCTCCAGCAGCTCGGCGATCCGACGGTCACAGCCGCGCTCTCTGTGCTGCTGACCGCGCTGACGCTCGCTGCCGCGGCACCGTTGCTCGCACGTCGCGGCCTTCTTCGCCGGCTGGGCTGGGCATGAGCGACCCATCGGTCGTTCTGGCGTGTGCCGAGCTCTCGGTGGCCTACGGCCCGACCACCGTCGTGGAAGGGTTCTCGATCGACGTGGCGGCGGGGGAGTCCGTGGCACTGCTGGGCCCGTCCGGATCGGGCAAGACGACCGTCCTGTCGGCGGTCGCGGGATTCATCGAACCGTCGGGCGGACGGATTCAGCTGCGGGGACGGACGGTCGCCGAGCCCGGACGCAGCGTGGCCCCCGAGCATCGGCGCGTCGGGATGGTCTTCCAGCACTACGCTCTGTGGCCGCACATGACGGCGCTCGACACGGTCGCCTATCCGATGCGCCGCCGCGGGGTCTCGCGGCACGACGCCGGGGCCCGGGCAGCGGAGCTGTTGTCGCGGCTCGGGCTCGCCGGCCTCGCCGCACGCCTCCCGGCCGAGCTTTCCGGCGGCGAGCAACAGCGGGTCGGCCTGGCCCGGGCCATCGCCCGAGAGCCCGACCTCTTCCTGTTCGACGAGCCGACCGCCCACCTCGACACGCCGCTGCGCGCCGCGCTGCAGGAGGAGCTGGCGACCCGCCGCGCCAGTACGGGGACCGCGGCAGTTACCGCCACCCACGATGTCGGCGAGGCCCTGGCGGTCGCGGACCGCGTGGCACTGCTGCGTGACGGCCGCCTCGTCCAGGTCGGTACGCCGCGCGACGTCTACGAGCGACCGGTCGACCTGTGGGCGGCGCGGCTCACGGGACCGGCGTCCGTCATCGAGGCCACGGTTGTGGAATGGGTGCCACACGGACAGCCGACGCGGCTACGCGTCGGGGAGCTCGAGAGCCACGTGCCGTTGGACGTGGCTCCGGCGGATCCGGGTATCGCGCGCATGATCGTGCGACCCGACTGGGTCACGCTCGACGGCGAGCTGCCGGGCGTCGTCCGGGACGCCTGGTATCGCGGTCCGCACACCGACTACCGCCTCGAGACGCCGGGCGGGCCGCTCGACGTGCGGGAGTTCGGTCCGCCCCGCGTCGCCGCCGGCACGGCGGTCGGGTGGCGGCTCCATCGGGCCTGGCCGGTCGGCTAGCGGTTCAGGGCCTGCCGTCGACGCTCCATCAGGCGCAGGATCATCGGCGTGAAGATGAGCTGCATGGCGAGGTCCATCTTTCCTCCTGGGCAGACCAGCGTGTTCCGCCGGGACATGAACGAGCCCTGGAGCATTTGGAGGAGGTAGGGGAAGTCGATCACGCGCGGGTCGCGGAAGCGGATGACGAGAAAGCTCTCGTCGAGAGTCGGGATGAAGCGCGCGATGAACGGGTTTGAGGTGTCGACCACCGGCACGCGCTGGAAGTTGATGTGCGTCTTGGTGAACTGCGGGACGATGAACTTCAGATAATCGGGCATGCGACGCAGGACCGTGTCGGTCACGGTCTCGGTCGTGTGGCCGCGTGACGCACGATCGCGGTGGAGCTTCTGGATCCACTCGAGGTTGATGACCGGCACGACGCCGATGAGGAGGTCGACCCGACTGGCGATGTCGAGGCCCTCGCCCACCACCCCGGCATGCAGGCCCTCGTAGAAGAGCAGCTCGGAGTTTGGGGGAACCTGGCCCCACTCGGTGAAGGTTCCGGAAGGCCCGCCGGGATCGTCATCGTCGTGGATGTAGCGCCGCATCTGTCCGCGGCCACCATCGCCGTAGTCCCTGAACAGCTGCTCGAGCTCGGCGAAGAGGTTTGCCTCCGATCCGAAGTGGCTGAAATCCCGGTTGCCAGCATTCATTTCCTCGGCCATGCGGCTGGCCATCTCCGCGCGGTCGTAGCGGTGGAACGCGTCACCTTCGACGAACACGGCCTTGATCGTCTCTCGCCGGAAGATCTGCTCGAAGGTCTTCGAAACCGAGGTGGTACCCGCGCCGGACGACCCGGTGACGGCGACGATGGGGTGGCTGGCTGACATGGGCGGCCTCCTAGGCTGAGTCGCGGAACAGGCCGCGTGAGCGGAAGAGCGGGGCGTCGAACACGCGCTCGTTGTGGTCGCGGTGGTAGTCCTCGATGCGTTCGACCTCGGCGCGAGATCCGAACACGAGTCCCGTTCGCTGGTGGATGCTCGTGGGCTCGACATCGAGGATGGGTCCATAGCCGGTGCTGGCTCGGCCGCCGGCCTGCTCGATGAGCATCCCGATCGGCGCGGCCTCGTACAGCAGGCGCAGCTTTCCGTGCCGTCCGCCGTCGCGCTCGTCACGTGGGTAGAGGAACGTCCCGCCGCGCAGCAGGATGCGATGCGCCTCCGCCACCAGGGCCGCGACCCAGCGCATGCTGAAGTCCTTGCCGCGCGGCCCGCTCTCCCCGGCCATGCACTCATCGACGTAGCGGGTGACCGCCGGCTCCCAGTGGCGCGCGTTCGAGGCGTTGATCGCGAACTCGCTGGCCTCCTCGGGGACTCGCATGTCGCGGTGGGTGAGGATGAACTCGCCGATGTCGCGATCGAGCGTGAACCCGTGCGTCCCGACCCCCAGGGAGATGACGATCATGGTGGTCGGGCCGTAGAGCGCGTAGCCGGCGCAGACCTGCCGGCTTCCGGGCTGGAGAAACGCGCTCGGTTCCGCCTCGGTCTCGCCCGGCGGCAGCGCGTGGACCGAGAAGATCGAGCCGACGGGCGAGTTCACGTCGATGTTCGACGATCCGTCGAGCGGGTCGAATGCCAGGAGGTATCGGCCTCGCTCGAGCCCCGCCGGGATTGCGTGCATCTCCTCCATCTCCTCCGAGACGAGGGCGGCGAGCGAGCCGCCACGCTCCGTGATGCTGACGAACACGTCGTTGGCGAGCACGTCCAGCTTGGCCTGCTCCTCGTCCTGCACGTTGACCGCCCCGGACTTCCCGTGGCCGTCGTCCAACGCGCCCTTCCCGACGAGATACGCGATGCGCTGGCAGGAGATGCGGATGTCATTCACGAGCGCGGTGAGCGTCCCGGTTGCCCCGGGGGCACGCCGCTGCTCGGCGATGATGAACTCGGTGAAGGTCTGCGGCGCATCACTCATGCCCGAGCCTCATCCGTGCGGTCCCCGAAGACGCGGCTGGCGCGGATGTCGTCGGCTTCGAGGACCATGAGCTCGTCGCGGGACAGCGCATCGGCGCGGCGCTCGAAGAGGCGGTTCGCCTGTCGCAGGCGGGTGCGATCGAGCGCGTTGCGGATCGACCGCGCATTGGCGAAGTTCGGCTGTGCGCGGCGACGCTCGATGTACTCGGCGAGCACGGGTTTCGCGTCATCGGCGAGGCGGTACTGCATCTGCTCGAGCATGAGCTCGGCGATGGCGAACAGCTCCTCCGGCGAGTAGTCGGGGAAGTCGACGTGATGCGCGATCCGTGAGCTCATGCCCGGGTTGCTGCTGAAGAAGCTCTTCATGCGGTCCCCGTAGCCCGCCAGGATCACCACGAGGTCCTCGCGCTGGTTCTCCATCACCTGGAGGAGGATCTCGATCGCCTCCTGGCCATAGTCGCGCTCGTTCTCGGGCCGATGGAGGAAGTAGGCCTCGTCGATGAACAGCACGCCGCCCATCGCCTTCTTGAGGATCTCCTTCGTCTTCGGCGCGGTATGGCCGATGAACTGGCCGACGAGATCGTCGCGCGTCACCGCCACCAGGTGGCCCTTGCGCACGTAGCCGAGCACGTGGAGGATTTCGGCCATCCGCATCGCGACCGTGGTCTTGCCGGTGCCGGGGTTCCCGGTGAAGCTCATGTGGAGCGAGGGCGCGCCGGCGGTCAGGCCCACCTGGCCACGCAGCTTCTCCACGAGCAGGAGCGCGGCGATCTCGCGGATGCGCGTCTTCACCGGCACCAGGCCCACGAGGTCGCGGTCGAGCTTGGCGAGGACGTCCTCGACGCCGGAGTCGGCCGCCGTGGCGTCGAGGCTTGCCGGCGCTTCCTTGCTCAGCTCCTCAGGCACCGTAGCGCTCACCCTCGGGCCGCTCGGTGGCATACGAATGAACGGTGTAGCGGATGGAGCGGCCGGCGACCTCCTGTCGCACGAGCCCGAAGCCCGGCTCGACCTTCGGCCGGTTCACGATGAAGGACAGCTTGACGCTCTCGACGCCGCGGGTCGCGTCGAAGGCGTTGACCTTGATGTAGTGGTCCGAAAAGGTGGCACGGGCATCGTTCACCTCGGCCATCACGCCGGCGGCGTCGCGGAGGTCGAACATCGGCTGCCCGAACATCTCCCAGAACGTGTTCCGCGGATGCGGGTCGTCGGTGTATTCGATCGAGACGGCCCACTCCTGCGCGAGGCAGTACTCGATCTGGGCGGTGATCTGCTCGTCCGTCAGCTCGGGGAGGAACGAGAAGGTTCCCTGCGTGATCTTCATCTCTCGACCTCCTATGCCGGCGTCGGCGTCGCGACGACGTCGGCGGTGTCGGTGCTGGCGTAGTCGAAGGTGACCTCGCCCCAGGTGTCCAGTGCGGCCTTCAGCGGGGTACACCAGCGAGCCGCATCGGCCAGGATCTGCGGGCCGTCGTTCCAGATGTCGCGGCCCTCGTTACGGGCGAGGACCATGGCCTCGAGCGCCACGCGGTTCGCCTGCGCGCCGGCCTGGATGCCGTCCGGATGTCCGATGGTTCCGCCCCCGAACTGGAGCACCACGTCCTCGCCCAGATAGGTCAGCAGCTGGTGCATCTGGCCGGCATGGATGCCGCCCGACGCCACCGGCATGACCTTGCGCAGCCCGGCCCAGTCCTGCTCGAAGTGGAGGCCGCGTTCGAGATCGACCTCGTTGTGCGGCTCGCGCAGGACGTTGTAGAAGCCCTGGACCGTGTTCGGGTCGCCCTCGAGCTTTCCGACCACGGTTCCGGCGTGGATGTGGTCGACGCCGGCGAGGCGCATCCACTTGCTGATGACCCGGAATGAGACGCCATGCGTCTTCTGGCGGGTGTACGTGCCGTGCCCGGCGCGATGGAGGTGGAGGATCATGTCGTTGCGCCGGCTCCACTTGGACATCGACTGGATGGCGGTGTAGCCGATGACGAGGTCGATCATGACGACCACACTGCCCAGCTCCTTCGCGAACTCGGCCCGCTCGTACATGTCCTCCATGGTGGCCGCCGTGACGTTGAGGTAGTGACCTTTCACCTCGCCGGAAGCCGCCGATGCGCGATTTACCGCCTCCATGACGAAGAGGAACCGGTCGCGCCAATGCATGAAGGGCTGCGAGTTGATGTTCTCGTCGTCCTTCGTGAAGTCGAGGCCGCCCTTGAGCGCCTCGTACACCACCCGGCCATAGTTCCGACCCGAGAGGCCGAGCTTCGGCTTGGTGGTGGCGCCGAGCAGCGGGCGTCCGAATTTGTCGAGTCGCTCGCGCTCGACCACGATCCCGGTCGGCGGGCCGTCGAAGGTTTTGACGTACGCGACCGGGAAGCGCATGTCCTCGAGGCGCAGCGCCTTCAACGGCTTGAAGCCGAAGACGTTGCCGATGATCGACGCCGTGAGATTGGCGATCGAGCCCGGCTCGAAGAGGTCGATGTCGTACGCGATGTACGCGAAGAACTGCTCGGCGGAGCCGGGAACCGGGTCGACCCGGTAGGCCTTGGCGCGGTACGCGTCGGCGGCCGTGAGCCGGTCGGTCCAGACCACGGTCCAGGTGGCGGTCGACGACTCGCCGGCAACGGCGGCGGCGGCCTCGATCGCGTCGACGCCCTCCTGCGGCGTGATGCGGAACAGGGCCAGGACGTCCGTGTCCTTCGGCTCGTAGTCGGGGTTCCAATACCCCATCTGCGCGTACTTCAGCACGCCCGCCCGATACCGATCGGCGCCGGTGATCGGGCCGTCGGTCGGGGCTTCGTCGTGCGGCTCGATGATCTCGGCAGCGCTCATGGATGCGACCTCTGTGAGAGCCAAGCGTAGGGGCGGGATAGTATGAAGTCCAATACATGATCTGAATGCATGGCATAACATGAGTGAATGACAAGTCTCGAGGCGCTCGAGCGGCGTGTGACGGTCCACCAGCTCCGCATCTTCCGGACGGTCGCGGACCTGACCAGCTTCTCCCGCGCGGCGGGGTCGCTGCATCTCAGTCAGCCGGCCGTGTCGCACCAGGTCAAGGCGCTCGCCGACGCGGTCGGTGGCCCGGTGGTCGAGGTGATCGGGCGCAGCGTGCGGACGACCGAGATCGGCCGCCTCCTGTACGAGCATGCGGCTCGGATCCTCGGCGAGTTCGATGACGCGGACCGTGCGCTCGCCGAGCTGCATGGCCTCGGACGCGGCTCATTGCGCGTGTCCGGCGACACGACGGTCGGCATCTACGTCCTGCCCGACGTGCTCGGCGCCTTCAAGGCCGCGCATCCCGGCGTGGACGTGCGGCTGGACGTCGGGAACCGCGAGCACGTCTATCGACAGATCGTGGACGGTGCTTCGGACTTTGCGGTCGTGGGCCGGCTGCGTGATCGGCCATCCGTCCCGCTGGCGACGCAGCCCTTCCTGCCGAACGAGCTCATCGCGATCGTGGCGCCGTCGCACCCCCTGGCGGGACTCGACCGCGTCTCGATGGCCCGCTTCGCCCGCGAGCCGTTCATCGTCCGGGAGGAGGGCTCCGGCACCCGCGAGACGGCCGACGAGGCGCTGGCACGCACCAACGTGCCGGTGCGGATCGTGATGGAGCTCGCCAGCAACGGCGCCATCAAGCGCGCGGTGGCCGGTGGGCTGGGGGTGGCCATCGTCTCCCGTCACTCGGTCTCGCTCGAGCTGAAGCTGGGCCTGGTGATGGAGGTGCCGGTGACCGGGTTCCCCCTCCACCGGCAATGGCACCTGGTCTACCCGCGTGGACGACGCCTGGGGCCGGTGGGGACCGCCTTCCTGGCATTCATCGATGCGGGCAGCTGGCGCGCCACCGTCGGGCAGACGCTGACCACCGACTGAGGGTCACCGACCGGCCAGCACCACCGCAGCGAGCGCGAGCGCCGCCGGAACCGCCTGGACGACGAGGATGCGGCGCGACACGGTCGCGGCACCGAACACGCCGGCCACGATCACGCAGGCCAGGAAGAAGACGCGGAACGCGAAGCCGGTGGCGCTCGGGAGGACGATGCCAGCGACCAGACCCGCGGCCAGGAATCCGTTGTAGAGCCCCTGGTTCGCGGCCAGGGCTGCCGTGGTCTCCGCCTGCTCCGCCGTCAGACCGAAGGTTCGCAGGCCGATTGGCTTGCGCCACAGCACCATCTCGAGCACGAGAAACCAGGCGTGGAGGATGGCCACGACTGCGACGAGGATGGCCGCGATGACCGACATGGCACCATGATGGCATGAAGAACCACTCCGGAAGCCACGACAAGCACGCCGGTCACGATCCCGAGGCGTATCGGCGCCAATTCTGGCTGGTCGCCCTGCTGACCATTCCGGTTGTCATCTGGAGCCACGAGGTCCAGATGTGGCTCGGCTTCAGCGCCCCGGTGTTCCCGGGCTCGGAGTGGATTCCGGCGGTCCTCGGCACGGTGATCTTCCTGTACGGCGGTCGCGTCTTCCTGCAGGGGGCCCGGGTGGAGCTGGCCGACCGTCAGCCCGGCATGATGACGCTCATCAGCCTCGCGATTCTCGTGGCCTTCGCGGCCTCGTGGGCGGCCACGCTCGGGGTCTTCGAGGTCGACGTCTGGTGGGAGCTCGCGACACTCATTACCGTCATGAGCCTCGGCCACTGGCTCGAGATGCGCTCCATCATGCAGGCGCGTGGCGCGCTCTCCGCATTGGCCGAGCTCCTTCCCGACGAGGCGGAGCGTGTCACCGACTCCGGACTCGAGACGATCAAGACCTCGGAGCTCGCCGCCGATGACGTCGTCCTCGTGCGCCCCGGCGCGCGAGTCCCCGCGGACGGCGAGGTGTCCGAGGGCCAGGCCGATGTCGACGAGTCGATGATCACCGGCGAGTCCCGCCCCGTCTCGAAGGCTCCCGGTGACCGCGTCGTGGCGGGCACGGTGGCCGCCGGTGGCAGCCTCCGCGTCCGCGTCAGCGCGGTCGGCGCCGACACCGCCCTCTCCGGCATCATGCGGCTCGTGGCCGAGGCGCAGGCCTCGAACAGCCGTGCCCAGGCGCTGGCGGACCGCGCGGCCGCACTCCTTTTCTACGTGGCATTGGTCTCGGGCGTGATCACGCTCGGCGCTTGGACGCTTCTCGGCGATCCGGAGGAGGCGCTGATTCGCACCGCCACCGTCCTCGTCATCGCGTGCCCGCATGCGCTCGGCCTTGCCATTCCGCTCGTCATCGCCATCAGCACGACGCTGGCGCGCGCAACGGGCTGCTCATCAAGGATCGCCTGGCGCTTGAGCGGGCGAAGGACCTCGACGTGGTGATCTTCGACAAGACGGGCACGCTGACCCGGGGCGAGCCCGTGCTGTCGGCCGTGGCCACCGCGCCGGGTGTGGACGAGGAGGAGGTCCTGCGTCTCGCGGCCGCCGTCGAGGGAGACAGCGAGCATCCGCTCGCGCGAGCCATCGTTGATGGCGCCCGCCAGCGGGGCATCGACCCGGCGCCCTCCCGCGATTTCGAGAACCTGGCCGGTCGCGGGGCGCGGGCGACGATCGACGGCGCGCCGATTCACGTGGGCGGCCCGCGACTGCTCGAGGAGCTGGCCGTCGAGCAGCCCAGCTCGCTGGCCGCCGTCACCAACGGATGGGCCGATGCCGGTCGAACCGTGATGAGCGTCATCCGCGGCGAGCAGGTGATCGGCGCCATCGGCGTCGAGGACGAGGTTCGCCCGGAGTCCGTCGAGGCCGTGAAGCTGCTCCACGACCTTGGGGTCCGCGTCGCGATGATCACCGGTGATGCCCAGGCCGTGGCCGACTCGGTCGCAGCGCGGATCGGCATCGACGAGGTTGCCGCTCAGGTCCTACCCGCCGACAAGGCCGATGCGGTGCGGCGGTTCCAGACCGGCGGCGCGAAGGTGGCGATGGTGGGGGACGGCGTGAACGACGCGCCGGCGCTTGCCCAGGCCGATGTCGGCATCGCCATCGGCGCCGGGACGGACGTGGCGGTCGAGTCGGCAGGGATCGTCCTCATCAGCGACGATCCGAGGGACGTCGTCGGCGCCATCGAGCTGAGCCGTGCGACGTACCGCAAGATGATCCAGAACCTCGTGTGGGCCACGGGCTACAACGCGATCGCCATCCCGGTCGCCGCTGGGGTCCTCGCGCCGATCGGCTTCATCCTTCCGATGAGCGTCGGGGCGCTGGTCATGAGCATCTCGACGATCGTCGTGGCCGCCAATGCGCAGCTGCTGCGAGGCCTGAAGCTTCGACGTCGGGACGATGAGGCCCCCGCTCTGGAGCCAGTGCCGGCGTAGCACGGCGCATACTGAGACGTCCCACCGAGAGGAATCAGTCCGTGATCACGGGAATGCACTCGATCATCTACTCGACCGACGCCGAGGCGACGCGCAATTTCATTCGCGACAAGCTCGGGTTCGACTCGGTCGACAGCGGCGACGGGTGGCTGATCTTCGCCCTGCCGCCGGCGGAGATGGCGGTCCATCCCGGCGGTGCGCACGAGCACGAGATCTACCTCATGTGCGACGACATCACTGCCACGGTGGCGGAGCTCGAGGGACGCGGCGT
>JBPCOK010000154.1:0-10803 GCA_051000335.1 Candidatus Limnocylindria bacterium | reverse complement strand
GCCTGATGGAGGTCATCGGCACCATCGCCGCGTTCCTGGCCGTCCTCGTCGTCCTCGTGCTGGTCCACGAGCTCGGTCACTTCCTCGTCGCCAAGCGGGCGGGCATCACCGTCCAGGAGTTCGGCATCGGCTTCCCGCCGCGCGTCGGATCGGTGATGTGGCGCGGGACGCGCTACAGCCTGAACTGGATTCCGCTGGGCGGCTTCGTGCGAATGCTCGGCGAGGACGGCGACGTGGAGCTGCGTCGCCTGCGAGAGCAGGGCATGACGAGCACCGAGATCGATCACGCCATGGCCGGCGCCTTCAACCGCAAGCCGCTGTGGATCCGGATGACGGTCCTGCTGGCCGGGGTGGTCATGAACTTCGTCCTGGCCGCGGGGCTGTTCGCGGTCGCGCTGAGCCTGCCCATTCCCATCGGCCACGGGCCGCTCACCGTGGTCAGCGTCCAGGAGAGCAGCCCGGCCGAGGGAAACCTCCTCGAAGGTGACGTCATCGTCGCCGCGGACGGACAGAGCTTCGAACGCTCGGCCGACCTGACCGAGTACGTCGCCGGTCGCGCCGGGTTCGTCGTCGACCTCGGCGTCCTGCGGGACGGCGAGGAGGTCATCATCTCGCTCATCCCCCGATCGGTGACCCAGGAGGATCGCCAGCGGGGGATCGGGCCGGTGGGATTCTCGTACGAGGCGGAGCAGCTCGTCGACGAGCCGTCTACCGTCACGGGGCCGTTCGACGCCATCGGGCGGGGCACGACGGCGGCGGCAACGCTGGCGGTCCAGATCCCCGGTGGCCTGGCCGACGCGGTCGGGGGTCTCATCGGCCTCAACCCCGATGCGGGGGATGCCATGGGACCCATCGGCATCGCACAGGAGACCGGCCGCGTCCTCGAGGCGCCCCTCGTGAGCCAGCTCCTGTTCATGGGCGTGCTGTCGCTCAACCTGGCGGTGCTCAACGTCCTGCCGTTCCCACCACTCGACGGAGGCAGGATCGCTGTCGTCCTGCTCGAGTCGGTGCGTCGCCGACGGCTGCCGGCCGAGCGTGAGGCGCTCATCTACCTCACCGGGTTCGCCGTGCTCCTGGCGCTCGTGATCCTCATCAGCATCCAGGACATCCAGCGGCTCGTGACGGGGGGCTGAGCCCCGACCTCGCCGGTGCGGGAAGGTGGGTGATCGGGTATACTTCGGGACGGTTCGACCGACCAATCGACGAACCACACATATTGAACTGAGTAACGAGGACGTGGGTCGGTTCGCGATCCCACGTCTTTGTTTGTCTGGTGACCGCGGAACGAGGAGCGGCCATGAATCGAGATTTCATCGGAGCCTTGCTCCAGTTGAACGCTGAGAAGGGCGTGCCGCAGGAGATCCTGATTCGTACGCTGGAGCAGGCGATCGAATCGGCGTATCGGCGGAATGCCGACGCGCCCGAAAACGTCGTCGTGACGGTGAACCCCGAGACCGGTGAGATCAGCGTAGCCCGCGAGTACGAGGTCATGGCCACCACCGAGGAGGTCGAGGACCCCGAGGCGCAGATGTTCGTGTCCGATGCCCAGAAGATCGACCCGACGACGGGCGTCGGCGCCAAGGTGCGCATCCCGGAGAACGTGACGCAGGCGCAGCTCGGCCGCATCGCGGCGCAGACCGCGGGACAGGTGTACCGACAGCGCCTCCGCGAGGCACAGCGCGACGTCGTCTTCCAGCAGTACGCATCGCGCGAGGGCGAGATCATGACCGGCACCGTGCAGCGCACGACCGAGTCGGCCGTCGTGCTCGACATGGGCAAGGACGTCGAAGCGGTCCTCGCCGTGACCGAGCAGCTGCCCAGCGAGACCTACCGCATCGGACAGCACCTCAAGGTCTACACGATGGAGGTCCGCCGGACCACGCGTGGCCCGGTCATCGTGGCCAGCCGCACGCATCGGGGCTTCCTCCGCCGTCTGATGGAGATGGAGATCCCCGAGATCTACAACGGCACCGTCGTCATCCGCGGGATCGCCCGCGAAGCCGGCAGCCGCTCGAAGGTCGCCGTCGAGAGCCGGCAGCAGGGCGTCGATGCCAAGGGCGCCGCCGTCGGACAGCGGGGCGCACGGATCCAATCCATCGTGGCCGAGCTCAACGGCGAGAAGGTCGACATCGTCCTGTGGGACGAGGATCCCGGCCGCTTCGTGGCGGAGGCGCTCAGTCCGGCCGAGGTCCTCAGCGTCCGCATCGACGAGGAGCACAAGATCGCGAACGTGATCGTGCCCGAGCGCCAGCTCAGCCTCGCCATCGGCAAGGAGGGTCAGAACGCGCGCTTGGCGGCGAAGCTGACCGGATGGCGCATCGACATTCGATCCGAGACCGGTGTCGCCACGGCGGCCGCCGGCAGCGAGCATCCCGACGGCGGCGCGGTCCACGAAGCCCACCAGGAGGAGGCGCCCGTCGATGCCGAAGCGGCGACCTGACCATGTCCCGACGCGGACGTGCGCCGTCTGCCGCCAGTCGCACCCGAAGCGCGACATGACGCGCATCGTGCGTGTCCCCGACGGAACCATCCACCGCGACGATTCCGGCCGCGTGCCGGGGCGCGGGACCTACATCTGCCAGGACCCGGCCTGCCGCGACGCCGAGCGCATCGCAACGGCCGTGAAGCGAGCACTCGGGACCGAGCCCGCGTCCGACCTGCTCGAGATCAATGGAGCATCACATGCCACCACGTAGATACCGACCTCGCCGAGGACCGCGCCCCCAGCGCAAGCGACCGGGCGGCCCGGGCGGCGGCGTGGCGACCGAGGCGCAGGCCCCGGCTCGACCAAGCGGACCCGTCGAGCTGCCGAGCTCGGTTGCGGTCAAGGACTTCGCCGACGCGTTGAGCGTCAGCCATGCCGAGATCATCAACGTTCTGATCAAAAACGGCATCTTCGCGACCGTGAACCAGACGATCGATTTCGATACCGCATCGCTCGTCGCGGCCGAGCTCGGCTTCGAGACGACCGAGAGCGGGGCCGCCGACCGTGCTGCGGCCGAGGCCGCGACCGAGCAGGAGCTGGTCAAGCCCGGCAGCGCCGAGGAGGGCGACGGCAAGCCGACCCTGTGGAGCGAGGATGATCCGGCCTCGCTCGTCACGCGCGCCCCCATCGTCACCGTCATGGGTCACGTCGACCACGGCAAGACCAGCCTCCTCGACGCGATCCGCGAAACGAAGGTCGCGTCCGGCGAGAGCGGTGGCATCACCCAGCACATCGGCGCAAGCGAGGTCGTCCATAACGACAAGCGCATCGTGTTTCTCGATACGCCCGGCCACGAAGCCTTCACCGCAATGCGTGCTCGAGGCGCCCAGGTCACCGACATCGCCATCATCGTGGTCGCGGCCGACGACGGCGTGATGCCCCAGACCAAGGAGGCGATCGACCACGTCCGTGCCGCGCGCGTCCCGATGATCGTGGCGATCAACAAGGTCGACAAGCCCGATGCGCAGCCCGACCGGGTCAAGCAGGAGCTGGCCGACAACAAGGTCCTGATCGAGGAGTACGGCGGGGACGTGATCTCCGTCCCGGTGAGCGCCAAGCAACGCACCGGGATCGACGACCTGATGGAGATGGTGCTCCTCGTCGCCGATCTGCAGGACCTCAAGGCGAACCCGGACCGCGACGCCGTCGGCACCATCGTGGAGTCGAAGGTCGACAAGGGCCGTGGCAACGTGGCCACGGTGCTCGTGCAGACCGGGACGCTGAAGATCGGCCAGATCGTGAGCGTCGGCCGCACGTGGGGCCGGGTCCGCGCGCTGAGCAATGCTGCCGGCAAGCGTGTGAAGCAGGCTGAGCCCGCATCGGCGGTCGAGATCATCGGGCTCCAGGGCCTGCCGGAGGCGGGGGACACGCTGCGTGTGGTCGCGGATGAGAAGACCGCCCGGGACGCGGCGGAAGCTGCCGATCGCGTAGCCGCCGGAGCCGATGGGCAGAAGGTGAGCAGCCTCGAGGAGATCAGCGCACAGATCAAGGACGCCGAGGTCGCCGAGCTTCGGGTCGTGCTGAAGACCGACGTGCAGGGCTCTCTGGGCGCCATCCGCCATTCGATCGAGCGCCTCAACACGGCCGAGGTGCGGATCAACATCCTGCGCGAGGGGGCGGGCGAAATCAACGAGAGCGACATCAACCTCGCATCCGCCTCGGATGCGGTCGTCATCGGCTTCAACGCGAAGCTGGACGCGGGAGCGCAGCGCTCGGTCGAGGCCACCGGTGTGGACGTGCGGCTGTACGACGTGATCTACAAGCTCACCGATGACGTCGGCCTGGCGCTCAAGGGGCTGCTCGCGCCGAAGATCGTCGAGCAGGTCGAGGGCCACGCCGAGGTCCGCATGGTCATCAAGGCGGGACGGGCCGGCAACGTGGCGGGCTCGTACGTGACCGATGGGCGGATCGTCCGCGGCGGCCAGGCGCGCCTCATGCGGGGCGGCGAGCTCATCGCAGACGTGCGCATCACGTCGCTCAAGCGGTTCAAGGACGACGTGCGCGAGGTCGCCACCGGATTCGAGTGCGGCATCGGGCTCGATGCCGATGACATCGCCGAGGGCGACGTCATCGAGTGTTACCAGATGGTGACCGAGCAGGCCTGATCCATGAGCCAGCGAACGGATCGGCTCGACAGCCAGATCCGGGCCGAGCTCGCAGAGCTGATGCAGCGCGAGATGAAGGATCCGCGCATCGGGTTCGCGACGATCACGCGCGTCGAGACGGCGCGCGACCTCGGGTCGGCGAAGGTCTGGGTCAGCATCATGGGGACCGACGATGAACGAGAGCAGACGATGAAGGCGCTCACCGCCGCCGCCCCCTGGCTGCGCCGCCAGCTCGGCGACCGCCTGACGGTGCGGCACATCCCGCAGCTCATCATCAAGCACGACGACTCGATCGAGGCGGGGGACCGCGTTCTCCGCCTGCTGCGTGAGCTCGAGGAGGACGACCGCTCGTGAGCCGAGCCGATGTGGCCGCCGCGATCCTCGGAGCGCAGCGGGTCACCGCCATCTGCCACGAGAACCCCGACGCCGACACCCTGGGATCGGCGCTGGCGCTGCGCATGGCAGTCGAGCGTCTCGGCAAGCAGGCCGAGGTCGTGGCCGCCGACCCCGTGCCACCGGGCCTCGTCGACCTGACAGGTGCCGCTGACGTGCATTCCACGCCCCGTCTGGAGCCAGACGTCGCGGTCGTCCTCGACGGGCCGCTGTCACGAACCGGGTCGGTCGTGACCGATGCCGCGGACTGGCTGTCGCGGGCGCGGATCGTGAACGTCGACCACCATGTCTCGAACGACGGGGAGGGCACGGTGGCTGCGTGGATCGACGCTGACGCCGCCGCGACGTGCGAGATGATGGCGCTGCTGATTCCCGATCTCGGCGTCGAGCTGGATCTCGCCATGGCGACGGTCCTCACGGCCGGCATCGTGCAGGACACCCACACCTTCTCGCACCCGAACGCGACGCCACGGACGCTTCGGGTCGCCGCCGACCTCCTGGCCGCGGGTGCGCCGCTGTCCGCGATCCATCGCTCGATCTACGCCGACAAGCCCTTCGGAACGCTCGCGCTATGGGGACGCATCATGGCCGGAATGGCCCAGCGACGGGACGGCCGCATCGTCCACGCCACGATGACGAACGCGATGCTCGCGGAGACCGCCACTGAGCCGGTGGCGTCGGAGGGCTTCATCGACCTGCTGGCCTCCACAAAGGCCGCCGACATCACGGTGCTCGTCAAGGAGGTCGACTCGACCCACGTTCGCGCCAGCGTGCGAACCTCGGCACGGGCCGATGCCGTGGCGATCACCGGCGCATTCGGGGGTGGAGGGCACGCTCGCGCGGCCGGTTGCTCGATCGATGCGCCCCTCGGCGAGGCGACCGACCGGCTCCTCGACGAGTGCGAGCGCGAGCTCGATCGTGCCGATGCTCGGGGTCGTTAACCTCGACAAGCCGGTCGGGCCGACGAGCCACGACATGGTCGGCATGATGCGGCGCCTGAGCGGCACGCGGCGCATCGGGCATGCGGGGACCCTGGATCCACTGGCTTCGGGGGTGCTGCCGATCCTCGTCGGAGCCGCGACGCGCTTCAGCGAGGAGCTGACCGGTGGCCGCAAGCGGTACGACGCGGTGATCCGGCTCGGCGCGCGAAGCGAGACCGACGACAGCGAGGGCCCGATCGAGCTCGTACCGGGCCTGATGCCAGCGTCCGAGGAGGTGCGAGCGGCACTCGCGACGTTCGTTGGCACCTTCGACCAGCGACCTCCGAGCTTCAGCGCCCGGAAGGTCGGTGGCCGGATCGCCCATCGCGCCGCACGGGCGGGCGATCCGATCGAGGTCCCGCCTCGCGAGGTGACCATCGACGCGATCGAGATGGTCAGCTATGAGCCGAAGGACGGCGGCGCCGACGTCCACATCGACCTGCGCTGCGGCGTGGGCACGTACGTTCGATCCCTTGCTCGGGACCTCGGTGAGCACCTCCGGACGGGGGCCTACCTGCGTTCGCTGCGCCGCACCGAGGCTGCCGGCCTCAGCGTCGAGACATCGGTGACGCCCGATATGCTCGAGGCACTGGCACTCGAGGACCGACTGGCCGACGCCGTGCTGCCGGTTGGTGAGCTCCTGCCGCTCCCGCACCTCGCGCTCGATTCGGAGGCCGCACTGGCGTTCCAGCACGGTTCGGCGCGCCGGGTGAACGTCCCGACGCCGGACGGAAAGGTCGCCGTCTTCTCCGACGAGGTGATCGTCGGCATCGGGTGGATCAGCGACGGCATCCTCCAGCCGTACAAGGTCCTGCCGCCGGCGCCGCGGTCATGACCGCCGTCGATCTCGCTCACCTTCCTGCTGTGGGGCCGGCCGTCATCACCCTCGGCGTGTTCGACGGCGTCCACCTCGGACACCGCCACGTCCTGGAGGCCACGTCTCGGGCGGCTCGAGAACGGGGATCTGTGAGCGTCGTCCTGGTCTTCAGTCCCCATCCCGACGAGGTGATCCGTCCGGGGGTCGTCGTGGAGCGCCTGCTTCCTCCGAAGCTCACGCGCGATCGGCTCGGCGCGTCGGGCGTCGACCGGGTGATCGAGATTCGGTTCGATGACGCCGTGCGCAGCCTCGATCCCGATGCCTTTCTGGCGGAGCTCGCGCCGGCCCTCGAGCTCCGGGGCGTGGTCATGACGCCCGAGAGCGCCTTCGGGCGCGGGCGAGCCGGGACGCTCGAACGGGTCGCGGAGATCGGGGCGCAGAGCGGCTGGGACTGCATCGCGGTCGAGCCGCTGGTCGTCGATGGCGGCCCGATCTCCTCCTCGCGGATCCGGGGCGCGCTGCGGGACGGGCGCATCGACGAGGCGACGGACCTGCTCGGCGCCCCGCCCCTGTTGCGCGGCACCGTTGTCCACGGGGACGAGCGCGGCCGCGAGCTGGGATTTCCGACGGCCAATCTCGAGTTCGCATACCGAGCGGCACTGCCGGCCCTGGGCATCTATCTCGGCCGCGTGAGCGTCCCCGACCGCGGCGTCGGGCCGGGTCACCCGGGCCTGGTGAGCGTGGGCGTCCGTCCGACGTTCCACGACGACGGCCGCGTGCTGGTCGAGGTCTATTTGCTCGACTGGGGCGGCGACCTGTACGACGCCGAGCTGACGGTCGAGCTCGAGTCCCGCCTGCGGTCGGAGCAGCGCTTCGCGACGGTGGACGCCCTCGTCGACCAGATGCGGAAGGACGAGGCGGAGGCACGCCGCCGCATCGGCTGAGCGCGCTCATGGCGGGTCGAGTGCCCCTCTGGTAAACTCACACGGTTACGGAAACGAATGTGGAGGAATACGTGCCGCTCGCCAAGGACGCGAAGAGCGCAATCGTCGACGAATATGCCACGCACGAGGGCGACACGGGATCACCTGAGGTGCAGATTGCGCTTCTCACCGAGCGGATCAAGTCGCTGACTGATCATCTGCGCAGCTTCCCGAAGGACAACCATTCGCGCCGCGGGCTCCTGAAGCTCGTCGGGCAGCGCAGACGGCTGCTCGCGTACCTGGTCCGCAACGACGTGGACCGGTACCGCACCGTCATCGGCGGCCTCGGCCTGCGCCGCTAAGCACGATTCGCGATCAACCCAGGGCCACCTGCCCTGGGTTTCGCACATGCAGAACACAACCCCGGTATCCACCCCCGCCTGACGCCTGCGCTCACGCGAGCGCGCCACGGGAATCGAGCGTCGGATGCCGGATCGAACATCACTGGAGGAATCAGTGGCAATCAAGCACGAAGCCGAAATCGGCGGCAAGGTCTTCAGCATGGAGGCCGGCAAGCTCGCCGAGCAGGCGGACGGCGCCGTCATCGTCCGATACGGAGACTCCGTCGTCCTCGCGACCGCCGTCGCATCCAAGGAGCCGCGCGAGGGCGCGGACTTCTTCCCGCTCACCGTCGACTACGAGGAGCGGATGTACGCCGCGGGCAAGATCCCCGGCGGATTCATCAAGCGCGAGTCGCGCCCGTCCGAGGCGGCCATCCTGGCCATGCGCCTCACCGACCGGCCGCTCCGCCCGCTCTTCCCCAAGGGCTACTTCAACGACGTCCAGGTCGTCCTGACGGTCCTCTCGACCGACCAGGAGAACGATCCAGACATTCTCGCGCTCAACGGCGCTTCTGCGGCGCTCAGCATCAGCCACATCCCGTTCATGGGACCGGTGGGTGCCGTGCGCGTCGGTCGCATCGGGGGTGAGTTCGTCACCAACCCGACGAACAGCGAGCTCGCCGAGAGCGAGCTGGACCTCGTGGTCGCCGGCACCCGCGACGCCGTGATGATGGTCGAGGCCGGAGCGAACATTCTGCCCGAGACGGTCATGGCCGATGCCATCGCCTACGGGCATGCCGAGCTCCAGAAGTCGATCGACCTCCAGGACAAGCTCGTGGCGTCGGCCGGGGCGCCGAAGAAGGTGCCGTTCGTCGGACCCAAGGCCCCCTCCGTCGTCCAACTCGGCAAGGCCCTGGCGGAGTCGCGCAACGAGTTCGTGGTCTTCGATCTCGAGACGACCGCCATCAAGCCCGAGCACGGCTACATCGTCGATATCGCGGCGCTTCGCCTGCGTGACGGCCAGATCGTCGACCGATTCGAGTCGCTCGTGAACCCCGGACGCCCGATCGTCGGCCACCAGGTGCACGGCATCAAGACCGACGATGTCGCGAACGCCCCGACGGCCGCCGAGGCGTTGTCGAACTTCGTCGACTGGGTCGGGGACACCCCCGTCGTGGCCCATAACTCGTCGTTCGACGTGCCCTTCGTCCATCGCCACCTGCCGAATGACCGAACGTGGGAGCCGAGCGCCGTGTACGACACGCTGCAGCTCGGATACCAGCTCTATCCCGACGCCGGCAGCTACAAGCTGGCCGACCTCGTCCGATTCGTCTTCGGTCGTGATCACGCGGCCGCGCATCGGGCCATGCCCGACGCGGAGGCGACCGCCGAGCTGTTCCTCCACTTCACCAGCGGCCTGTCGGAGCGCCTCGACGCGCTGCGCAAGGACATCGCCGACGAAGTGCGCGGAGCACGCGACAACTACAACCGCGCCGAGCAGGGCGACCGTCTCGAGGACATTCGACGCCGCCACGGCATCGGCTCATCCCTCATGGACGCGGTGACCAAGGCAACCGTGCGCGAGCTTGTGCTGAACGAGAACGTCCGGATCGACGGCCGCGATACGACCACGATCCGGCCGATCAGCGTCGAGGTCGGCGTCCTGCCGCGCACCCATGGCTCGGGCCTGTTCACCCGCGGCCAGACCCAGGCGCTGTCGATCGCCACGTTGGGACCGAGCAGTGACGTGCAGCGCATGGACACGATCTCCCCGGAGACCGAGAAGCGCTACATGCACCACTACAACATGCCGCCGTACTCGGTCGGCGAGGCGCGCTTCATGCGTGGCCCGGGCCGTCGTGAGATCGGCCACGGGGCGCTCGCCGAGCGCGCGCTGGTGCCGGTCCTGCCGGACGTCAGCGAGTTCCCGTACGTGATCCGCGTCGTGAGCGAGTGCGTGAGCTCGAACGGCTCGACGTCGATGGCGTCGACCTGCGGCTCGACGCTGGCGCTGATGGATGCCGGCGTCCCGATCAAGGCACCGGTGGCCGGCGCGGCCATGGGCCTGATCAACGACAAGGAGACCGGTCGCTATGCCGTTCTCACCGATATCACCGGCAAGGAAGACGCCTACGGCGACATGGACTTCAAGGTGACCGGGACCGCCGATGGCGTCACCGCGCTCCAGATGGACATCAAGGTCGCCGGGATCACGACCGAGATCATGCGCGACGCGCTTGAGCAGGCTCGGACGGCACGGCTCCACATCCTGGGCAAGATGACCGAGGTCATCGGCGCCAGCCGCGAGGAGCTCAGCGAGTACGCGCCGCGCATCACGACGCTGAAGATCCCGGTCGACAAGATCCGCGACGTCATCGGTGCCGGCGGCAAGGTGATCCGCCAGATCACCGCCGAAACCGGAACGCAGATCAACGTCGAGGACGACGGCACGATCCAGATCGCCGCGACGGACGGCGAGGCCGCCAAGAAGGCGATCGCGTGGATCGAGGGCCTGACCAAGGATGTCGAGGTCGGCAAGGAGTACCTCGGCAAGGTCACCCGGATCATGAACTTCGGCGCCTTCGTCGAGATTCTGCCCGGCAAGGAGGGCCTGGTGCACATCAGCCAGCTGGCCGATTACCGGGTGCCGCGGGTCGAGGACGTGGTCAGCATCGGCGACGAGCTGATGGTGGTGGTGACCGAGATCGACCGGATGGGGCGCGTCAACCTCAGCCGACGCGCGGCGATGGAGCGTCACA
>JBPCOK010000144.1:0-14354 GCA_051000335.1 Candidatus Limnocylindria bacterium | reverse complement strand
AGGCCCGGTCGCGGTCTCCGAGGCGGAGGATCGCCATGATGAGCAGGTAGACGAGCAGCCAGCCGATGAGTGCCACGACGGCCGCGACATCCAGCGTGGCCGCGCCGGCCTGGACCTCGTTGAACTGGAAGATGCCGCGGAACGGGGCGACGAACGGCTCCGTCACGCCGAACACGAAGTCGACGATGGCATTCCCCTGGTTCGCGACGAGCAGCAGGAGCAGGATGCGCAGCCCGAGCAGCACGGCGAGGATGCCGAACGCCAGCGAGAGGACGCGCCGGACGTAGTAGAGCGGTCCGGGACCGTCGTCCACGTAGGCGTCGCGAGAAGAGTTGACGTTCACCTGCGAGCCGGCGGGCTGGGCTGGGTCTGGATCGGCCACGGGGCGCTCGCGCTCGACATAGGTCTGGCGCTCGACCACGCGGGTCTCGTTGTCGACGGGGGCGTCCGGATCCACGGGGTTACCCGCGGCATCGGTCCGTCGGTCGTCATAGGTCATGTTCAGGTTCCCTCCGCAAAGGAATACGGGAGTTCGGCTAGGCGTTGCACGCGACGTGCCAGCCGCTAGGTCGCCGAGTGACCATGCTCGCCGATGAGCGGCACGAATACCACCGGTCCCAGGTCGCTCTGACGGTAGTCGTCGCCGTGCCGCTCAACGAGGCTCAGGTGCTGCTTTTCCCGTCCACCCACCGGCATCACGAGCCGGCCGCCATCCGGGTCGAGCTGCTCAAGGAGAGGTTCCGGGATGGTGGGTCCTGCCGCCGTGACCAGGATGGCCCGATACGGAGCGCCGTCAGGCCAGCCATGCGTCCCATCGGCGGCGTGGACGGTCACCCGGTCGGCATAGCCGGTCTCGTCCAACCGCTGGCGAGCCGATGCGGCGAGCGACTCGTGCCGCTCGATGCTCACCACCCGCGCACCGAGCTCGGCGAGAATCGCCGCCTGGTACCCCGATCCGGTGCCGATCTCGAGGACTTCTGCCTCCCGCCACCCATTCGGCGGGCGGGCCGCCGCGGTCATGAGCGCGACCACGTACGGCTGGGAGATCGTCTGGCCCGAGGTCAGGGGGAGCGCATGGTCCCCATACGGCTCGTCGCCATCGACGAACCGATGCCGCTCCACCGTTCCGAGCGCCTCGAGCACCTCGGAATCGTTGATTCCGCGCGACCGAAGTTGCTCGGCCACCATGCGCTCACGGGCATCGCCGGCTGCCGATTCCCTGGCCGGGGCGCTCTCGTCCGATGGGCGCGGCCGCGAGCGACGCAGCCAGCGCATCGGTCCGTGGGCGTGGGCCGGTCAGCCGGCCGCGGCGCCCGTGCCGGTGCTGGCGGCGCGGCTGCGGGTCGAGCGCGTGGTCGATGCCGAACTTCCCGAGTTCGAGGCGCGGGTCGTCCGTCGGGGGGCTTCGGCCTCATCGGGCGGGATCTGGTCGCCGGTGTCGACGGTGCCGAGCGTTGCGGCATCGAGGACGTCGTTGAGGATCCGATCGGCTCGCTCGCGGACGAGGCGGCGCGTCTCCACACCGCTCCGTGGAGCCAGGAGCACGCCGACGGCCAGACCCACGAAGAAGAATCTGATCGCGATTTTCACGCGGCTGAACATGGGGAAATCTCGTCCCTTCGTGTGGTGATTCGTGCCTGCTTGTGTGGCAAGAAGGATACCACCGGGGGATTGTTGGTCCGGCGCTCGCTCCTGGACGCGAAATAGCGGGTGAACTTCACCGGAAGGGAGTGTGGGGTGTCGTTTGCTCGATATTTCGAGCACCGGTGAGCGTGACAGGCACGCCTGCGGGCATCTCCCGAGGGCCCCTGCTCGATATATCGCGGGATCCGCACGCCGGACCCACCCCGCGCGAACATCACTCGATCTATCGAGTTCGGTGCCGCCGGTCCGTTGGTCGGATCCAGAGCAGACCGTCCTTTCCGAGGGCCGCGCCGCCTCGGAGCGACCGCAGGATTTCACGGGACCCAGCCGGGAAGACTCCCCGGATGAGCTCGAGGTGCGGCTCGATCGCTCGGCGGTTTCGCCGAGTGTCCTCGACGACCATCACCAGGCGAACCGGCCGCCGATGCCGATCGGCGAGCATCTCGCGCTTTCGATCGGCGCGCCGGCGTTGCGCCTGGAAGTCCGCGGCCATTCGTTCAATCTCGACCGCCCAGATCTCATGCGCTCCGAAGATCACCATGTCGATCGCCTCTCCATGCGGCCCGACCTGCATCTCGATCGCCGTTCGCCACGACGCGGCAGCCTGGGAGCCGATTCGTTCGGCGATGGCGAGCTGGCCCGTGTCGCGGAGGCTCGGCGTCGCGCCGGGATAGGCCCGCAGGACGAGGTCGAGCCCGACGGATTCCGCCACGGCGCACATCGTGGACACGCTGACTCCCGGATCGCCGAGTTCGACTCGGTTGAGCGTGGACCATGACACCCCGGCCCGAGCGGCAACGTGCTGGCCGGACAACGCCAGCGTCGTTCGCGCGACGTGCACCTCGGCGCCGATTCGGGTGGCCTGCTCATGGGCTCGGCGTCGGCTGCTGCTGGATCGGGTCATGTGCACAGCATGCGCGGGGGTTGGTTATCCGCCGCTTACCGCTCGATTTTTCGAGTGGGGTTCGCGCGCGGGTGGCTCTGAGAGTCAGATGCTCGATATTTCGAGTGCCCGTGAGCGTGAGCGGCACGCCTGCGGGCAGCTCACGAGGTCCACCGCTCGATATATCGCGGGAGCCGCACCCCGAAGGGGGCTGCGGTGAAGGTCACTCGAAATATCGAGTCCCAAGCGCCGCCCGGAGAAGATCACTCGAAATATCGAGCAAGCGCCGCGCCGCGCCCGCGCCCCCAGGGCCTCAGGCCGCCGTCAGCTACTCCCCGAGCCCGTACTCCTTGATCTTGGCGTACAGCAGGCGCCGATAGATTCCGAGCTCCTCGGCAGCCTTGGTGCGATTGCCATCCGCCCGATCGAGGGCCTCCTTGATCAGCGCGCGCTCGAGTGTCGCCACCCGATCCTTGAACGAGCCGTCGGCCCCGTCCCCCGAACCGTTGGCATGACCGTTCCTGCGGTGGTCCACCACGACCGCATCGGCCGCATCGGCGGCTTCGGCATCGGCCTCATCCGAGTCAAGCTGGTCACGCCGGCCGGAGAGCTCCGCCTCGTCGCCCTCGAGCTTCGTGCGACGCTCCGCCAGGCGAACCCGGTCCCGAGCCTCGGGCGAGTTTCCGAACGGCAGGTGATCGAGCATGATCGGCAGGCCGCGCGACAGCACGACCGCGCGCTCGATCGCGTTCTCGAGCTCACGCACGTTCCCCGGCCAGTCGTAGTCGACCAGGCGCTGGAGCGCGTCCTCGGTGATGGCCGTGGGGATCGAGCCGGGCGCGTGGCGGAACTTCACGAGGAAGTGCTCCACCAGCAGCGGGATGTCGTCCTTGCGCTCGCGCAGCGGCGGCATGTGGATGTGGATGACGTTGAGCCGGTAGTAGAGGTCCTCGCGGAACTTCGTCTTCTTGACTTCGTCGGCGAGGTCGCGGTTCGTGGCGGTGATCACCCGGATGTCGATCTTGATCGGCGTGTTGGAGCCGATTCGCTCGAACTCCCGCTCCTGGAGGATGCGCAGCAGCTTCGTCTGGGTGCCGAGCGTCATCTCGCCGATCTCGTCGAGAAAGATCGTGCCCTTGTTGGCGGACTCGAATCGGCCCTTGCGCATGGTCATGGCGCCGGTGAACGAGCCCTTCTCGTGGCCGAACAGCTCCGTTTCCAGGAGCGATTCCGGCAGCGCGGCGCAGCTGACCTTCACGAGCGGATGCGGATTCCGCTTGCTGGCCCGATGCAGTGCCTCGGCGATCAGTTCCTTGCCCGTGCCGGACTCGCCGGTGATGAGCACGGTCGCGTCCGACGGAGCCACCTTGCCGATGAGCTTGAAGACCTCGAGCATCGGCTTGCTGCTGCCGACGATCCGCTCGCGCTCCGCCTCCCGCTTGCCGAGCTCGAGGCGCAGTGCGCTGACCTCGGAGCTCATGTCGGCATGCTCGAAGACGCGCTTGAGCGTGGCAAGAAGGTCGTCGATCTCGAAGGGCTTCGTCACGTAGTCGTACGCGCCGTGCTCCATGGCCTTGATCGCCGTGGAGCTCCCGCCGAACGCGGTCATCACGATGACCTCGAGCTCATCGTGCTCGCGCTTCAGCTGCTTCAAGAGCGTGATGCCATCCTGGTCGGGCAGCTTCACGTCCATCATCACGAGATCCGGCCGATCCTTCGTGATGGATTCCATGGCCTCCGCGCCGGTCGGGGCAACGCGCACGGCATACCCCTCCTCGCCAAGGAGGTCCTTCAAGAGCGTGCGGATGTCGCCGTCGTCGTCGACGACCAGCACCGATCGTTTGCTATCGGCCACCGCGGTGGTTCCCTCCGATCTGAACGGGCGCATCAGTGTCCGGAGATGATGGGGCGGCGAGTATGGCAGCCGTCCGGATTCCGTACAACTTCCCGTATTGACCCTCCCTACCCACCAATACGAAGTCAGGTCCCCGCCCACATCACCCGTTGGACTGACCGATACGTGGTCCGATTCCCGACCACATCACCTGGCTGGCGCGCTCGGGTGGTGGGTGGCCCGGATCTTCGGGCCGGTTGAGGGGTGTGTGTCGCTGCCCGTCGCGCGATGGATCGAGTGTTGTTCACGCGAAGGGCCCTGGGGGTGCGGTTTGCTCGAAATATCGAGCAGCCACCCTCGTGAGGTGCCCGCGCGCAGGTGTCGGTCACGCACGCGTGTGCTCGAAATATCGAGCATCTGACTCCCCGAAACGCCCTCCGGTGAAGCCCACTCGAAATATCGAGCGCGCTCTACCCCCCGGTGGGCGACGCCGAAGGCGACGGCTCCACGGACCCCGACCCGGACACGGACCCGGAAGCGGAAGGCTCCACCGACCCCGAGGCCGGGGTTGACGGCAGGGGCGGCGGCGTCGGCTCGGGCACGAACCGCGAGGGAATCCCCGCAATGGAGAGGACGATGATCAGGACGAAGGCGCCGATGACCACCAGCATCCAGGGGCGCGCGAGGCGATCCTGCCGCTCCGGCAGCGACCCGCGGTATCCCGGCTCGTTGCGGCCCTCGGGCCGCGGGGTCTGGCTACTGGTCGTCATGCGTCGGTCGCTCTCCCGGTGTCATTGAACGTGCTCGCGCGTTGAGTCGTGCCATCGCACCCGACGCCCGGGCAGCGCTGGATCGGATCCGGTCGTCTGCCCCGGCGACGGCTCGTCGGTATTCGGTGACACGCCGGTGCCCATCGCGCGTGGCGCGCGTCGCGCTGACGCCGAGCGTCCAGGCCAGGAGTGCCAACGATCCGATGACCACCAGCGCGAGGGCCGCGACCGCAAGGTCGAGGATCAGTCCCACGGCGCGCGAAGGGTAGCAGATCGCCTCGTCAACGGGCGTTCCGCATGGACGGCACGCCGATCCCGACGACGCCCGCCCCGGCGCAGATCGCGCCGCTGATCACGAGCACGAGCGCCGGACCCAGGATTCCGGCCAGCCAGCCGGACAGTCCCATCGAGACGGCGATCGAGCCGAAGACCAGCGCCTGGCGGCTCGACACCACGCGGCCCATCAGGCGCTGCGGCGTCCGCTGCTGGAAGAGCGTGACCGTGGGGATGATGAAGAGCATGTTCGAGGCGCCGGTGAAGAAGAACGCGATCATGGCGATGATCGGATCGGTGACCATGCCGGCCACCACCAGGGACGCCCCCATGCCGATGAACCCGGCGATGACCAGGGGTCCCTTCGGCACCCGTTCGCCGATCGCGCCGACGCCGATGCCGGCCAGCACGCTGCCCACCGCGATGGCCGTCAGCAGCAGCGAGTAGAGCTGCTCGAAGCTCATTCCGCCCCGGTCCACGACGTCGCGCGCGTACAGCAGGCTGACAACGATCTCCGCTCCGACCGCGACCTGGGCAACCGTCGACAGCAGCGTGTTCGACAGCAACGCGGCCTCGCCCCACAGGAACGCGAACCCCTCGCGCATGTCCCGCCAGACGCCACCGACCGAGAGCCGTTCGGCCGGAGCCTCGAGCTGGCGGGGAATGAGCATCGCCCAGATGAGGACGGCCGAGACGACGTAGGTCCCCGCGTCGAGGATGAATGCCGCCCCGATCACGGAGCTCAGTGCCGTCACGATCAGACCGGCGACCGGGAAGCCGATGAGGTCCGCGGCCGTCTCGGGCACGGACATCGCCGAGTTCGCCGTCACGAGATCCCGCTCGTCCACGATGGCCGGCACGACCGCCGTCTTCGCGGGCCGGAAGAGCAGCGTCACGCTGGCGATGAGGAACGCGAAGAGGTAGACGAGGGCGATGTTGATCTCGAACGCGAACGGCACGGCAAGCACGAGGACGGCGCGCGAGACGTCGCAAAGGATCATGGTGATGCGCCGGTCCCATCGGTCCACGAGCACGCCCGCGAGCGGGCCGAGCAGCACGCTCGGGACGGCGGTGGCGGCGAACGTCAGGCCCACCTCGAGGGCGGTGCCCCGGCCGGCGACGAGCGCCCCGAGCGCGATGATGTGGATCCGATCCCCGAGCAGCGAAACCAGCTGCCCCACCCACAACAGCGAGAAGTTCCGGTTCCGCACCAGCCGCAGGTAGGGCGACTGGGAGCGGGGGATCGTGCCCGCGTCGGCTGCCTCGCCGACCTCGCCGCTGGCCTCCGCCGGAACGACGGTCGCCTGCGCATAGGCGAGCCCAGCCTGGAACGTCCCCGCGGCCGACGGCCGAGCCGAGGTCCCACCGATGACCACCCCCCGGCGCGATGGGGCGCCGGCCCGGGTCATCGAGTACACGATCGCCCAGAAGATCCCGATGGCGAGCAGCACGTCGCCGATGCTGATCACGTCGCGGATGATCGGGATCGGCAGGGGGATCACATCGCCGAAGAGCCCACCGGAGGCGACGAATCCGGCGATCGAATCGGCGCGCAGCAGGACGTGGAACGCGTCGTTGACGATATCGGCCTGGGTGAAGCCCGCGCTGAAGTAGGCGGCCGACCAGATCGGCATCTGTCCCTGGTTCACCAGCAGCGCGAGCATGTTGGCGCCGATGCCCACCGCCGCGATCTGGAGCCCGGGGACGCGCCAGTTTCCCCAGAGCCACGCGATGATCAGGCCGTAGGCCGCGAGGAAGAACGGCCCGGCCGGGATCCCGTCGCCGATGCCGATCTCGCGGCTGATGCCGACGAGCAGCCGCAGGGCAACGGCCGCGGCGAGGAGCAGGCTCCATCGCAATCGGAGCTCGGACAGTCTTGGGAAGGAGCCCCCCGCCAGTGCGCCGATGATCAGCGCGAGGACGATGGTGCTAAGAAACATCGTCCGAGGCCATGGCGGGCCTCGATGCAGGCGGCTCCCGCGACGGCTTGGCCGCGGCGACGGCGTCGTCGCCGGAGCTGTCGCCGTCCCGCGGGTCCTGCTGGTGGAGCATGGTCGGCAGCTCGTCCGGGCGGTCCGGCGGACGATCCAGGATGCTGCGGTCCATGTTCACGAGGATCGGCACGATCTCGGGGTCGAACTGGATGCCGGCGAACTGCTCGAGCTGACCGATGGCCTGCTCGTGGGTCAGCGGTGTCTTGCGATAGGGGCGGGAGCTCGTCATCGCCTCGTAGGCGTCTGCGATCGTCATGATCCGCGCGCCGAGCGGGATGTCGAGCGCCTCGGCGCCGTGCGGGTAGCCGGACCCGTTGAACCACTCGTGGTGGGCCAGGATCAGCGGGGCCTCGCCCTTGAGCTGGGTCGCGGGCTCCACGATCTCCGCCCCGATCTCCGGGTGCTGGTTCATCAGAGTCCGCTCCGCCTTGTCGAGCGGTCCTTCCTTCAGGAGGATGTGGTCCCGGATGCCGATCTTGCCGATGTCGTGCAGCAGCGCGGCCCATGTGATCTTCTCGATCTCCGGCTCCGGCAGGCGCATCACGCGCGCCATCGCCTCCGAGATTCGGCTCACGCGGCTCGAGTGGTTTCGGGTGTACCGGTCCCGCGCGTCGACGGCCTTCGACAGCGCCTGGATCGTCTGCTCGAACAGGAGCCGCGTCTCGACGTAGCGGGCGTACGCCAGCCTCGTCGTGAACAGCGGAACCGCGAACAGCGCCGTCGCCCACCACCCGGACCCGTCCGGCAACTGGAAGACCTGCGCCATCAACCACGCCAGTGGTGCAAGCCCGATTAGATTCGCCGCGACGCCCGACACGTCCTCGGCCCAGATCGTCCGGATGGATGCGCGGGTACGAACAGCAACTGCCAGAACGGCGAGTAGCCAGTTGAGTCCGAGGAAAATGGTACTCGCGACGAGAGCCAGACCGAAAAGTCCAACCGGGTGCGAGCCGATAGCCGTGCCGCGGATGACTTCGTAGAAGATGCCCGCGATAACGACCGAGACGGCCGCGGACGAATGATTGAAGAGGGTTCCGTACCACGGGACCTGCCCTCGAACCTCGCGTTCATCCGTGGTTCCGACAACGCTGACAATTGCTGCAGCGAAGGGGCCACCAAGGAGCATCGCTGCAAGGATTGGGGCCGATCCGACGGAAACCACGGTGCCGCGAGGGAGCATGATAGGCATTGCGCTGGCAAGGAGCGTTGCCCCCGTCCAGAACAAAACCCCTGGCCACCCACCGATGGCCGGCCCGATCGGGAATAGCAGCGAAGCCGCCGCAATTACGATAACTGCGGCGGCTACGGTTGCGAGGATTAGGCGGGTAACGTTGGTATTCACCGGCTCGTCACGAGATCGCGCGACCGGAGTCTACCACGACCTCTTACCAGCCCCGGAAGCCAGCACCACCCGCAATGGCGAGTGCGGCGAGCGCCAATAGGGCTGACATCAGCGAGCCGATCCGCGCGATGCGTGATGGCATGCTGATTACCTTTCGAGGGGCCGTTACCAGCCCTTCAGGAGTTCTCTCTGCATCAGAAGGTGCCCTCTTCTGTACAAGACTAGACAATGCCGACACACTCCGGTGGCGGAACGGTCGGTTGCACTACATGCTCCCCGCCAGCCCAAGTGCCCAAATTCAGCCGGCGGATCTCTGCATCCCTATGTTGAGGTCCTCAGTACCAAAGTACCAGTGGACGAGGGTACTGTAGGATCTCGGCGGTGGAAAAGTCAAGCACCAACCTGTTGTCTACTCACCACGCGGTCCACTCATGTTTGACCGGTACCGCTCCCCACCCGTCCGACCGCTTCTGCAATCTCCGCCGATGGACCCTCATTGAGTTCTTCGGAAACATCTTGTGCATACCTCACGAGTAGGTCACGAGCGGCCAGCCGGCGTCCCGATCTCGACATGCATTCGGCAAGGGCCAAGGTCGCCGCCTCATCAAATGGGTCCAGCCCGACCAGCGCACTTGCCGCATCTGTTGACACCTGAAGGTCGAAGGCGATCGGATCCGAAGCGATCGGGAGCAGGTGCGACCTGATTTCATTGTGGATTCCTAGCTGGAGCCGAGTAGCCCAGGACTCGTAGCGCAGGTCTGCCAAGAACTCCCCGCGAACTAGGCGGATTGCTCGCCGGGCTGCGTCCTGCCGTCGTGCCCAATGAGCTCCCGCCAGACGATGCGGGAGGGTGCGAACTTCGTGAATGTCTGTGCGCACCAAGCCATCGGAGAACTCCAGCTGCTCCGCCGAGCTGACAACATACTCGGGACTGTGGCCCTGACGGTAGTCGGGGTCTAGATATCGCCGTAGCTGGAACACGGTCTGATTTAAGCTGTTAACACCGCTGTCGCCATCGGCGTCGGGCCAGAGCAAGTCGACGGCCATGTCACGAGTGAGTTTCATGTGGCTGTGCGCGGCGAGGACTGCGAGGAGCGCCTTGACCCGGCGTTTCCCTATGGAGATCGCCGGCCCATCCCAATCGCCGCGATGGATGGAAACGCCGCCGAGGGTTCGAAGGAACAACCTCGACGCGTGCCGATATTGCAACCTCCGGTACGTGGTTGCTACGTCGTCGCCTGGAATCTCACGGAGGGCCTCAATTGTTCCCTTAGTCGCCGCTCGAGCTAAGGCGTTCAGCAGAATTGCTCGTTCACCGCCGCGAGCCAGCGGGAGGACGTTGATCAGCGCATGCCTCCAACCGTCAGGGTCAGCGCCCATCAATGCCGCGAGGATTGCACCACCGTCTTTGAGCTTGAGTGCTAGTGCGGCATCTTTTGCGTATCGACGCGCCCACCACCTCACGGATGGGAGGAACCCACCCACGACGACTGTACCAAGGGCATTCCAGGCGTCGCGCTTTGGTCCCGATGACCGGTGCTCAAACGCGAGAGCACCAATCTTGACCCGTCCGACAAGGGCTAGAAAAACGGCACCCGTGCGATACGCGTCGCGCAGGGTCTCGATGCCGTCCTGGCACGCGCCGCTGCAGTTGTCGAGAACGTGGCCGGAAATGGCAAGCGACGGCAGGACCTCGGCAACGTGCCTCGAGTCAACCTCCATCCCCGTCTTCTCGATGGCGCGAGCCGCCTGGAATTCCTCTCTGCGAGCGCCCGATAGGTAGAGCGTCTCGAGAAGGCTCGCGACAACTGTTGAGTAGGCGATACCGAGAACGTCCGGGTTCTTACTTGCCGCACGGAGTGCGCGAATCGCGTCGTCGAACTGCCCTTCGGCTGTCAGGACATCGCCGAAGGCGCGAAGAGCTAAGGCGTGCGGCCTAGGCCAGGGTTCGGTCCGTCGCATCGACTCGACGGCGAGCATGCGAGCCCGTCCTAGCTTGTCGTCAGCGATGAGCGCCTGAACTAGGTCTTCGCTGTGGCCAAATGGGTTGGTCGGCGATTGCGCCCAGAAGCGCTGCGCCCGACCGAGGCTCGTAACCGCTCTCTCGATCTGCCCCATCCGCAGCTGCATCTCGCCAGCGTTGTGGAACCCGATCGCAGCAAAATGGTCAAGCCCTAGGGCGGCCGCCTCCGTAGCAATTCGATTGCATTCATCGGCGACGTGTGCGAGCGGGCCCGCCAACCAATCCCTGGTTATCGCCAGATTCCCCTCTAGCCGCAGGCGTGTGCTTGCGGCGTCGGCTGGTGCAAGTTGGAGCCCTTGCTCCGCGAAGACCGCGGCACGCTCGGCATGACCGAAGTTGGAATGGACCGAGCTAAGCTTTAGACAAGCCAGTGCCTCAAGTCGCCTGTCGCCCTTGCGAGAGAAGTACCGTCGCGCTCGCTCCAGTGCTTCAATCGCTTGGTTCCACTCTCCCCGAATCCCAGCAGCTTCTCCAAGCAGGAGATTCAGACGGGCATTCTGCCTAATCATCTCGGGCGGCAACTGACGTAGCCATTCGTCAATGAGACCTAAGCGGCCGGACGAGACGATCCCCTCGCCGTGTTTGGCGATGAGGCGGGCGGCCTGGCGCTGGAGCTTGGCACGGAGGTAGTGGTGGATGGCCTCGGGCCACTGCTCCGTGGTCTCGAAGTAGGAGGCAGCGTGGATGTGGAGCCCGACCACCTCGGCCTCGGAACGCTCACCAACGAGGCGACGCTCGAGGAACTCGCGGAACAGGTTGTGATAGCGGTATCGCTCTTCGTCCAATCGGCTTGTGAAGAGTCCCCGCTGCTCGAGGTCGGAGAGCGCGTGGCGACCGTCGTGGACACCGGCGAGCCGCTCGGCCACCTCCGGCGTGATCTGCTGGAGGATCGAGGTCGTCAACAGGAAGTTGCGCGTCTCCTCCGGCTGCTGGTCCAGCACCTCCTCGGCGAGGAAGTCGAACAGGTCGCTGTCCTTCGTGGCCGTGATCGACTGGATGAACGTCCGACGGTCTTCCGGCGTGGCGCGCTCGCGTAGCGAGACCTCCACGAGCTGGAGGGATGCGGCCCATCCCTCCGTGCGTCGCTCGAGCTCGACCAGCTCGGTCGGGTCCAACGGATCGTTGTAGATGTCGCGGAACAGCTCATCGATCTCGGACTCGGTGAAGCGGAGCGCATCGGTCCGGAGCTCGGCGTAGCCGGAGTGCGTTTTGAACCGAGCGAACTGGAGCCTGGGCTTCACGCGGCCGGCAAAGATGAAGCGACACGTGGGCGGGGCGTCTCGCAGGATCTGGTTCCAGAGGCCCCGGACCTCGGTGGCGGAGCTGACGTAGTGCCAGTCATCGATGATGAACGTGCAGGGCTCGGTGAGGCGCTCGTGCATCTCGGCCAGGAGATAGGCCGCAACGCCTGGCCTGGCCGATCCGGGTCCGCCCAGCTGCTGGAGCATCGAGTGCGCTCGCCGGCCGAAACCCTCGTGGCGCTTGCTGATCGCCTCGATGAGATAGCTGATGTGGAACGTCCAGTCCCGGTCATTCCGATCCAGCTTGTACCAGTAGCAGGGGAACTCGGCCTCGCGCTCCCATTGCCACAGCAGGGTCGTCTTGCCGTAGCCGGCATCGGCGGCAATGACGGCGGCTCGGCACTCGGATGCCGCGTCCAGCCACTCCAGCAATCGCGGTCGCCGCAGCGTGGGGGTGGCGTACTGCGGGGAAGCGACCTTGTTGAGAATCAGGGGGTAGGCGTAGGTGATGTCGGACAATCCACCGGTCTCCTTGGGCGTAGAGACTCCCGATGCCGTCGTCGTCCCCCCTTCCGCGACAGCCGTCGGTTGTCGAGCGACCGTAGCTCGTCCGCGATTATCAGCCGATTACCGCGAATCGGCTAGAGTGCGGACACAGTGCGCGCCTTCATCGGTCTGGGGGGAAATCTGGGGGAGCCTGCGGTTGCATTCCGCACCGCGGTGGCGGAGCTGCGCGGCATCGGCCTCGTCGCCGGCGTCTCATCCCTGTACGACAGCGCGCCACGCGACTCGCTCGATCAGCCCCGGTTCCTCAACGCCGCCCTCGAGCTCCAGACCGATCTGTCGCCCACCGATCTGCTCAACGAGCTCAAGCGCCTGGAGCTGGCGCTGGGCCGGGATCCGCAGGGTCGCCGATGGGGCCCGCGCATCATCGACCTCGACATCCTCAGCTTCGACGGGCACTGCGTGACCGATACCGAACACGACCTGATCGTGCCGCACCCCCGGCTTCACGAGCGCCGATTCGCCCTCGAACCGATCGCGGAGCTGGATCCGAACCTCCATCCGTGGCGAAACTGCTCCGACCTGCGGGTCGAGGTGACGGTGGCGGATCTCCTGGCGACGGTCGCGAACCAGGAGGTCCTGCGCGTCGGTGGGCCGGACTGGTCCGACGCTCGGGCCTCGGGCGGCCTCAGCTGATTCTGCCCCTTGACCGTGGCTGAATCTGCAGCGGGCTCCCTGACTGATTCTGCCGCTTGCGCTCCAGCGCATCTAACGACGAGGCAGCAGCGATTTGGGCCCGTTTCGGATCGGAATCCGGCCGGCGTTTGCACCCGACCGCAAATCCGAGGCCCTCAGCCTCCCAACCTCGTCGGTAGATGCGCCGGTGCGCAAATCCAACGTGCCTCTGCCTCCCAACCTCGTCGGTAGATGCGCCGGGGCGCAATCGGCCAAACGCTGCGTTCCAGTGAGCCTCGGCACCACTCTCGTGGTTCCATCTGGCCCGTTCAGGTGGTGCTCAATCCAGGAGCTGAGCCGGGATCCAGGCGGAGGCGAGCATGACGCCTGTCGCCAGCGCGGTCTCGTCGCCCGACGCGACCTCGATGGCCACGAGATCGGACGTGAAGCTGTCGCCACCGGCGCGGGCCGCCGCGATCCAGCAGTTCGATAAGGGGCGAGTAAGACCGGCGTAACGCGTCGTGGACGACGATTCGTCCTGGCCCGCCGAGTGAACACCATCCGGACCGCTCCGGCGAGCGGGCGCCGGCGGTCGGCATCATCGGGGAGGTCGTGCAGTGGGTGTCTCAAGCAGGCGGTCAGCTTCGTTCCTCGGAATCCTGGCAGTCGCCACAACGTCGATCCTGTCGCTTACCGCAGCGGCGGGCGTGCCTCCTCCCATGTCCGACGGTGATCTCCTGGCTCGGGGAGATGCCATGTCCGAGCTGATCATGTCCCTCGAGCGGGCCGGCAAGAGCGAGCACGCCATCGACGCCGCGGTGAAGCGCGAATTCGGCGCCGTCCGCATCCCGTTCGAGATCCGCCGGCCGCTCGGTGTTCGCGGCCCGATCGCGCTGTCGAGGACGACGCTTGCGAACTCCGATGGCTCGTGCGTGGCTCTCGCCACGCCGCGGGCGTATTACGACGTTCAGGCGGGGGCAATCGCCGCCAGCGCCACGTGGAAATGGAAGACGGTCAACAAGGTCAAGTGCTGGACTCGCGAGACGAGCGTCTACGGTGGCAATGTCGGCGGCTTCGAAGCCTTCGGCCTCTACGTGGACACGCCCATGAGCTACAAGTCCGGGGGTGGGAACTCGTACACGGAATCAGGCAAGCGCTATCGGCTCAGCGT
>JBPCOK010000140.1:0-8206 GCA_051000335.1 Candidatus Limnocylindria bacterium | reverse complement strand
TGGTCGACCGGGCGGGCGGCGGCGAATCGGCGCCCGCTGTTCCATCGGCCCATCTCGAGACAGCTGACCGGGATCGCGGTCGTCGTCGCGGCCTTGAGCAGGATGGAGATGTTGATGATGCGGTTCTGCGCGCCGCCGATGATGGTGTCGCCGCCAAGGATGAGGACCGGCATGGTCTTCGTGATGGCGTCGACGGTCGGGACGGTCTGCGTCGGCGCCTCCGTGACCTCGATGGCCGCCGATGCCTGCGCCTGGTCGAAGGTCAGCTCTTCGGGCTGACGGTTGGGCTGGCTTGACTCGAGCGCGATGACGGTCAGGCCGTCTCGCCACATGCTGACGATGGGCTGGATGGACCCGATGGCGCGGCGCACGGCGAGCGCCGGATCGCGCGTGTCGCTGGGCTTGATGGTGGACGTGGGCATCTTCGGTTTCCCCTCAGTGTCGACCTCGCGAGTCGGCGGCTCCCCCCGGGACGCCGACCCGCGTCGATCGGATGCCCATCGTCATCGTGGTTCGTGACACCTTGTGCGTCGCGCTCTGCGGCGCGTGTCGCTCCGACGCAACGCCTGAATCGGCTTGTCGGAAGCGCGGGCGGCCCAAGACCGGATCCTCAGACGATGCTGAAACGGTGCGGGATGGCGTGTTCGGCGAGGAGCTCGCGCAGATGGCTGGTGGCCGCTGAGTCGCCTCGGTAGCGGTCGGCAGCTGGGAGCCGAGTGACCCCTCGAACAGGACTACCTCGCCGTTGACCACGCGCACAGCCTGCGCCCTGGTCGTGACAGCTCAGGCGTCGCTCTCGAACCAGCGGTTGCGTATATACCCGATATACGATCAGCTCGAGGAGCAGGTCATCCGATCCGCCCATCGGTGGACCGTCAGCCGATATAGCACTACTGATATATTCGCTGACAGCGCGGAAGATCCCGTGGCAGAGGCGACGCCACGGTCCGGGCAGGCTACCTCCCACGGATCGGCTACAGTCCACGACATGACGGGGCCAGCCGACACGACGCCGGAGGCACAGAAGGTCCACCTCGACATCCTGCGGCGGATGTCCGGGGCGGAGCGCGCGGCGATGGCACTCGAGATGAGCGAAACAGCGCGCGCAGCCACTCGGGCCGGCATCCGATACCGGCACCCGCATTGGACCGACGAGCAGGTTCACGACGCGCTCCTGGCCGTGCTGCTCGGCCGCGATCTCGCTGACCGCGTGCGCCGCGCCCGACTCCTTCCTGTGTGACGACGCAGGCCGATCTCCTCGCCGCGATTGCGGATCGGCTCGAGAAGGCCGGAATTCCCTACATGGTGGTGGGTTCCGTCGCCGGATCGCTCCATGGCGAGCCGCGAACGACGATCGACATCGACCTGGTGGTCGATCCATCCGCCGATTCACTTCGGAGGTTCGTGGACTCGCTGCCGGCGTCCGACTACTACGTCGATCTCAATGCGGCCATCGAGGCGTTCGAACGCCGGACGTCGTTCAACGTGATCGAACACTCGACCGGCTGGAAGGCCGACCTCATGATCCGCCGCGACCGCCCGTTCTCGCGCACGGAGTTCGATCGGCGCATCCAGATCCCGCTGTACGGCCGCCAGACACCCGTCGCGACCGCCGAAGACACCGTCATCGCGAAGCTCGAGTGGGCGAAGGCCGGCGAATCGGAGCGTCAGCTGCGTGACGTGGCACGCATCCTGGCGATCAGCGGCGCCAGCCTCGACGGCGTATACCTCGCGGAGTGGATCAAGGCGCTCGACCTTGGCGCTCAATGGGATCGGGCATTTGAACTCGCGGAGGACGGGCCGGACGTCTAGGAGGGGCGAGCCGGAGGAGCTCCACGCCTCACCGGCCCGCCGCCCTAGCGCCCAGGACTACTTATTAGCCTTTGCGTTCGAATCGACAAAGTTCGAAAAGTACGCCGGATGCCCGTTCTGGTGTTCGGGGAACGGCTTGAAGCAGATGAGGCCGTCATCGTTCTTGTCCAAGCCTCGCCAGCCTTCGAGGGCGAAGGCATACAACTCCTCGACTGACGCGAGTCCCAGATCCTCAGCGAGCTGCTCGACGGTGGTGCCCTCGGCGATCGCGCCCTGCACAACGGTCTGCTCCCAGAGAAGGTCGCCGCTCGGGATCGGGTCGCCAGGCTCCCACTCCGAGTTCACCGGGCCGGGCTGGAATCCGGACGCCGATGCCGGGCAGCCATCGGCGGCAGCGGTGGGCAGGGCCGCGATCAGCAGGAGGAGGGAGGTCGCAAGCAGAGTCGTTCGACGAGCCATCGGTGGGCACCTCGCTACGGCCCGGGTCGGGTTCGCCAGTGGCTCGACGCGGTCACCTCGGCGGCCATGGATGTGGGCCGCGCGTCAACGCCCCCCGTGATATCTGCAGGGTACCGCCGATGCTGGGGGTTGCATAGACCAGTGGCGCATCCTCTCCAGCCGCGGGCCGCATCGGCGGTGAGGACGCCAACGGGTTGAGGACGCCCGCGTACGCACAGGGCGGAGGGGCCCGAGTGGACCCCTCCGCCTGGAGCCTGAGGGCGGTTACGGGGCCGCGTCCCCCGTCGGTTGGACGATCCACAGGCCGGTGCGCATGTCGCTGGCGTAGACGATCCCCGTTGCGGGATCGATCGCCACGCCCCACACCTCCGCCGGCCCGGTGCCCAGGGAGTTGGCGTGGCGCCGGCTGGTGTCCGGCACGAACTGGCCGACCCGCGTCGGATTCGTCGGATCCGACACGTCGAGGGCGATGATTCCCGCGCTGTACCACGAGGAGTACGCCCGGTCACCGAGGACCTCGGTATTGTGGATCGACCACGAACCGGGCGGCGTGACGGGACCCGTTGCCGGGCCGCGGAACTCCCCGACCTGTTGCCATTCGTCGCCCGCGTCCTCGCGGTAGACACGCAGATGGCCCCACGTCGGCGGCTCCTCCGACGTCGCGGTGAACGTCACATCCGTACCGACGGCGAGCTGGGCACGGATGGCCGCCGCGATATCGTCGATCTCGGTGATCTGGAGCACTGGCATCCCAGCCGTGGCCGAGACGTCCGCATCGGGCCCGAATGGATACGGGTCGTCGATGCTGATGAGGTTGCTCACGAAGGCGACGGCTCCCGCCTGGGCGGCAAGCGACGCCTGCAGCCCGATTGGGCACAGCGGCGCGTCGTAGAACGGGTCGATGCTGTCGGCAAGCGCAACCATGCCGGCGGCTCCGTCGTAGTCGGCGGCGGCGCAGCCATCGCCCGCATCGTGCACGGATCCGGAGATCGTGCCCCCGGCCAGCGAGTACAGCGATGTCGGGGCCCACGGCTCCTGGATTCCAGGCCACTCGCCGATGGTCGCCGAGGTCGTCACCGAGATGGTCTCCGGGCCGGGATCATAGTCCTCGTCATTGGTGAGGAGGTATCGGCTCCCGGCGACGTCGTAGGTCGCGAGCGAGTGGCCGTCGCCCGCATCGGTCACGCCGTAGAGCGTGCGTCCGACCAGCTCGGGGCTTGCCGGATCCGACACGTCGAGCTTGATGAAACCGGCATCCCAGTACGAGACGTAGAGCGAGTCGCCACCATCGGCGAAGCGCACCGAATGGGCGTAGGAGGCTGCGAAGAAGCCCAGTCCCTGGAAGGAGCTCGAGACCGGGTCGTTGCCGCCCTGGATGAGAAGTTCACTGTCGCCGATGATCCCCCAGTCGCTGATGTGCGTTGGATTCGTGGGGTCGGTGATATCGGCCAACCAGACTTCCCCGCCGATGTCCTCGCCGAAGACCATGGGGAACTCGTTGAAGGGCAGGGCCATGGCGGCGAGAGCCGTACCGTCAGGAAGGACCACGAGGTCAAGCTCGTGCACACCGCTCGGTGTCGCGAAGAACGAGAGCTCGGTCGGCTTTGCGGGGTTCGTCACGTCGTAGAGAGCCAGGCCGCTGACGCCGCGGCGGCCGCAGGGCTGGACACCGATGGCGAGCACGTCTCGTTCGCCGATGCGCGCCACGACGACGTCCTCGTTCGACGAACCCTTCCGCGCCCCCACGAACGTGACCCATTTCGGCTTGGTCGGATCGTTGACGTTCACGATCTTCGCGCCCGCGCCGGTGCACTGCCCGCTCCACGTTCCGACGTACGCATATTTTCCGACGCTGCCGCCATGATCGTAGAACCAGACGTCTCCATTCGGAACGCCTCCGCCCAGGTTCGCGTGACCCAGGACCGTGAAGTTGTCCGCCACGAGTGGAGAGGCGCCACCGGCCGAGCCAGTTCCGGGGACCTTGCGGTGATTCCAGAAGTCCTCGACGCGGCCGTGCTGCGGATCGTGGGCGATCACCGGCTGGGTGAGGAGCATGAGTGCGGCCATCACGCTCGTGAGCTGACCAAGTCTGCGGCGCATGCGCGTCTCCTTGTACAGAGCGCGGGCTGTGCGGCCAGACAGGCCATTGCTGCCTCGTGCCGAGGCCCGGTTCAGGCTGAAGGTAGCGACGTCGCAAGGGCGCCGCATCTGGAGAATTCCCTATTTTTTGGTCTGCGCGGGAATTGGCGGCGGCCTGTCGACACCGAGGCCTCGACGGCGTCTCGCGAGCGGCTCCGCGAACGAGGCGGCGAAGCGTCAACGGTTATATCACTAACGTCATAATCGCTGAGCGGCCGGCTGGCGCCAGCGCGAAGGCCTGTACCAGTGATTTCAGGCCGGCCGCGCATCGTCTGCGAAGGACGGGATGTCCAGCCCGAGGTGATGCGCCAGCGCCCTGCGCACCTCTCGCCGCACGCTCGCATCCCTGACCGTCCCGAGCGGGGCCGAGCGCACGCGACGAAGGGAGATCGTGCGCACCTGGCTCGTGAGGATGACACCGGCTCGCGTCTGGCCTGCCTCGCCGAAAGGGATCGGGACGTCGCCGGGATAGCGAGGTTCGAAGCGGGCGGCCGTGATCGGGCAGACCGTCGCCAGCCCGGACCGATGGAACGGCTCGTAGGACACGACCAGCGCGCGTCGCTCGCCCGCCTGCTCGTGCCCCTGGGCCGGATCGAGATCGACGATGACGACCGACCAGCGCAGCGCCCCGGTCAGGTCGGCCACGTCAGTCCGGCCACGTCTCGCGGTCCGCAGCCCGATAGGCCGCTTCCAGCTCCTCCACCTCGGCTGCGAAGCCCGGGTCGGCGGCGGCGGCGCCCCACGCTTCGGCCTCGCGAGCGTCGCGCAGCCGGCGCTCCAACTCGTCCACGGCCAGCTCGATGACCGCATCCTGCGACGGCGCCACCCCATAGCGCTCTGAGATCTCCCGGACGCGGCGGACCGTGCTCGGCGCGAGGTTGTACGTTCGTTTCACTCGCTGGTTCACGGCCGGATCGTGTCACGTCCAGAATTGGGTGTCAATCTGGGCCCATGCGGCGAGGCCACGGGAGCGGGCGGATCGTCAGTCAGCCGATATATCACTACTGATATATTCGCTGACAGATCCCTGCACCGGCTGCCGAGTGCAACCTTGTCGTTCGCGAGAATGAACGTCGAAGCAAGTGCAGGTCGGACCGATCTGACGCGGCCATCGGCCAAGTGTCCGGCGGCGCATGCTCCGGAATGCTCGCGACACGAGAGGTGTCCGGGTCAGGGCGCACCATGCACGCATGACCAACGAGACACCGAACATGACTGATCGGCTCCGGGCTGCGATCTACGGCCATCTCGTTGGTGACGCGATCGGCGTGCCCTACGAGTTCACGACCGGCATCACCAGCGTCGAGCTCCGCGCCCACGGCTCGCACAACCAACCAGCCGGCACCTGGAGCGACGACGGCGCGCTGATGCTCGCGCTGCTTGACTCGGTGCTCGAGTCCGGCTTCGACCCCGACGACCAGGGCCGCCGCATCTTGGCCTGGTATGACGACGGCGCCTACACCCCCGACGGCGACGGGTTGTTCGACATCGGCAATGCGACCGAGCACGCCATCCGGCGCCTGAAACGCGGGGTGCCCGCGGTCGATGCCGGAGGTCCGGCCGACTCCGACGACCAGGGCAACGGCAGCCTCATGCGCATCCTGCCGCTGGCCCTCCTTGATGAGGCCGCCGATACCGACCTCATCGAGCATGCACATCTCTGTGGCCGAGTCACCCATGGCGCCCTCGCCTGCCAGGTCGCCTGTGCTCTCTACGTGCTGATCGCGCGCGACCTCCGCGACACACCCGATGCCGATCCCGAACGCCTCCTCGCCGATGCGACCGATCGCCTCCGAGCCACGTACGACCGCCAGACCGACCATGGGATGGCGCTCGAGACCCTGCTCGTTTATCGGGCCAACCTGCGGAAGCCGGGCGGCGGATGGGTGCTCGACAGCTTCTGGTCGGCATGGGAGGCGTTTGCCGGCGGCACCTCCTACCGCGACGTGATCACCCGCGCGGTCCGCTGCGGGCACGACACCGATACGACCGCCGCCATCGCCGGGGGCCTGGCCGGCCTGCACTGGGGACTCGACGAAGCCGGCGGCGGCGTTCCCGCCGAGTGGCTCGACGCCCTGCGCGGCCGGGAGCTGGTCGACGGGATCCTCACCCGGCCTCGGGACGCCCTGGCGGGCTGAGGCTCACTCGGATCAGCTCCGCGGTCAGCCGATGCCCGGTCGCAGCCGGGAGCTGCGGCATGCTGACGCCACCCCCGATGCTATGTCCACTCAGCGATTATCGCACTAACGCTATATTCGCTGACAGCGCGCGAACGCCCTGGCCCCGGCTCGCGTCAGGCCTGCCTCCCCTACCGGGACTCCGCCTCGATGACATCCAAGACCGCCGCGGCCTCCCAATCTGAGGGCGTACCCTGCGCGCGCCGAATGCGGATGAGGTCCTCGATGGCCGCGACCTGGACGAGGATTCCGGCGTCGACGTACATGCCGATGGCGTTCCGCGCCAAGATCTCGTTGTCGTCGCCGGCCGCGGTCTCGGTCAGGAGGCGGAGGCGGTTCGCATCGGCTCCGAGGTCGTCCAGCGCCAGGGCGAGGCGCTCGCGCGCAGGCTCGGTCTGCGCATGGCAGACCTCGACGACCCTGCCAACCTTCCCTGGCAAGCCGTGCGCGACTTCCGCGAGCTCACCGACCAGCACGAACGGCACGCCGAACCGACGCAGCCGCCTCAGGATCCGTATCGGAGACTTCATCGGGTCGCGGGCCGTCCTGCCGATTGCATTGTGGGTCCGCTGCGGGACCGCCATCGCCAGCCGGCGTCGGATGGCTTCGCGATCCACCGGAGGACCGATCGGCTCGACGGTGAGCCGATGCCCGGTCGCCGCCAGCAGCTCGATGAGCGTCGCGCCTCTCGGGATCACCAATCCGCGCTCGATCCGCGCGATGCTCGACTGCGGCATGCCGACGGCGGCGGCGAGGTCGTGCTGGGTCATGCCGGCTCGTCTGCGAGCCCAGCGAAGGCGTCTTCCGACCGATGATGCGTTCACTCAGCGATTATCGCACTAACGCTATATTCGCTGACAGTTTACGAGCGACCTCGTCCTAGAGGAGCCGGACTGACTGGTCAGTTTCCTTGCCGTTGACGATTCGGCCGTGACGATGTACATATACATCGTGGAACGAACACAGATTTACCTCAGCCGGGAGCAGGTGGCCGCGCTGGATCGAGAGGCGCGGCGGGCGGGCACGACGCGATCGCACCTGATCCGCGAGGCCATCGACCGGTCATACCTGACGAACACGGACCGGGATCGGGTCGTGCGAGGGCTCCGGGTGGCGGCCGGTGCCTGGAAGGGGCGGAAGGAGACGGGCAAGGCGTACGTCGAACGAATCCGCGGTACCGGGCGGATGGCGCGCCTCTGGCCGGGCAGTTCCGAACGCGACGATCCTGCGTCCAGCTGAGCGATGCGGTTCGTATGCGATACATCGGTCCTGGTCGACTTCCTGCGTGGCGACGAACGCGCGACGCAGCTCCTGATCGAGCGGGCCACCGTGGGCGATGAGCTCTGGGGCGTCGTCGTGACCCGGAGCGAGCTGCTGGCCGGCATGCGCTCGCGTGAGCGGGCAGCGACCCACTCGCTGCTTGACAGCCTCGCTTGGCTCGAGGTGGACATCGAAGTCGCCGATGCGGCCGGCGAACTCGCTCGCCGATATCGCCGATCACATCCCGGGGTGGAGCTGCCGGACTACCTCATCGCCGCCGGAGCAGAGTTGCTCGGCGCCTCCTTGCTGACGCTCAATGTCCGACACTTTCCGTCCATCCCCAGCCTCCAGCCCGCGTA
>JBPCOK010000106.1:0-20878 GCA_051000335.1 Candidatus Limnocylindria bacterium | reverse complement strand
CTGCGCGCGGCGTTCGGGCTCGGACGATCCGGCCGTTCGAAGATCATCCCGTGGGGCGCGGTGATCCTCGGGCTGGTGCCGGCTGGCGTCGCCGTCGCCATTCGGGTCCTCGTCGGCGACATCGTCGACCTGTACAGCTATGAGAACTACGTTTGGGGCATCGGCGGGCTCCTGCCGATCTTCATCGCCGCCCAGGCGCCCGAGCTGGTCGTCAACGACCTGCGGCATCGGGTCCTGCCGCTCTACTTCAGCCGGCCCATCGGCCGGTTCGACTACGTGGCGGCCAAGCTCATCGCGCTCGGCCTGGCGCTGCTCAGCCTTACCCTGCTGCCCGTGCTCGTCCTGTTCCTGGGTCGCGTGCTGGCGGCCGACGACCTCGTCGGCGCGTTCGGCGACGAGCTGGGATCGCTGCCGGCCATCGTGGGCAGCGGCATCCTCCACGCCGCCGTGCTCGCGAGCCTGGGCCTCGCCATCTGCTCGCTGGCAGCGAGGCGTGCGTACGCGGCCGGCGCAGTGCTCGCGGTCTTCCTCATCGGCGGTGTCATCAGTGGCACGCTCGAGGAGGTCGGCGGCGGCCTCGAAGCCTACGCCCCGTTCACCAATCCGCTCTCGATCCTGGATGGCGCGCGCCAATGGCTGTTCGGGGGAGCCGTGGCCGAGTCGCCAGTCACCGGGGCTGGCGTGCCGCTCGAGGTCTACGGCCTGGCATCGGCGCTGCTGCTGGCGGGGTCCCTGGTGGTGCTTGCCGTCCGCTATCGGCGCGTGTCGACATGAGCCAGCTCACCCTGGCCGGCGTCTCGCGCTGGTACGGCAACGTGGTGGCGGTCAACGACGTCAGCTTCGAGGTCGGACCGGGCATCACCGGGCTGCTCGGTCCGAACGGCGCGGGCAAGACGACGCTTCTCCACCTCATGTCCGGCTTCCTGGCGCCGTCGGCCGGCACGGTGGATCTCGACGGGACCGCCACGTGGCGCCATCCCGAGATCTACGAGCGCGTCGGATTCGTGCCCGAGCGCGAGTCCTTCTACTCGTTCCTCACCGCCCGCCAGTTCGTGAACGCCTCCGCACGACTCTCGCGGGTCGCCGATGCCGATGCCAGCACCCGACGCGCGATCGAGATGGTCGGCCTTGCCGATGCCGCCGATCGGAGCATGGGCGGATACTCGAAGGGCATGCGCCAGCGGGCCAAGGTGGCGGCGGCGCTCGTCCACGATCCGGGCACGCTGATCCTGGATGAGCCGTTCAATGGCATGGACCCGCGGCAGCGCCTGTCGATGATGGACCTCCTGCGACACATGGCCGCCGATGGCCGCACGATCCTGTTCAGCAGCCACATCCTCGAGGAGGTGGAGCGGCTGTCCGACCGGGTGCTCGTGGTGGTCGCCGGTCGCCTCGCCGCATCGGGAGACTTCCGGCGCATCCGGCGCCTCATGACCGACCGGCCGCACCAGTTCACGCTCCGATCGAGCGATGACCGGCAGCTGGCGCGCGAGCTGCTGGCAAGCCCAGAGGTAGAGTCGGTCGAGGTCCGCGACGGCCGCCTGACGATCCGGACCGGCGATTACGGAGCGCTGACCCGCGCCGTGGCCCCGGCTGCGCAGCGCGCCGGCGTGACACTGTTCGAGCTGCGCCCCGCCGATGAATCGCTCGAATCGGTCTTCAGCTACCTGGTGCGCCGATGATCCCGGCCCTCGTCAGCCTCACCCTCCGTGCCCTCCTCAACCGACGACGGACGTTGCTGCTCGGACTGCTGGGGGCGCTGCTCGTGCTCGTGGCCGTCATCTTCCGGCTCGGCAGTCCCGGCGCGGACGAGGCGACGCGTTTCACCGGGCGCCTCGTGGCCGACTTCGGGTTGGCGGTGCTCCTGCCGCTGGTGACGGTCATCGTCGGGACCGCGGCCGTCGGGTCGGAGCTCGACGACGGCACCATCGTCTACCTGCTGGCCAAGCCGGTCCCGCGCTGGCTGATCGTGCTCGTCAAGTTCGTGGTCGCCTGGCTCGTGAGCTCGCTGCTGGTGGCCGTACCGATCCTCATCGGCGGCGTGATCGGGACCGGTGGCGATCCCGCCATCGGCATCGGCTACGCGGTGGCCGCGGTCGTGGGAGCGCTCGAGTACACCGCCGTCTTCCTGGCGTTGTCGCTCGTCACGTCGCGTGCGCTGGTGGTGGGGCTGGCGTACGTCGTGGTCTGGGAAGGCGTGGTGGCCGGCCTGTTTGCGGGCACGCGCATCTTATCGGTGCGGCAGCATGCGCTGGCGGTCGGCGACGCGCTGGTGACGGACGGAGCGGTTGGTGCCGAGCTCGAACCCGGGATCGCGCTACTCGTCATCGCCGCGGTCGTGGTGCTGGCGGTGGCGCTGGCCATGCGGCGACTGACCATGGTCGAGCTGCGGGGAGAGACCGGCTGACGATGGGCCTTCCACCTCCCTGGGGCCACGCGTGGCGCGGGCGCCTCGACGATCTCATCATCGACTCCGAGGCGCTGACGGGCAACCCGCTGCGCGACCCGCATCGGCGCCCGTTGCTCGTCTACACCCCGCCCGGGTATGACGACCACCCCGACCGCCGGTACCCGTCCATCTACGTCCTCCAGGGCCTCACCGGCCAGGTCGGCATGTGGGGCAACCGCAGGGCGTTCACGCCGACGGTGACCGAGGCGATCGACGACCGGTTCGCCGCTGAGGGCACGGCACCCGCGGTCATCGTGTTCGTCGACGCGTGGACCAGCCTGGGCGGCGCGCAGTTCCTCGACTCGGCGGCGACCGGGCGCTACCACACGTACCTGTGCGACGAGGTCGTTCCGTTCGTCGACTCCCGATACCGGACCCTGGACGACGCCCGGCATCGTGGCGTGGCGGGCAAGAGCTCGGGCGGATACGGCGCCATGATCACGCCGATGCTGCGTCCCGACCTGTTCGGCGGCCTCGTCACGCATGCCGGCGACGCGCTGTTCGAGGTTTGCTACGCCCCCGATTTTCGCGAGGCCGTTCGCGCGCTGCGGGATGTGTACGAGGGATCGTACGACGCATTCTGGCCCGACTTCCGGTTGCGGCCGGGCCGCTCGAAGGGGACCGATGGCGCGCTCCTCAACGTGTGGTGCATGGCCGCCTGCTACTCCGCTGATGCGGACGGCACGGTCCATCTGCCGTTCGACCCGGCCACCGGCCGGACAGAGCAGGCAACGTGGGAGCGCTGGCTGGCATGGGATCCGGTGCGCATGGCGCCCGAGCACGCCGATGCCCTGCGCGGCCTGAAGGCCATCTGGATCGATGCCGGCCGGGGCGACGACTTCTATCTCGATCTCGGGGCGACCGCCTTCCGCGACGAGCTCACGAAGCTCGGGATCGACGACGAACGGGTGAGGTTCGAGCTATTCGACGGCACGCATTCGGGCATCGACTGGCGCTACCCCGAGGCGCTCGCCTGGCTCGCGGAGCGGCTGAGCCCCTAGGCGGCGACGACCCGATCGCGCCGGGCGCGCTTGGCCATGAACAGGGCGACGTCCGCGGTGCGCAGCAGCGTCTCCCGCGTGGGATCCGCCGGATCCAGCTCGGTGCAGCCTGCCGAGACGGTGACGCTGAGCTCCTGCCCGTCCTCGGAGCGCACCACCCGGGCAGCGAGCAGGGCTCGCACCTCGTCGGCGATCTGCACCGCCCGCTCGCGGTCCGATCCGGGGAGCACGACAATGAACTCCTCGCCACCCAGGCGAGCCACGAGGTCGCTGGCGCGGAAGCGCGACAAGAGGACGTCGGCGAAGGCCTTGAGCACCAGGTCCCCGACCTGGTGGCCGTGCGCCTTGTTGAACTGACCGAAGTGATCGAGGTCGAAGACGATCGCGCTGAGCGGTCGAGGCGAGCTCAGCCGATCTCGTTGATGCGTGGCGAGCATGCGGTCGAGTGCCTCGTCGAAGTGACGGCGGTTGTAGAGGCCGGTCAACGGATCGCGGATCGCCAGCTCGGCGACATCGGCGTGGAGGAACGCGTTGGCGACGGCCAGCGCGACGCTGCCCGCCATGAGCTGCAGGCCCTCGATCTCGAGGTCGCTGAACGGCTCGGCCGAGGGATCGGTGCGGCCGATGGTGAACGCCCCGAGCACGACGCCGTCGCGGACGAGGGGCAGGCCGACGCCATGGACGAATGCCTGCACCGCGAGTCCCCTCGCCGCACGAGGAAATCGATCCTCCGCCATGCCCTCCTCGAGCACGAGGGCGCGATTCTTGATCGCCTTGCCGGCGAGCCCCTCGCCCACGCCGATCTCGCGTCCGATGACCTTGCCCGGCACGCCGCGCGCGGCACGGACCAGGTAGCGTCCGCCGGCACGGTCGAGCAGCGTGACCGCGACCACATCGGCGCCGACGATGCGCGCCGCGGCGCGGCCACGAGCGTCGCCAGCGGCTCGACGGCGCGGGTCGCGCCGAGGTCGCGCCCGAATGCCTCGATCTCGTGGAGGAGATCGACGCGCGCGGCGAGGGCCTGGCGATCCTGGCCAAGCGCGATCGCGGCAGCGATTCGTCCGCCGATGGTGGCCACGAGGCTGCGATCGGTCTCGTCGAGCGTCCGACGCCCACTCGACTCGACGTTGAGCAGACCGAGCATCCGACCATCCGACATCAGCGGCGCACAGATCAGACTCGTGGCCGGCTGCATGCCAGGGACGTAGTCGGGGTCCTCCGCGACGCGAGGTACGAATGCCAGCTCGCCGGATCGCATGACCCGACCGGCAACCCCGGTGTGCGACTCGAAGGCGCTGATCGTGTCGCGATAGCCGCTGTGGGCCGCGATTTCGACGTGCGTCGAATCGCCGATGTAGACCGAAACGTGGGGATACCCGAAGCGGGAGACGATGACGTCGGTTGCGCGTTCGATGAGCTCCTCCGTGGGACCACCCAGCGCGAGGGCGGCGCCGACGGTCTCGAGGGCGGTGATCTGGCGCGCTCGCCTTCGCTCGGCGGCCACCGCGGTGTGCGCGGGCGCGGAGCGCGTCCTCCAACGCTCGCACGATGCGGCGCGTGCCGAGCCCGAGCACGAGCGCAACGCCGGTGAGCGTCACCGTCCGCAGCGCAACGCCGGTCGGCGAGCCGAGGTTGCCGAGCTCGGGACCAAGCAGACCGGCGGCGGCGATCGCGCCGGCCACCGTGCCCTGCGTCCGCCCGGCCGCGGCGGCGCCCCCGACGACCGGGATGTACAGCGAGATGAGCGGCAGCGACGGGCCGCCGATGAGCCGCGTCACGACGGTCACGAACAGCAGCGGCGGGAGCAGGCGGATGATCTGCCATCGGACGCTCGACGCCATCCCGCGGCGGCGCCCGGTCGATCCGAGCAGCGCCTGGATGGCAATGGCCGCAAGGCCGATCGCCAGCGCGAGGGCGACATCGCCGGGATGCTGCCCGATGGCGGCCACGAGCACCGCGATCGGTACCAGGCTCGAGGTGTAGAACAGGTAGGGTTCGTCGCTGAGGCGAACGCGCGACCGCAATCCGTTCCAGGCACGACGAAGGAGGCCGTGGGACGCCGGCACCCCCCGAGTCGTGGTCAGTTGCATCGGGCCGATCGTGGCGCACAAGTGCGTGCCCGCACCATGCCCCGAAAGTCCTGCCGGGGTCCGCTGGCACGCTGGACGCTATGCTTCTCCGTCGGCGAGCGGGCGCCCAGTCGGCGACCAGCCACGAAACCGGAGCAAGCCAGCATGACCTTTCGGCCGGACGTCAACCTCGACCCGGGCCGCGTCCAGGATCGCCGCGGCCGGCGCGTGCGGGGCGGTGGCATCGCCGTGGGCGGAGGGCTCGGCACGCTCGTCATCCTCGGCATCATCCTGCTGCTGGGAGGCAACCTCGGGGACCTCGGGGGTCTGGGAGCCGGTGCTCCGGCCAACGGTCCGCTCTCGACCGAGCTGGCCACGGAATGCCAGACCGGCGCCGACGCCAACGAGCGCCAGGACTGCCGGATTCTCGGCACGGTGCAGAGCCTCGACGCGTACTGGGCCGATGCGTTCAGCGGATCGGATCGGTCGTTCGTGCAGCCGGACCTCGTGCTCTTCACGGACGGCGTCGACACGCAGTGCGGCTCCGCATCGAGTGCCGTCGGCCCGTTCTACTGCCCGCTCGACCAGACGATCTACCTCGATCTTGGATTCTTCGATCAGCTCGAGACGCAGTTCGGCGCCGAGGGCGGCCCATTCGCCGAGGAGTACGTGGTCGCCCACGAGTACGGGCATCACATGCAGAACCTGCTCGGATTCCTTGAGGCCGGGCGTGATGCCGGTGCCGAGGGCGACGCGGTTCGGACCGAGCTCCAGGCCGACTGCTTTGCCGGCGTGTGGGGCGGAAATGCCGTCGACACCGGCTTCCTCGAGCCATTGACCCGCGAGCAGATCGGCCAGGCGCTGGATGCGGCGAGCGTCATCGGCGACGACCGCATTCAGCAGCAGACCCAGGGCCAGGTGAATCCCGAGACGTGGACGCACGGGTCGTCGGAGCAGCGGCAGCAGTGGTTCAGCACGGGCCTCGAGCGCCGGGACGCGAACGCCTGCGACACCTTCAACGCCGACATCTGACGTTCAAGCGCGCCCGGGCGGCCGCTCGATGGATCGAGCGAAGTTCACGCGAAGGGCATCCGGGGTGTCGTGTGCTCGTTCTATCGAGTGTGGGGGCGCTCGAGGCCCGCATCGACGAGCCTCCCACGCATGCGGGTGCTCGAATCATCGAGTGAACGACGCCTCAAACCGGTCCCAGGTGAAGTCCACTCGATCCACCGCGCAGGCGTAGCCCCACGTTAGGACTATGGGGGGTTGGCCCGAAGCACCGAACGTGTGAGACTGACCGACCCACGCGGGAGATAGCCGATGACAACCAACGGTCACGCGGAAGCGCGCGTCCACGCTGCCCCCAAGACCCAGTTTCGGGCCTCTCCCTTCCCGCCCATCGGCGAGTACGGATTCCTTTCCGACGGCGAGACCACGTCGCTCATTGCCCCGAGCGGCAACGTCGAGTGGCTGTGCCTTCCGCGCATGGACTCACCGAGCGTGTTCGGCGCCATCCTCGACCGCGATGCGGGTGGGTTCCGCTTCGGGCCATCCGACCTCCAGGTCCCCGCTGCCCGTCGCTACCTTCCCGGCACCATGGTCCTCGAGACGAGCTGGGGATCGCCGAGCGGCTGGATCATCGTGCGCGATGTCATGCTCATCGGGCCGTGGCGGCATGGCGACGAGCGGTCGAAGATCCAGCGCCGTCCCCCGACCGATTACGACACCAGCCACGTCTTGCTGCGGATCGTTCGATGCGTGAACGGCGAGATGCAGCTCACCCTCGACTGCGAGCCGAGCTTCGACTACGGTCGCACCCCGGGTGCCTGGCGCTACACCGAGGATGGCTATCGGCAGGGCGCGGTCACCGCTGAGGGCACCGAGGTCGAGCTGGTGCTGACGAGCGACATGAACATCGGCTTCGAAGGTCCGCGCGCCATGGCCCGAACCCTGATCAAGGAGGGCGAGACGCGGTTCTGCGCCCTGTCGTGGAACGGCGCGGCCGCCCCGCGAAGCAGCGAGGACGCCTACGAGCGCCTCGTCTGGACCGCCCACCACTGGCAGCACTGGCTGGCGCGCGGCACGTTCCCCGACCATCCGTGGCGATCGTTCCTCGAGCGCTCGGCACTCACCCTCAAGGGACTGACCTACGCGCCGACGGGCGCCGTGGTGGCGGCCGCGACCACCTCACTACCGGAGACGCCGGGCGGCGAGCGCAACTGGGACTACCGCTACAGCTGGATCCGCGACTCGACGTTCGCGCTGTGGGGCCTCTACACCCTGGGCTTCGACTGGGAGGCGAACGACTACCTCCACTTCATCGCCGATGTCGCCGAGCGCGACGACGAGCTCCAGATCATGTACGGGGTCGACGGCGAGAAGGCGCTCGAGGAGCACGAGCTCCCCCACCTTTCCGGCTACGAGGGGGCCCGACCGGTGCGGGTCGGCAATGGCGCCTACGGCCAGCGGCAGCACGACATGTGGGGCGCCGTCCTCGATTCGGTCTACCTGCACACGAAGTCCCGGGACCATCTCGACGAGCGCATCTGGCCGATCATGGTTCGCCAGGTCGAGGCTGCGCTCGAGCACTGGCGCGAGCCGGACCGCGGCATCTGGGAGGTGCGTGGCCAGCCGAAGCACTTCACGAGCTCGAAGATGATGTGCTGGGTCGCGGCGGATCGCGGCGCGCGGCTGGCCCGGATCCGCGAGTCCGACGAGCTTGCCGAGCAGTGGCAGGCGGCCGCGGACGAGATCCACGCCGACATCTGCGCGAACGGCGTCGATGCTCGCGGGGTGTTCACGCAGCACTACGAGACCGACGCGCTCGATGCCTCGCTCCTGCTCATGCCGCTCATCCGGTTCCTGCCGCCGACCGATCCGAGGATCCGCAAGACGGTCCTGGCCATCGCCGATGAGCTGACCGATGATGGTCTCGTCCTCCGCTATCGACCGGAGCAGACCGATGACGGGCTCTCGGGGGCGGAGGGCAGCTTCACGATCTGCTCCTTCTGGCTCGTCTCGGCCCTCGTCGAGATCGGCGAGGTCGTGCGCGCCCGACGCCTGTGCGAAAAGCTCCTCTCGTACGCGAGCAGCCTGGGACTGTACGGCGAGGAGCTCGACCCCGATACCGGACGACACCTCGGCAACTTCCCGCAGGCCTTCACGCATCTGTCGCTGATCAACGCTGTGATCCACGTCATCCACGCGGAGCGTGGCGTCATGCCGAGCCGATCCGCTCCGCTCGCCCCGCAGATGCCGGCCAAGCGCCAGTCGGACGCCGGAAACGGCCACGTGGACACCCCGGCCCGCGCCGACGCATCGAAGAAGCGCTGACGGAAGGTCTACTCCTCGTAGGGGAGGCCGCGCTCGACGGCTGACCAGCCGACGGCCAGGAGGCGCACAGCAACGCGAGCGTCGTGCACCGGCGGATGGTCCGACGCGATGAGCGTCCCCGCGAACGTCGGCAGCAGCGGGGACGAGCCGAACGTGACCGCGATGAGCGATGCCCCGGCCAGCGGTCCGTCGACGACGTGGTAGAGCGTCTCCTGCGGCAGGCGGTCGTAGGCGACCCACGCGGGATCGGTGGTCGTGATGCGCCGGAGGCGCGTGCCGATGCCGAGTCGGCGATGGGCCGGCGTCATCGGCATCGCCGGAGCGCCGGCGTACCACACGGCACCGGACTGGTGAAGCTGGTCGAGCGACTCGTTCCAGCCGGCCCACCATGTCGCGCTGCGGGGAGCGGCGACGTCAAGCGCGATGTCACTCAGGATCACGAAATCGTCCGGGTCGTGAGCCAGTCCATCGCACCGGGCGTCACATGCCGGAAAGATCAGCCGCGGAAGCTCGGAAATCGTGAGTTGCGCACGCAGCCATTGATTGAAGGCATCGGGATCACGCCCCCGGGCATCGGGATCGATCATGGCCAGCACGATCTCGCCGCGACGGATCAGGTCGGCGGCGATGGAGACTGGACCATGGCGCCCACCGCCGTACGACCGGCGGCTCGGGGGCCGGTCCCGGGCAGTCATACTCCGATTGGACCATTGGCGCACAGGACCCAGCAAGCCGCCAGCACCACCCCGAACCACCCCGGACTGCACCACGGGCGGCGCCGAGGGGACCCTGCCCGTACCGAATCGAACGCAATACCGCCATGCCACGACCGTTCCGCTTCCTGAAGTTGATCCGGCAGCGCGACGAGCTCGGGATCAGCTCGATCATGGTCGGTGGCATTGACGAGATGGCACCGGTGGTCGGGCGGCTGGCCGGGACGTGACGTCTCGGCCGCTCAGACGACCTTGCCGGGGTTGAGAATCCCGAGCGGGTCCAGGGCATGCTTGATGGCTCGCATCACGTCGACTGCGTCCCGACCGCGCTGCGCCTCGAGGAACGGCCGCCGCGAGGCACCGATCCCATGCTCTCCCGTCACCGTCCCGCCCATGCCGATGGCGATGCCGTAGAGCTCCTCGCAGGCCGCGTGCGCCCGCTCTTCGGCGTCCGTGTCGCCACGGTCCCAGACGAAGGTCGGATGCAGGTTGCCGTCGCCGGCGTGGCCGAAGGTGCCGCATCGAACATTGTGCGCGGCCGCGACCCGATCGATCGCGGCAAGCAGCTCGGCCATGCGCGAGCGCGGCGCACCGACGTCCTCCATGCGGGCGACGCCCAGACGCTCCATGGCACGGAACGCCATGCGACGCACCTGCCGCAGCCAATCGGCCTCCGCGGGGTCGGTGGCGCGGACGACGGAGCTGGCGCCCGCCCCTTCGCAGGCCGCCATCGCCGCGGCTAGCTCCGTCTCGGCGCCCGCTTCGGCGCGATCGGACTCGACGAGCAGCAGCGCGGCGGCGGTGTCGTCCAGGCCGAGATGGTGCCAGTCGTTGACCGCCGCGATCGTGACGCGGTCCATGAGCTCGAGCGTGCAGGGCTCGATGCCCGCTTTCGTCATCGATGCCACGGCGGCGCCGGCCGTCTCGAGCGTCGGAAAGAACGCGAGCATCGTCTGCTTCGGTGGAGGCGCGGGACGCAGTCGCAGGATCGCCTCGGTCACGATCCCGAGCGTCCCCTGCGACCCGACCATGAGATGGGTGAGCGAGTAGCCCGCCACGTCCTTCACGTTCCGGCCGCCGGTCCGAATGACCCGTCCATCGGCCATGACGACCTCGAGCCCCAGGACCGCGTCACGCGTCACGCCATACTTCACGCAGCACAGCCCACCGGCATTCGTGCCGATGTTGCCGCCGATGGAGCAGAACTCGTAGCTGGCCGGATCCGGAGCGTAGAAGAGACTCCGTTCCGAAACCGCGGCCTTGAGGTCGGCATTGATGACGCCGGGCTGCACGACTGCGACGAGATTGTCGGGATCGATCTCGAGGATCCGATTCATCCGCGTCAGCACCATCGTGATCGCACCCGCGACGCCGGCGGAACCACCGGAGAGCCCACTCCCCGCGCCCCGCGGAACGACCGGCACGCGGTGCTCCGTGGCGAGGCGCATGACGGCCGCCACCTCATCCGTGGTCGACGGCAGCACGACGGCGAGCGGCAGCCCCGGTTCGTGATGGGCGGTTTCGTCGCGCCGATACGACTCGCGGTCCGCGGGTTCGCTCAGAAGGTGGAGGTCCGGCAGCGCGGCCCTCAGCGTTTCGACGAACGTTGTCATCGGCCGATGGTAGCCCCCCGCTCGTTCGCGCTCCGTTGGCGGCGACGCCGGAGTCGAGGTATCGTTCGATCGGCCTGAACAGGTCGACGCGGGAGTAGCTCAGTTGGTAGAGCGGCAGCCTTCCAAGCTGCATGTCGCGGGTTCGAACCCCGTCTCCCGCTCCATTTCACCACGGTCTACCGGGCCTGAGCGCTCCGCGGTGCCAGTGACTCAGCCGTCGCGGCAGGGCGTGTCCTCGTTCCAGACCGGGTCGTCCAGGTAACGCTGGAGGAAGTAGTCGACCTGGCACGGGGCCGCGAGGCCAAACATCGGTCGCCGGATGATCAGGCGCGCGACATCCTGCATCTCGAACGTCGTGGACGGTGGACCATCGGCCAGGATCGCATCGCCCCACGCCACGCATGCTTCGACGGAAGCGGCCGAGGCTTCGCAGCGAACCGTAACGTCCGCATCGACGGTCGAGGTGCCCTCCACGACCGGTCGGGTGACGACGAACGCGCCGACGGCGACCACGACGAGGACGATCACGCCCAGCGCCACCACGTTCCACTTCATGCGGCCAAGTATGGTCCGCTGGCGCACCGGCGAGCGCGTATCCTCGAAGCCGATGCTTCCCTTGAAGTGCGTCCAATGCTCGTCCACCTGACCGACGATCCACCGAACGCCGAGGCTCCGATCTCGGTCCTCGGCCGCGGCCTCGTTCCCGAGGCGTCGTTCTACGTCCGCAGCAACTTCCCCGTGCCGCGCCTTGATCCGACGACGTGGCACCTCGAGGTCGCCGGCCAGGTCGGACGGCCCGGCCGCATCTCGTTCGGCGAGCTGCGGGCCCTCCCGCAGGCCCAGCGAACGGTCGTGCTCGAGTGCGCCGGGAACGGGCGGACGTTGATGTCGCCGGTCCCCGACGGAACTCCGTGGGGTCTCGGCGCCGTCGGCGTGGCCCGGTTCGGCGGCGTTCGGCTTGGGGCGCTGCTCGAGGCGCGCGGAGGGTTGCCATCATCGGCGATCGAGCTCGTCTTCACCGGCGCCGACCATGGAATGGTCCAACGCGACGGCGAGATTCCCTACCAGTTCAACCTCCCGCTTCGCGAGCTCGCCGCCACGGACCCGATCCTGGCCTGGGAGATGAACGGACGGCCGCTCTCGGCCGGGCATGGGGCGCCGGTCCGGCTGATCGTGCCCGGCCACTACGGCATGCGGTCGGTGAAATGGCTGACGCGGATCGACGTCCTCGACCGACCCTTCGATGGCCACTTCCCGCGCAAGTACCGGTACCGCGGTCAGGACGGGATCGCGGATGAGACCCCGGTCGGCGAGATGCGCGTCCGCGCGCTCATCACCGAGCCATCCGACGGCAGCGAGCTGGATCGGGGCCCTGTCACCCTGCGCGGGATCGCGTGGTCGGGCAGCGGACCGATTTCGACCGTCGAGCTGGACCTGGATGGCGTTGCCGTCAGCGCCACCCTCGGCGAGCCGATCGACGGCACCGGCCCGGTCGCATGGCATGTCGTCTGGGAGCATCCGCCGCCCGGCCGCCACGTGGTTGCGGTCCGCGCCTCCGACGCCGCCGGCAACCGGCAGCCGCTTGAGCCGATCTGGAACGAGGGCGGGTACGGAAACAACGTCGCCCACCGCATCACGCTGACGGTCGGCTGAGCCGTCAGCCCTTCCGGACCGCCGCGAGCACCTCGGCGCTGTGCTGGCCGAGGAGCGGCGGCGCCAGCCGCACGGGAGCAGGAGACCCGCCCAGTCGGATCGGGCTCGGCGCGAGCTCGACGTCACCCGCGCGCATCGTCCAGCCCGGCCCCATGGCGGCGACCGCCTCAGCCACGCTGTTGACCGGTCCGGCCGGGACGTCGGCGGCCGTCAGCGCCTCGATCAACGACGCGCGCTCCCATGCGCCGATCCGATCGCCGAGCCACGCGGCGAGGTCTCCCCGAGCCGCGACGCGCAGAGGATTCGATCCGAACCGGCCGTCCGCGTCCTCCAGCTCGAGGACCGACAGCAGGCGGCCGAACTGCGCGTCGTTCCCGACGGCGATGACGAGATGCCCGTCGCGCGCCTCGAACGCCTCGTATGGCGCGATGTTCGGATGCGCGTTCCCGTGCCGGGGCGCATCGGCTCCGGAGGCCAGGTGGTTGGCGAGCACATTGATCAGCGACGTCACCCCGACCTCCACGAGGTTGACGTGGACGCCGGGCGTCCGGCCGCGGCCGACCATGGCCGCCAGTGCCCCGACGGCGCACTCCAGTCCCGCGAGCAGGTCGAGCAGCGCCACACCGACCTTCATCGGCGGACCGTCCGGCTCGCCCGTGACGGACATCAGGCCGCTCACCGCCTGAGCGAGCAGATCGTAGGCCGGGCGGTCGGCATCGGCTCCCGGGAAGCCACCGATGCTGGCCGTGACGAGCTCGGGATGCCGGCCGCGCAGTCCATCGGCGTCAAGGCCCAGGCGGGCGGCGGTCGCCGGGCGGTAGTTGTGGACCAGCAGATCGGCACCGCTCAGCAGCCGATCCATGTCGGCGCGTCCGCCGGCCGAGCGCAGGTCGAGAACCACGCTGCGCTTATTGCGATTGACGGACGCGAAGTACGCGCTGCACCCATCCGCCGCATTCCCCCACCACGGTGGTCCCCAGGTGCGCGTCTCGTCACCGTTCGGGGGCTCGACCTTGATGACATCGGCCCCGAGGTCGCCGAGGAGCATGGTCGCGAACGGGCCGGCGAGGACGCGACTGCCGTCGATCACGCGGATGCCGTCGAGCGGAAGCGTCGTCACCCGCATACGGTAGTCGGAGGGCTGGCACGCTGCCCGCTAGCATCGACCCCATGAAGATCGGACTGATGCTGCCCGTCGGTGACGGCGAGAGCAACGGCTATGCCGGACTCCGCGCCATGGCGCTTGCGGCCGAGGAATCCGGGCTCGACTCCATCTGGGCGGCGGACCACCTCATCTTCCGCGACGGGGACACGGTCGAGGGCCTCCACGAGTCATGGACCGTGCTGTCGGCCCTGGCGGAAGCGACCTCGCGCGTGGAGCTGGGCCCGATGGTTCTGGCGCTCCCCTTCCGCAACCCTGCCCTCACCGCGAAGATGGCGGCCGAGCTGGACGAGGTGAGCAACGGCCGGCTGATCCTCGGCGTCGGCTGCGGCTGGCACGAGCCCGAGTTCGAGGCGTTCGGGTATCCCTTCGACCATCGCGTCTCTCGTTTCGAGGAGGCCCTGCAGATCACCGTTCCTCTGCTGCGAGAGGGACGCGTGACGTTCGAGGGTCGATACCACCAAGCGATCGACGCCGAGCTCCTCCCGCGACCCTTCCGTGAAGGCGGACCACCGATTCTCATCGCCGGCAAGCAGCCGCGCATGCTCGAGCTGGTGGCGCGCTACGCCGACCAATGGAACGCGGCCTGGTTCGGCCATCCCGACGAGGCCGATGAGCTCCACCGCCGACTGGCGAACGTGCGGCGGGCGCTCGACGCCGCCGACCGTGACCCGTCGACGCTCGACATCACGGTGGGGATCTCGATCGCCTGCTCGGACGATGACGCCGATGCCCCCGACAACGCCATCCGCGGCAGCACCGAGCAGATCGCGGACGCGCTGGCGGCCTATCACCCGCTGAACGCCCGGCACCTCATCGCCCACGTCTATCCGCCGACGCCCGATTCGGTGCGCCGATACGGTGAGGCCGCTGCCCTGGCCCGCGATCGGATCGGCGCTCCGGCTCCGGCCTGAGTCAGGAGGCGGATGTCATGAGGACGTGGCGCATCGGCCGGCGCGCACGGCGGATGCGGGCCAGCGTGACTCCCACCACGCGCTGACCGCAGGTCGCGCACACGGTCCACCGTCCATCTCGCTGCAGCTGGATCCGATGCTCTTCGACGAGCACGCGCCAGCGCCGGCGCGGCCTGGCGCGGATCGCGGCACGATGCTCCTCGAGCGCCCCCTCGGCGCCGGAAATGCCGAGGTCCACCGCGTGACGCAATGAGCTCCGATAGCGGGCGGACTCGAGGCGGAGTGCATCGGCGTCGGACAGGCCATGACGCCGATACAGCTCGAAGGCGACGGCATAGAACGCGCGGCCGTGGTGCACGGTCCGACGCCGCTTCCGAGGTGCCGGCGCGAGCCAGTGCGCCAGCTCGTGGAGCAGGGTGAGCCGTTGATCGATCGGGTCGCGCCCGGCGCGAACGGCGACCGTGCCGTCGTGCCGCCGAGTGACACCCGTCGAATGGTCTCCGCTCCGGGCACGCCAGGTCAGGGTCGGCTCTTTGGCTCCCGCATCGGCACAGACTCGCGTCACCAGTTCGCTGGCCCATCCTGGCGGCATCATCGGGGTGGCCGCCAGCGCCAGGTCAGGGTCTCGAGCCAGTTTCGGTTCATCACGTGGCAGCGTAGCGCCAGCGTCCGGCGACATTCGGCTGGAGGGCGCCGCGTGGGAGCGCGGGGCAGAGTGTGCAAGCGTCTTGCACACTCGCTCGCCCGGCACGTTCGGTGAACCGGACGCGAGGCGGTGCGGGTGGACGATCAGGCCCGGACGGGTTCCGGAGCTCCCTCGTACAGTCCGAGACGGGCGACGCCGCGCTGCACCCAGCGTGGAGCCCACCAGTTGACCGCGCCCATGACCCGCATGAAGGCCGGAACCAGGATGCCGCGCACGACGGTCGCATCGATGAGCACGGCGAGCGCCATGCTGAAGCCGAGCGCCTTGATGAGCACCACCGAGCTGAGCGCGAACGCCCCGAAGACCGCGACCATGATCAGTGCGGCACCAGTGATGAGACCCCCGGTGATGCCGATTCCCTCGGCTACGGCGCGCGAGTTGTCGCCCGTGGCGAGGTACCGCTCGCGAATCCGCGAGAGGAGGAAGACCTCGTAGTCCATCGAGAGGCCGAAGAGGATGGCGAACATGAGGATCGGCGTGCTGGCGATGATCGTGCCCGACGGATCGAATGACAGCACCCCCGACAGGTGCCCTTCCTGGAAGATCCAGACGAGCGCCCCGAAGCTGGCGGTGATGCTGAGCAGGCTCATGAGCACGGCCTTGATCGGCAGGAACACCGAACCGAACGTCAGGAACAGGACGACGGCGGTGACGCCGACCACGATCGCCACCGCGAACGGCACCGACCCGACGAAGCTCGCCATGAAGTCCCGTGAGCGGGAGGAGAGCCCGGCGGTCAAGGTGTCCGATGCGCCGGCCGGCGGCGGAATGTCGCGGATCGCGTCAACCACCACGCGCCCCTCGGCCGAATCGGCGAGCGCGGAGCTGAACACGTCGAGGCGTGCGACGTCATCGGCCACCGATTGGTCGATCCATGCCGCGAGGCCCGATGCCTGGGCCGGACGCCCCGATTCGGGCAGCGTGATCAGCTGGAGGTAGGTGGCGCTGTCCATGCCCGCGGGCGGGTCGAGCACGCTCGTGACCTCGGTCACGCCATCCACCTCCCGGAGGTCGTCCGAGTAGCCGGAGAGTGCCGCGATCCACTCGGCCGAGAGGGCGCCGTCCGCCAGGATCGCATCCGGTGCCTGCACCGCGACCTCGATCGGGTCGGCCCCGCCCCCGGGGAACTCGTCCGCGAGGATGCGGAAGCCGGTCACGCTTTCCGAGGGCGGAAGATCGTCCAGGTTGCCGCCGGTGGAGAGCTGGATGCCGAAGAACGGCAGGCCCGCCAGCACGAGCACCGCCAGCACCGGCGTCGCGATCAGCACGGGCCGTCGCATGACGGACCCCGCGATCCGCGCCCAGACGCCATGTCCGTGGCGCGCATCCGCGGCCGCCGGATCGTCCTCGACCAGCCGCATGGCGCGAGGGAGCGGAACCCGCAGCCGGTTGATGCGTGGGCCGAGCATGCCGAGGATCGCGGGAAGCACCGTCAGGCCGAACACCAGCGTCGACAGGACGGTGACCACGCCGCCGATGCCCATGCTGCGCAGGGCCGGTGACTCGAACACGGTGAGGCTCGACAGTCCGATCGCCACCGCCACGCCGCTGATCGCGACCGCCTTGCCGACGGTGGCCATGGTGTGCTCCACCGCGTCAGCCACCGAACGGTGGCGGAGCTCCTCGCGGAACCGGCTCACGGTGAACAGCGAGTAGTCGATCGAGAGCGCGAGGCCGATCATCGTGGCCACGTTCGTGACGAAGATGCTCATCTCCGTCACGTTCGCCAGCAGGCCGATCGAGGCCATCGAGGCCGGAAGGGCGAGGCCAGCGATGAGGATCGGCACGACCGCCCCGACCGCCGTTCCGAAGACCGCCAGCAGGATCAGCATGGCGATCGGCAGGCTGATGAGCTCGGCCTGGAGGAGGTCGCGCTCCACCGCCTCATTGAATTCGTGCTGGACGAGCGGGATCCCGGTGACCACGGTCTCCACCCCGGCCGGGGCGACCACCAGCGAGGCGAGGTGCTCGGCGTCGTCAATCGCCGACTCGAGGTCCTCGTCGATGCGAATGAGGGCAAAGGTCTTCGTGCCGTCGCGGCTGACGAAGCCCGAATCCCCGACCTCGGCATACGTCAGGACGTCGTCCACGATCGGATCGGCTGCGACGGGCGCCACGGCATCGGCCACGGTCGCCTGGAAGGACTCCGATGCCGCGTCGCCGTTCGGGTCGGTGAACAGCACGAGCATGGTGGTCGCCTGCTCGCCGTATCGATCGGCCAGGAGAGCCTCGGCCTCGGCCGCCTCGGAACCGGGGACCTGCCATCCGCCCTGGGTCAGCCGCCCTCCGGCCGCGGCGCCCCACACGTTGAGGCCGATGACCACGACCAGCCCTACGATCGGCAGCCATCGCCGTCCGCGGTACGTCGCGCGTCCGAGTGCGGCAAAGATGCCGTTGTGCGCGATGCGATCGTCGATCGGCATCGGGGCCGCCGGCTCGATGGCTGGCTGGCTCCCGGGAACGTGCGGGGGAGCGGCGAAGCGCTCGCCGTGCAGGGCCAGCCAGAGCCCAGCAATCGCGGCCAGCACGCCGCCGATGATCAGTGGGCGTCGCATGCTGAATGCTCATTCATCGTCACGCGAGCCACTTTAGTGTTGCGCGATGCGGTCGTCAAGGCTAAAGTGAACGAGAGTTCATACGAGATTCTCGTCCGACATGCCACGAACCAGCGCCGCGCACGCTGCCGAGATGCGCCAGCGAATCCTCGACGGTGCGCACCGCGCCATGCTCGTCGGCGGGTATCGAGGGACGACGATGCCGTCCATCGCCGCCGAGGCCGACGTCAGCGTCGGGCTGCTCTACAAGTACTTCGCGAGCAAGGAGGAGCTCTATCTCGCGATGTGCGACGCGGTGACCCAGGCGCAGCTCAACGAGTTGGCGGTCCAGATGGCGCAGATCGCCGACGTTCGCGAGCGCCTCACCAGCGCGGTGAGCTTCTTCGTCGAAAGCCTCGACACGGATCGCTGGGGCCCGATCGTCACCACCGGATGGGCGGAGGCGGACATCCGACCCGCACTGCGCGACATGGTCCGCCGCCGTTGTGACCAGATCCGCGCCTTCGCCGCCATGTTCCTGCGCGAGGCGGTGGCCCGCGGCGAGGTCGAGGCGGAGCTCGATATCGAAGAGGTCAGCCTCTCGATCGCCATGCTGTTGGACGGTGTCATCGCCCACCAGGCGGAGAGCGGCGAGCGGTTCGATGCGGATCTCGTCCGGCGTTCGGTGATCTCGCTCGTGGGTCGCACGCTGCGGCGCTGAGGACCCGTCGCCGGTATCATCCGCTTCGTGATCGCAGCAGGACGCGGGGGAACGTTCCGATGACCACCATCGTCGCCCATCGAGGCGCCTCGCGCCAGGCTCCCGAGAACACGATGGAAGCGTTCCGGCTGGCCGTGGATGCCGGGGCCGATGCGATCGAGCTCGACGTCCACCTGACCTCGGATGGCCAGCTGGCCGTGATCCACGACGACTCGCTGGATCGCACGACCGACCGCACGGGTCCGATCGCGTCGCTGACCATGGACGAGATCCGGCAGGCCGACGCCGGTGCCACGTTCGGGCGCGAGGACGACTCCGGTTTCCCGTTCGCGGGGCACGGGCTCACGGTGCCGACGCTCTCGGAGGTGCTCGCCTGGCTGCCGCCTGAAGTCGGGCTCGTGATCGAGATCAAGGCACGTGCGGCCGCTGACGCGGTCGTGGAGGCGGTCGCGTCTCATCCCGTCTTGCAGGGCGGACGCCTGGCCGTGATCAGCTTCGACGAGGCCTCGATCGAGCGTATCCGCGAGCTGAACCGCGACATCAAGACCGGCTACCTGCTCGTCCCCACCCAGCCGATCGAACCGGCCCTGGTGTGGGCCACCGAGCACGGCCATGTCGGCGTCTTTCCGTTCGAGGGCGATCTCGGCATGGATCCGCTGCCGCTCATCGCGCAGGCATCGGCCTTCGGCCGCGAGATCGGCTGCTACGTCGTCAACGACCCGGCGCAGATGCAGCACCTCGCCGCGTGCGGCCTGTGGGGGTTCGTGACCGACGTCCCCGATGTCGCAGTCGACGCCCTCCGACGGTGACCCGAGCCCGAGGCCTGGCCTTCGGAATCACGGCCGCGCAGCGTCCCGATCATGCGCGCCTCGCCGCCGAGCTGGAGCGACTCGGCTACCGCGAGCTGTGGGTCAACGACACACGGGCCGGTGACGGGCTGGCGACGCTGGCCGACGCGGCAGTCGAGACGACGTCGTTGGGCTTCGGCGTGGGCGTGATCGCGCTCTCTGAACAGCATCCGCCGCAGATCGCCGACCGCGTGGCGGCGTCCGGCCTCCCGATCGCCCGCGTCGTCCTCGGCGTCGGCAGCGGGTCATCGGCCTCGCTGCAGCTCGTGCGGGACGGTGTCGCGGAGCTCCGACGCCTCGTCCCTGGGGTCAGCATCGGCATGGCGGCCATCGGACCGCGGATGGCGCACCTGGGCGGCGAGATCGCCGATGTCGTGATCGCCAACTGGGCCGTGCCCGAGCGCCTGGCGTGGGTGCGCGGCCAGGTGTCCGAGGGAGCGACCGATGCCGGGCGGCCCGAGCCGCGCTTCGTGGCCTACGTGAGAACGGCCGTTGGTCCGGACGCCGCGGAGCGCCTGCAGGCCGAGATGGACCGCTACCGCGGGTACGGCGCGCACTATGCCCGTGCGTTCGATGCGCAGCCGGCGGGCCTCATCGGGGTGGCCGGAGCGGACCCACAGGAGGTGGTTGCGGGCCTCGCCGCCTATGTGTCGGTGGCGGACACGACGGTCGTCCGCGGTCTTCCCGCGGACGACTCGGTGGATGCCTGGCTGACCGTGGCGCGCGGAGCAGCCGCTGCGTGACCTGCCTGATCGAGCGCTGAATGCGACGGGCGCCTCAGCGGCGCTTGCTGAGGATGCCGAGGACGGTTCGCAGGATCGTGTTGAACGTTCCCGACCGGGCGAACCCGCGCGCCCTTCTGTGCCACGGGGGTCGGTGTCGGTCCGCCGGCGACCAGGCCGTGGCGGTTCATCAAGCCCAGCGGAACCTTGACCGGGACGGTGGGGACGGCATCCTCGCCCGGCATGCCGGCACCAAACGTGATCCCGGAGCGTCGAAGCCGTAGCCATCGGCCATGGCCTTCTCGAAGTCGGTCGTCATTCGGGTCAGTGTACCGACGCTCGATATGCCGAGCGGTCTTCTCCTGGGGGTGTGCGGGGGTGTCGCTTGCGCGGTATTTCGAGCACTGGGGAGCGTGAACGGCTCCGCGGCGTGCTCTTGG
>JBPCOK010000034.1:0-19414 GCA_051000335.1 Candidatus Limnocylindria bacterium | reverse complement strand
AGATCAGCCGCCAGACGGTCGAGCAGATGATCGACCAGGTCTACCAGCTGCCCGAGGGAACACGGGTCATGCTCATGGCGCCGCTCGTGCGCGACCGCAAGGGCGAGCACGAGAAGCTGCTCGCCGGTGCCAGGCAGGGCGGCTTCGTCCGCGTCCGGGTCGACGGCCAGATCCATGACCTGGACGAGGAGATCAAGCTCGACAAGAAGTACAAGCACTCCATCGAGGTCGTGGTCGATCGCCTTATCGTCCGCCGGGCCGATGACGACGGTGCCGATCGGCCCGATGCCAGCCGCATGGCCGACTCGATCGAGACCGCGCTCCGCCTCTCCGAGGGACTCCTGCTTCTCAATCTGTCCGACGCCACCCCCGGCGAGGCGGATCGGCTGTACAGCGAGAAGTACGCCTGCCCGGAGCACGGCGGCTCGTTCGAGGATCCGGCTCCCCGCAACTTCAGCTTCAACTCGCCCCACGGCGCGTGTCCCGATTGCACCGGTCTGGGCTCGCGTCTCGAGATCGATCCGGACCTCGTGCTCCCGAATGATGAGCTGTCGATCGACGAGGGCGCGGTCCTCCCGTGGCGTCGGATGGCCGCGACCGAGTCGTGGTTCAGCAAGATTCTCGAGGCAGTGGCCGACCACTACGACTTTCGGACCGACGTGCCGGTCCGCGACCTGTCGGACGAGGCACGGCAGATCATCCTCCACGGCAATCGTGGCCAGCGGGTGGACGTCCGCTACCGCGCGCGCAACGGCAACACCCACACCTTCAAGACGACGTTCGAGGGCATCATCCCGAACCTCACGCGCCGCCACCGAGAGACCGGCTCGGACGCCATGCGTGCCGACTTCGAGCGCTACATGACGAACAAGCCATGCCCGACCTGCGACGGCATGCGGCTGAAGCCGGAGTCGCTGTCCGTCACGATCGCGGGCAAGAACGTGATCGAGACCACACGTCGTTCGGTGACCGACGCGCTGGCGTGGTACGACGCGCTCCCGGATCGGTTGACGGATCGCGAGAACCACATCGCCCGGCAGGTCCTCAAGGAGATCCGATCGCGCCTCGGGTTTCTCATCGACGTCGGATTGGACTACCTCACGCTCGACCGGGCCTCGGGAACGCTGAGTGGAGGAGAGGCACAGAGAATCCGCCTGGCCACGCAGATCGGATCGAGCCTGATGGGCGTGCTCTACATCCTGGACGAGCCATCCATCGGCCTCCATCAGCGCGACAACGACCGGCTCATCGCCACGCTCGTTCGCCTGCGTGATCTCGGGAACACCCTGCTCGTCGTGGAGCACGACGAGGACACGATCCGTTCGGCCGACTGGGTGGTCGACATCGGCCCGGCAGCCGGCGAGCACGGGGGGCGCCTGATTCACTCGGGTCCGCTTCAGGGCCTGCTGGAGAACCGGCGGTCGATCACCGGCGCCTACCTCCGTGGCGAGAAGGTCGTCGCGGTCCCTCGGCGACGTCGCAACGGCAAGCGCGAGGCGCTCGTCGTGCGCGGCGCGCGCGAGAACAACCTGAAGGGGATCGACGTCGCCTTCCCACTCGGGAAGTTTGTCGCGGTCACCGGCGTCAGCGGCTCCGGCAAGTCGAGCCTGGTGACCCAGATCCTGCACCCGGCCCTCGCCCAGCGGATCTGGGGATCGCGTCAGCCCGCCGGAAGGCACGATCGGATCGAGGGCGTCGAGCTGATCGACAAGGTGATCCAGATCGACCAGTCGCCGATCGGTCGCACGCCGCGCTCGAACCCGGCGACGTACACCGGACTCTGGGCGCCGCTGCGCGAGCTGCTGGCGGCGGTTCCGGAGAGCCGACTGCGCGGCTATAGGCCGGGCCGGTTCAGCTTCAACGTCAAGGGCGGCCGCTGCGAGGCGTGCCAAGGGGCCGGGATCGTCCAGATCGAGATGCACTTCCTGCCCGATGTCTACGTTCAATGCGAGGTCTGCAAGGGGAAGCGCTACAACCGCGAGACCCTCGAAATCCACTACAAGGGAAAGAACGTCGCGGAGATCCTCGAGATGACCGTGGAGGAATCGCTGAAGTTCTTCGACGCGGTTCCGAGCATCCGGAACAAGCTCCAGACGCTGTTCGACGTCGGCATGGGCTACGTCCATCTCGGGCAGCCGGCCACGACGCTTTCCGGGGGCGAGGCGCAGCGCGTGAAGCTCGCCACCGAGCTCAGCAAGCGGGCGACCGGCAAGACCTTCTACATCCTCGACGAGCCGACGACCGGCCTCCACTTCGACGACGTGGCGCGCCTGCTCCAGGTGCTGTCTCGGCTGGTCGAGAGCGGGAACACGGTGGTCGTGATCGAGCACAACCTTGATGTCATCAAGACGGCGGATTGGGTGATCGATCTTGGGCCGGAGGGTGGCGACAAGGGCGGCGAGCTGGTTATTGCCGGCACTCCGGAGGCGGTCGCGCGGAACCCCGCCTCACATACCGGGCGGTACCTGCGGCCCGTGCTCGACCAGTCCGTCGAGGACGCGGAGCCCCGGCCCCGGCGGCGGCGTCGCGAGGCCGCGGCGGTCGGCTAGCGACTCACGACAGCATGAGGCCCCATCTCGGCGAGGAAGGGTGACGGTCGGCGCGGATCGAAGGCGAGGACGAGCCGGCGCGTGGCTCGCGTCAGCGCCACGTACGCCAGGCGGCGCTCCTCCTCCACGGCTCGCTCCGGGTCCAGGTGTTCCTCGATGCTTCGGGCATTCGGGATGCGCCCCGCCTCGAATCCGACGACGACGACCGTCTCCCATTCGCGCCCCTTTGACCCGTGGACCGTCGCCAGCTCGACCGGCGCGTCGGCGTCCCGGAGCGCCGTGATCCGTCCACGTGCCTCATCGAACGCCGCCACGAACGCCGCGGTGGTCGGAAACCCGACCGACCAGCTCATGAGCGCATCGAGGCCGGCGTGGTCCTCGTCCGACAGCAGATCGTTCCCGGTCGGGCCGCGCAACCACCCGTGGTGCGATCGGATTCGTCGCAGGACGTGGAACGGGTGGCCCCCGTCCGAGGTCGAGCGGGCGGCGGCCATGACCGTGCCCACCGGCTCGGCCTCGACGATGAGCGGGACCGACGAAGCGTGTCGGACGTTGGCCCGGACCAGGGCCAGGAGCAGGGGCGTGAGCTCGCTGCGCGTCCGGGACAGGAAGCAGAGGCTGCGGCCGGCTTCGTCTTCACGCTTCGCGAGCGAGGCCATCTCGTCGGTCCAACCGGGCCGTGACGAGTCCGAGGCAGAGATCGCGCCCGGGTCGGCCGCAAGGCCGGCGGGTGAACGGATCGGCTTGGCGAACCGCTCCCGGTTGGTGGCGACCATGCGGCCGGACGCGGCGACGACGGTCGCGGGACATCGGTAGTTCGTGGCCAGCATCACCCGGTGCGCCCCGGGATACTCCTGTGCGAAGCGCAGGATCCGCCGCACATCCGCAAGCCGCCACGCGTAGATCGTCTGGTCATCGTCCCCGACGACGAAGAGGTTGTCCTCCGGGGCCGCCAGGCGCCGCACGAGCCGCACCTGGGCGGCATCCACGTCCTGGAACTCGTCAACGCACACGTGGCTGAAGCGGGATTGCCAGCGCAGGCGAAGTCGAGGATCCGTGTCGAGCAGCTCACCGGCGCGAGCGACGAGATCGTCGAAATCGACGGCTCCGCGCATCCGAAGCAGGTCGCCATAGGCGTCGAGCACCATGTGGTCGGGGCCGGATGGTGTCTCGCCCTCGATCTTCCAGCGCGACAGGAGGGTATCGAGCTCGGCCGGATCGGAGATCGGGACGTCCGGGTGCGTGGCACGGGTCCGCCGCCGTGCTGCCCTGATGAGCGGCAGGCGGTCGGCGACGAGCACGGCGCCCTCCCCGGCATCGCGCAGCACCTGCCGGGCGAGGGCATGGAGCGTTCGCACCTCAACGTCCGTGGCCGACGGCATCGTCGGAGCAAGGCGTCGGCGCAGTCGGGCCGCAAGGTCCAGCGCAGCATCGCGGTTGAAGGTCACGACGCAGATCCGATCCGCGGCGACCCCCCGCGCGAGGAGGACGGCAATGCGCGCGACCATCGTGGTCGTCTTCCCGCTGCCCGCCGGAGCGATGATCTGGGCCGGACCGTCGGGCAGCGTCGCAGCGGCACGCTGCTCGGCGTCGAGTGTGGCGAGGATCGGGTCGAGCGCGATGTCGGCCGTCCCGGAGATGACCATCCGGGCATGATGTCCATTGGACCTTACCGTGCGGTCATCGGCGGCTTACCGGTCCAGGCCGTATTGTTTCCGGCGCACCGCCGTCCGGCGGATTCCATGAGGACCCGAGCGATACCCGTGACTCCCGCGTGAGATCCCAGACCACCCACGCAGGCACCCACGCCTTCAGCCGCGACACCGTGCCCTATGACCGCGAGCTCATCCGGTCGGGTGGGGCGTCGCAGCGCGCCGAGCGGCGACGCCAGGCTGCCCGTCGTGAGCCACCTCGTGGAGCGCGGCGCCCCTCCCGTCCGCGCCGCCGCGGCGGCTTCGGCAGGACGCTCCGGACGATCCTCCTCCTCGTCCTCCTCGTCCTGCTCGTCGGGGGAGTCCTGCTCTTCCTCCGAGGCGCGACCTTCAACGCGGCGGTCTCGAGCGCGGCGTATCCGTCGACGGCCCTGCTCTGGGATCTCAACGGCAGCGAGCGGGTCAACGTCCTGATGGTGGGGTACGCGGGCGGCGACCACGACGGCGCCTACCTCGCCGATTCGATCCAGATCCTCTCGATCGACCCGAGCACGGACACCACGACGACGGTCCCGATTCCCCGGGACCTGTGGGTCGAGGGGATCGATGCCTTCAGCCAGAACGGGAAGGTCAACGAGGTGTACGCCGTCGGCCACGGATCGGTCGCCGGTGATGAGGCGGAGAAGCTCGATGCGGCCGGGGCGCTGATGGCCGAGGTCCTCTCCGACGTCACCGGGCTTCGCATCGACCACTGGTTGTCCATCGACTTTTCCGGGTTCCGCGACATGGTCGACGCGATCGGCGGCGTCACCATCGACAGCCCGGTGGCCTTCGACTACACGACCATCGAGGAATTCCACCAGCGCGGCCTCTGGACGACGGGCGGCTTTCCAGCCGGCGAGATCCATCTCGATGGCGACGAGGCGCTCGCCTACACGCGGGCGCGCTACACGAGCGTCGTGAGCGAATCGACCGACTTCGCTCGCTCCGTGCGCCAGGCGCGGATCATGGGCGCGATCCGCGCCTCCCTGGGTGCCGGCGGGTTGGGCGCCATCGGGCCCGGCCTCGGCCTGATGGATGCCATGGAAGGACGGATTCGAACCGATCTCTCGGCGATCGACCTGTTCCTCCTGTCGGGCCACCTGTCCAGTGATCGCCGCGTCGAGCTGACGGAGGACGTGGCGCTGTTCGCCACGACGAACACCATCGGCCAGTACATCCTTCTGCCCATCGGCTGGACCGGCCCGGGCGATTACGCGGGACTGCAGCGATTCGTGTCGGGCGGCCTCGACGCGGCGGCAGCGCAGCAGGCTGATGACACGCCGTAGCCGAGGTCCCCGCCTGCGGGACATTCCCCGCGCGATGATCAGGGGCGCGGTGGAGTTTGCCGCGCTCTTCAATGGTCGCTATCAGCGCAGTGAGGGTGCGCACGTGCTGGCCGTCGATGACGAGGGCCGGATCCTGGTCGTACGCACGACCTACCTCGGCCCGTACTGGATGCTGCCCGGGGGGCGGGTCGAACGGAACGAGGCGCCGCACGTAGCCGCAGTTCGGGAGGTCCGCGAGGAGACCGGCCTGCTCGTCGACGTCGATGACCTTGCCCTGCTCGACGCCCGCACCTCGTCGGGGGTGAGCTACGTGTTTCGCGGGCACGTGGTCGGAGGGCAGCTCGCGCCGCAGTTCGGCGAGATTGCCGAGGTCGGTTGGGTTTCTCGATCGGAGATCGCCGCGACCTCGACGGGCCTCGATGCGCTGCTCAGGTCCATCGAAGAGGCGGGGGAGCGGGTGGCATATCTGGGGATCACGCGCCAGACGCCCTAACATTCCCGCATGAACGCCGAGCACGGACCTTCCACGTCGCTGCGCGCCGTGCTGCGCCGCCTTCCGAAGAGCCCCGGCGTGTACCTCATGAAGAACGCCGATGGCCGCGTGCTCTACGTCGGCAAGGCGGATTCGCTTCGCAGCCGCGTCGGCTCCTACTTCGGCGCGCGTGGTCCCGAGGACGCCCGCATCAGCCGCATGGTGACGCTGGTGGCCGACGTCGAGTACATCGTGACGGACACCGCCTCCGAGGCGTACCTCCTCGAGTCGAACCTCATCAAGGAGCATCGGCCCCGCTTCAACATCCGCCTGCGGGACGACAAGAGCTACCCGTTCGTGAAGATCACCCTGGGCGAGGATTTTCCGCGGATCGTCCGGACGCGGTCGCTGAAGCGCGACGGGAGCCGGTATTTCGGCCCATACGCATCGGCCTCGAGCGTCGACGAGACGCTGAAGCTGCTTCGGAAGATCTTTCCGTTCCGAACATGCAACCTCGACATTCCCGATGGCAAGCGCGTCCTCGAGCGACCGTGCCTCCTCTACTACATCAACCGCTGCCAGGGGCCATGCATCGAGGCCGTTCCGAAGGCCGAGTACCGGGAGACCATCGGCCAGATCGTGGACTTCCTCGAGGGTAAGCAGGAGCCGATCGCCCACGACCTCAAGCGCGAGATGGCCGATCACAGCGAAGCACTGCGATACGAGCAGGCCGCCGCGACCCGCGACAAGCTCCGCGCCGTCGAGCGCACGATGGAGCAGCAGAAGATGGCGGCGTTCAGCCGCGCGGAGCACGACGTGGTGGGCATGGCCCGCGAGGAGGACGAGGCATGCATCCAAGTCATGCAGGTCCGCAACGGCAAGCTCATCGGGCGCGAGCATTTCATCGTGGAAGGCGCGCGCGACGTGACCGATGCCGAGGTCCTCGGGTCGTTCCTGCAGCAGTACTACGTCACCACCGACGCCGTGCCACGAGCGCTCCTGACCGCGATCCTCCCGGCCGACGCCGATGAGCTGGCCGCCTACCTCGCCGATCGCCGCGGAGTCCGCGTGACCATCTCCGTGCCCGAGCGCGGCGAGAAGCGGCGGCTCGTGGCGCTCGCCACGGGGAACGCGGTGGAGGCGCTTGCGCGCGAACGCGCCGAGTGGCTCGCCGACAGCGCGAAGCGTGACGAGGCGCTGACGGAGCTGGCGTCCGCACTCGGCCTCGAGCGGCCGCCCGAGCGGATCGAGTGCTACGACATGAGCAACATCCAGGGCACCAGCGCGGTCGGGTCGATGGTCGTGTTCATCGATGGCCGGCCGGAGCCACGCGAGTACCGACGCTTCCGGATCCGGTCGGGCGACACCCCCGATGATTTCCGCATGATGGCCGAGGTGCTCCGCCGCCGATTCAGCCGCGTGGCGCGGCTGCGGGCCGAGACCGGGGCCCTCTCCCTCTCCGCGGTGGGTGCCGATGAGGCGCCTGAGGCGGGGGAGAGCGACGCCGGAAACCGTGCCACGCCCGATGGATGGGCCGTGCCCGACCTCGTCATCGTCGATGGCGGCAAGGGGCAGCTGTCGGCGGCCGTCGGCGTCATGGACGAGCTTGGCATCAGCGACGTGCCGCTGAGCGGACTGGCGAAGCGCTTCGAGGAGCTCCATCTGCCCGGCCGATCCGCGCCCGTCGTCCTGCCCCGTCGCTCCCAGGCGCTGTACCTGGTGCAGCGGATCCGCGACGAGGCCCATCGCTTCGCGATCACGTACCACCGCGACGTGCGCGGCAAGCGGGCCTTGCGGAGCGAGCTCGACGACATCGCCGGAATCGGTCCGGGGCGCAAGAAGGCGCTGCTCAAGCGCTTCGGATCGGTCCGAAAGATCCGTGAGGCCTCGGTGGAGGAGGTTGCCGAGACGCCGGGCATCAGCCGGGAGATCGCCGAGCGCCTCAAGGGCCACCTCGCTCGCGAGGGAATGCTGGCCTGAGGCCCGCGGGCACGCGGCGGTTTCGCCCAGCTGCCTCGGGGCGTGAATGACGGAGTTGGGTATACTGGCGCCGCCCGCCGCTGGTGAAGCGGCGCATTTCGTGTCCGGGAACCGCCGATGCCGGCACGAGACTCCGCATGATCGAGGATCGAACGGCCAACTCATGACCTGGCGTCGTCTCGCCCCGTGGCTCATCGGGGTCATCGCCATCCTGGCGATCTTCATCGACCTTCCGCGCACGTCGCTCGGCCTGTCGTGGCTGCCGGACGAGGTCGCGGGCGCCCAGTTCCGGACTGTCCTCGGCCTCGACCTGCAGGGCGGACTTCGGGTCACTCTCGAGGCCGATCCCCAGGGCGACCAACCGATCACCGACGAGCAGGTCGGCCTCGCCCGCGACATCATCGAACGCCGCGTGGCCGGGATCGGCGTGAGCGAGCCCCAGGTGTACACGGAGGTCGCCGGCGACGGCTCGCGCCGCATCGTGGTCGAGGTCCCGGGCCTCTCCGACCAGGACCAGATTCGCAGCCTCGTCGGATCTACGGGCCAGCTGCAGTTCATCGACCCCCGCGGGCAGCAGCTGACCGACAACCAGGACATCCGCGCGATGCTCGCGGACGGGACGGTGGCCGAGCTGTTCGATGGCGGACAGATCGACCCGAGCAGCGTCGCGCCGGACGTGAGCGGAGGCAGCGGCGGCGGCGGCGGCATCGGCGTCTCGTTCACGCTGCGCGACCAGGGCCGCGAGATCTGGTGCAGCTTCACCACGGCGAATGTCGGCCGACCAGGGCCGATCGCCCTCGACGGGCGCGTCTACACCGTCCCGACGATCCAGTCCTCAATCTGCGGTGGCCAGACGATCATCACGGTGGGCACGGCCGGTGCCGAAGGCGAGGCCGAGCGGACGGCGCTCTACAACACCCTGCGCTTCGGTGCGCTCCCCGTCTCGCTGACCGAGGCCGGGGTGGACCAGGTGGCCCCGACGCTCGGGCGTGACTTCCTGACCCAGGCACTGCTCGGTGGCTCCATCGGGCTCGTCCTCGTCCTGCTCTTCATGATCGCCTACTACCGGCTCCCAGGCGTCCTCGCCGCCATGGCGCTCATCTTCTACACCCTCGTCGTGTACGCGATCTTCCGGATCATCGGCGTGACCCTGACGCTGGCCGGCGTGGCGGCGTTCATCCTCAGCATCGGCATGGCGGTCGACGCCAACATCCTCATCTTCGAGCGCATGAAGGAGGAGATCCGGGCCGGGAAGACGCTGGGTCCGGCAATCGAGGCTGGATTCAACCGCGCCTGGTCGAGCATTCTCGACTCGAACGTCAGCAGCATCCTGGTCGCCGCCTGGCTGTACTGGCAGGGGACGACCGTCGTCCGTGGCTTCGCGCTCGTCCTGATCATCGGCGTGCTCGTGAGCATGTTCAGCGCCATCACCGTGACCCGAACGCTGCTGCGCTACGTCGTTCGTCACTCGTGGGGCCGTCGCCTCGAGCTCTACCACGTGGAGCGCTAGGCCATGTACGACATCGTCGGCAAGCGGAACCTGTGGTTCACGATCAGCGCCATCCTCACGATTCCCGGGCTCATCTTCATCTTTCTCGGCGGGCTGAGGCCATCCGTCGACTTCACCGGCGGCACCGAATGGGAAGTCCGCTACGCCGATGCGCCGAGCGCGAACACGATGCTCACCACCCTGCAGGACCTCGGCTACGAGGACGCGATCGTCACGTCTCTGCCCGATGGCTTCCTGCGGATCCGTACCGAGCCGATCGACCTGATTCCGGCGGCGACGCCGCCCCCCTCAGTTTCGCCATCATCGTCGGCATCGACCTCGGCGTCGGCATCCGCATCCGTCGCACCGTCGGGATCGGCCGATGTGTCGCCGTCCGCCGAGGCTTCGTCATCGGCGGCCACCTCACCGTCGGCCGGCGCGTCGGAATCGCCCGCGGCGTCGGCGGGCGCATCGGTGTCCGATTCGCCGTCCGCGGCACCGACTCCAGTCCCGGTCGCGGAGGGGACCGAGTTCGCCGATCTCCAGAGAGAGCTCGAGGACCGATTCGGCGCCGGCGAGCCGCGCAGCCTGCGCACGGTCGGCCCGATCATCGGCGCCGATCTCATCCGCAGCTCGGCGATCCTCATCGTCATCGGCGAACTGTTCATCCTCGGCTACCTGTGGATGCGGTTCGGCTTCCGGTTCGGCACGGCGGCGATCGTGGCGCTCCTGCACGACGTCATCCTCGTCGTCGGGACGTTCGCGATTCTTGGCTTCTTCTTCGGCGTCGAGTTCGACGCGCTGTTCGTGACCGCGCTGCTGACCGTCATCGGCTTCAGCGTCCACGACACGATCGTGGTGTTCGATCGCATCCGGGAGAACCGCGTGCGCCACGCGGGCGAGTCATTCGGGGCGATCGTGAACCACTCGATCCTCCAGACGGTCAGCCGCTCCATCATCACGTCACTGACGGTGATCGTGACCCTGGGTGCCCTCCTCCTCCTGGGACCCCCGACGATCCGGACCTTCACGCTGGCGTTGCTGCTCGGCGTGGTGAGCGGGACCTATTCGTCGATCTTCAACGCGAGCCAGATCCTGGTCGCGTGGAGCGAGTGGGACACGAAGCGGAAGGCTCGTCCGGCACGCGTCTGATCCGATAACCGAACGGTACGGCGGCGGTAATCGCGGCCGGACTACCATGACCGCGTGATCGTCCCGAGCCTCGAATGGCTGCTGCCCGCGCCCGTGCCGGACCCGCCGGCGTTCAGCGGATTCGGCGCTGCCGTCTCGACGCTCCTCGCGCGACGCGGCTTCGGCGACGACGATCAGCTGCAGCGCTTTCTCCAGGCCGGCAGCGGCGCCCTCCACGACCTGTCGCGCATGGCCGATGCGGACGCGGCGCTCGATCGGATCGATGCCGCCATCGAGGACGGCGAGAAGATCGCCATCTGGGGCGACTACGACGCCGACGGCATGACGGCCATCGTCGTCTGGGTCACGGCTCTGCGAAGGCTGGGCGTCGACCCGGTTCGCCACGTGCCCTCTCGCCTGGCGGAGGGGTACGGTCTGTCCGAGCTTGGCCTTCGGCACCTTGCGTCCATCGGCGTCGGGCTCGTGGTCACCTGTGACTGCGGGGTCAGTAATGCCGCCGAGGTCGACTATGCGCGGTCGCTCGGCCTCGACGTGGTCGTTACCGATCACCACCTTCCGCCGGAGAACCTCCCGCTGGCGGTCGCCGTCGTGGATCCGCACCGTTCGGACTGTGCCTACCCGGACAAGGATCTGACCGGCGCGGGCCTTTCCTACAAGCTTGCCGCAGCTCTGCTCGATCGGCACGGACAGGCCGCCGATGGGCTGGCCGCGGTAGCGGCCATCGGCACGATCGCCGATATGGCGCCGATGACGGGGGAGAGCCGGGCCATCGTGCGCCTCGGGCTCGACGAGCTGGCCGCAACCTCGCACGCCGGCCTGCGCGCGCTCCTGGCGCGGGGATGCTCCACGCCGGGCAAGCCGACGGCGCGCGATCTCGGGTTCGGGGTCGTGCCGCGCATCAACGCCGCGGGACGGATCGCCGACGCCGAGCTCGCGATGGAGCTACTGCTGGAGGAGGACGCGACGCGCGCGGAGCATCTCGCGATCGATCTCGAGGAGGTGCACGAGCGTCGTCGCGAGATGACGAGGACGGCAGTCGACGCGGCGCAACTCCTCGCCGCGGCCATGCCCGGCACGGCGCCACTGCTCGTGCGGGACGACACCTGGTCTCCCGGCCTCATCGGGCTCGTCGCCGGCCGCCTGGCCGACATGCTTGCCCGGCCCGTGGCTGCCGCCACGCTGGTCGGGGCTGAGGTCCGCGGGTCGGTCCGGGCGCCGAGCGACTTCCACGTCGCGGCGGCGCTCGCCGCGTGCTCGACGCACCTGACCAAGCGCGGCGGTCACGCGGCTGCCGGGGGCTTCAGCCTCCTGCCCGAGACATGGCCCGCGTTCGTGGAGGCATTTCGTGGCCTGGCGCGCCCGTATCCGCCCGATGCCGCCGTGGAGGCGGAGCGGCCCGGACGGCAGATCGTCGATCTCGTCCTGCCGGCGCGCTACGTCGGCTGGTCGCTGGTCGAGGAGCTCGCGCGCTTGGCACCGTACGGTCCGGGACACCTCGAGCCGATCATCGCCGTCACCGGCCTGCGGGTTGGAAGCGTCCGACGCATCGGGAGCGATGAGGCGCACCTCGCCTTCCGCATGCTGCGCGGCGTCGAGACCCTGGACGCCATCGCCTTCGGCGTGGACCGGCATCGCCGAGTCCCGGACGAGGGCGTTGCGCTGGATCTCGTCGGAACCCTCGAGCGTGACACGTTCAACGGCGAGGATCGGCTGCGACTTCGCGTCCTCGACTTTGCGGACGCCTCGTCGAGCCCACTCGCCGCCCGACGGGCGCAGGGGCCAACCGTCGCCGTCGCCGAGTGACGCCGCTTGACAGGCTCCGGTCGCGGCGAGAGGCGGTCGGCGCCCCGCTGTGCCTGGGGATCGACCCGCATCCGGATCATCTCCCTGACGGCCTTCCGCCGACCGTGGATGGCGTCGAACGATTCGCACGCGGTCTCATCGAGTCCTGCTCGACGCACGCGGTCGCCGTGAAGATCAACGTGGCCTTCTTCGAGGCCTTCGGCCCGGCCGGGATGGCGGCGCTGGCGCGTGTGCGCGGCGACGTCGACCGGAGCACCATCTGCATCCTCGACGCGAAGCGCGGCGACATCGGTACCACCGCGGAGCGCTACGCGGCCGCACTCTTCGGGGAGCTTGACGCGGACGGCGTCACGCTGTCGCCGTACCTTGGCGAAGACTCGCTTCTCCCATTCCTCGCGTACGAGGATCGGCTGCTCTACGTGCTCGTGCGAACCAGCAATCCGTCATCGGGTCGTCTGCAGGACCTCGATGTCGGCGGTCAGCCCCTGTATCGCGCCGTGGCGCGCTGGCTGTCGGATGCGTGGAGCGATGGACGGGTCGGCCTCGTCGTCGGCGCGACGGCGCCGCGCGAGCTGGAGGCCCTTCGATCGGAGGTGCCCGGTCCGGGATTTCTCGTTCCCGGCGTCGGAGCACAGGGCGGTGACCTGATCGCGTCCGTGCGCGCCTGCGATGGAGCATGGGCACCGGGCGTGGTGTCAGTGTCACGTGCCATCGCCGGTGCGTCACGCTCCGAGGACTGGGCGTCCGCGGCAGCGAACGCCGCACAAGAGCTCCGGAGCCGAATGGCCGATGCAGTGCTACCATCAATCACCAGCGCCGATCTGCGACTCATCCATGGAGGTTCGTGACGATATGCCGATTCCCGGGCCGATGGAGCTCATCCTGCTGCTGGTGATCGTGCTGATCATCTTCGGCCCCGGCAAGCTGCCCGACATCGGCAACGCCGTCGGGAAGGGAATCCGCGAGTTCCGCAAGGCATCGACCGAGCTCGAGGAGTCGGTTCGCGGCGAGCCGAAGCAGAGCTCATCTGACGATCGCGCCTCGAGCGAGAGCCCCAAGCACTGACGGCGAGCAACGCTCGTCCGCCGGCTGATCCACCGGTGAGCACCGAGGTGTCGCGCTCGGACCGCGACGTGACCATGAGCCTCATCGAGCATCTCGAGGAGCTCCGCAGCCGGATCATCGTGATCGCCCTCGCCATCGGGGCGGCGGCCGTGGCGGGCTTCTTCCTGGCCGATCCGATCATCACCCTGCTGCGTGCCCCGCTTCCCGAGGGTGGCGCCGAGCTGATCCAGACGACCGTGGGCGAGGCCTTCGGCGTCCGCATCCAGCTCGCCCTGATCTCGGGCGTTGCCCTCGCGATGCCGGTGATCCTCTACGAGATCTGGCGTTTCGTCACCCCGGGCCTCACCACCTCGGAGCGACGCCTGGTATGGCCGCTGCTGCTGGTGGCCATCCTGCTGTTCGCGGGCGGGCTGGTGCTCGGCTACCTGATCATCCCGGTCGCGATCAACTTCCTGCTCGACTTCTCGCTGCCCGGCGTCCGCCCGCTGCTGGGCGTCGCCGAGTACATCGGATTCGTGACGACGCTCATGCTGGCCTTCGGTGTCGCGCTGGAGTTCCCCGTCGTCCTCTACCTCCTGGCCCGCATGGGGATCCTGTCGTACGCGTTCCTCTCCCGCCGAAGGCGCTGGGCGGTCCTGGTCATCGTCCTCTTCGCGGTACTGATCACCCCGGGCGACATCCTGGTCGGATCGCTGAGCCTGTCCGTGGTCATGTACGGCCTGTTCGAGGTCACGCTCCAGCTCATCCGCATGATGGGCCGGTGACCGTCCGATGGGAGCCGGCCGCGTCCTCCTGCTGACCGATGCGTCCTCCGATGCGCATGCCGTGTCCGGCCATCCGGAGCGACCCGAGCGCCGGGCTGCGGCCGTCGCCGGCTTTCGCCTGGGGGCGGGGGATCGGCTCGAGGAGGCCAGCGTCGCACCCATCGATGACGTGGAGCTGTCCGCGACGCACGATCCCGCGTACCTCGAAGCGCTTGGGCGCATGGACGCCGCCGGAGGCGGATGGCTGGATGCGGATACGTTTGTCGTTCCCGGGTCGCTGCGCGCGGCCAGGCTGGCCGCGGGTGCCACGGTCCAGGCGGGGGTCGATGCCACGGACGGCTCGGCCGAGGTCGCCTTCGCGGCCGTCCGCCCACCCGGACACCATGCGGGACGCACGCGGGGGCGGGGATTCTGCCTGCTCAACAACGTCGCCGTGGCCGTCACCGGGCTGCGTTCCCGGGGCCTGGCGGAGCGGATCGCGATCATCGATTGGGACGTTCACCACGGCGACGGCACGCAGTCGATCTTCGACGCGGATCCGGGGCTGTGCTACGCGTCAACCCACCAGGGCGACTTCTACCCGGGGACCGGATCGGCGGCCGAGACCGGCGAGGGAGCTGGCCGGGGCACGATGCATAACCGGCCGCTGGCGGCCGGGACCGCCGATGCCGGCTTCATCGCGGCCTGGGGCGAGCTGCTCGTCGCGGTCGAAGCGTTCCGGCCGGACGCGCTGCTCGTCTCGGCCGGATATGACGCCCATGTCGACGACCCGCTTGCGGGGCTCGCGGTCACCGAGGATGGGTTCGAGAGCGTGGCACGCCTCGTGGGCGGCCTGAGCGCGCGCCTGGGACTCGCCGGTGTGGCGATGACGCTCGAGGGCGGCTATCACCTCGACGCCGTGCGAGATTCCGTGGCGGCCTCCATTCGCGGCCTGCTCGACGGCCGAGCCAGGACGGGCCCGTGAGCGGATGCCCGGGCTATACTCGGGCCCGGCCATGAGCACGGAGACGAATGTGGCGCGCAGCGCACCGATCGAGCACGACGAGCCTGCGGATGCCGATGACGCGCACGCTCCGGTTTCCGACGGCGCGATGGAGCATCTGCTGGTCATCAGCGGGCTGTCCGGCGCCGGAAAGAGCCAGGCGAGCAAGCTGTTCGAGGACCTCGGCTATTCCTGCGTCGACAACCTCCCGCCGGCGCTCCTCGACGACTACCTCCAGCTGCGGCGGGCCGAGCCGGATCGGTATCGCCGCTCGGCCTTGGTGCTCGATATCCGGGCAGGTGACCCCGCGCCGGCCATCGAGCGGGCTTCTTCGACGCTGGCCGCCGAGGGATCCGCGCTCGATCTCATTTTCCTCGAGGCAAGTGACGCCAGCCTGGTCAGTCGCTTCAGCGAAACCCGGCACCGCCATCCGCTGCAGGCGACGCGCAGCGGCGTGCAGGCCAGCATCGGCGAGGAGCGCAGGCTGCTCTCCCGGACCCGAGACCTCGCGGATCATGTGATCGACACGAGCGGGCTGTCGATCGGCCAGCTGAAGGATCGGCTCTTCTCCATCCTTCCGCGGGGGTCCGTTGACGATCGGCTCCGCGTCGACATCGTCACGTTCGGCTTCAAGTACGGGATCCCGCTCGAGGCCGATCTCGTGTTCGACGTCAGGTTCCTCACCAACCCGTACTGGGATCCCGAGCTCAAGCCGATGTCCGGGCTGGAGGAGCCGGTCCGCGATTTCGTGCTGGGCCAGCCGGCCGCGGCGCGGTTCCTCGAGCTCGTCACCGAGCTGTTCGAGCTGACCGTGCCCGCGTATCGGGCCGAAGGCAAGGAGCAGCTGCGGGTGGCGTTGGGCTGCACGGGCGGCTATCACCGCTCCATCGCCCTGGCCGAGGAGCTGGCGGGCCGGTTGCGGGCCGGCACCGGCGCCTCGGTCACGATCTTCCATCGCGAGCTCGAGCGATGAAGGGACCGCGCCTGCCGCGCTGGATGTACCCGGGGATGCATCTCAAGCGCTGGCTCGTCATGCTTCTCTCCGGGATCGCCATTCTCGGCCTCGGAGCCGCCATCTTCATCCGCGACCTGTACCGCCAGAACGCCGCCGACGAGATCCCCATCGTCTTCTGGCTCACCGGCGCCTGGCTCGAGCCCGAGGTTCGGGCCGCGGTCGTGGCCATCCTCGGCCTGGGGTTGACGGGGATCGGCATGTGGGGCCTGATGCGATCGGTCGTGTCACCGTTCGTGGCGCGCGGCGACAGCGTGATGGAGGTCCTCTACACCAAGCGCTACCTCGCGCGCGGGCCCCGCATCGTGGCCCTCGGTGGCGGAACGGGCCTGTCCACCCTGCTGCGTGGGCTGAAGGGGTACAGCGCGAACATCACCGCGGTGGTGGCAGTCGCGGACGACGGCGGCAGCTCCGGTCGGCTGCGGCATCAGCTGGGCATCGTTCCGCCCGGCGACATTCGCAACTGCATCGCGGCGCTGGCGGACGCTGAGCCCCTCATGACCCAGCTCATGCAGTATCGATTCCCCCAGGGATCGGGTCTCGACGACCACGCGTTCGGGAATCTGTTCATTGCCGCCATGACGGCCGTGACCGGTGACTTCGAGGAAGCGGTCCGAGAGTCGAATCGGGTCCTCGCCGTGCGAGGGCAGGTGCTGCCGGCCACGAGCGTGCCCCTGAACCTCTCCGCGCAGCTCGCATCCGGACGGTACCTCCACGGACAGGCGGGGATGACGAAGGCGAAGGAGCCGATCGAGCGCGTCTTCATCGAACCGGCCGACGTTCGGGCGAATCCGGAGGCGCTGGAGCGCATTCTCGAGGCCGACATGATCGTGATCGGCCCGGGGAGCCTGTTCAGCAGCGTCCTGCCGAACCTGCTGATCAGCGACGTGCGCGACGCGCTCGCCGCGGCGCCGGGCGTCAAGGTCTACGTCTGCAACGTCGCCACCCAGCCCGGTGAGACCGAGAATCTCACCGCCAGCGAGCATCTCCGAGTGCTCTTCAACCACGTCGGGGACGACCTCATCGACTACGTCATCCTGAACCGGAATCTGGACGCGAGGCGTCCGGCCGGGTGGCGTGCCCAACCGGTGACCATCGACGTGTCGCGCCTCGAGGAGCTCCCCGTGGTGATCGTGGAGGAGGACGTCATCGACCCGCACAACGCGCACCGCCACGATCCCGCGAAGCTCGCGGCCGCCATCATGCGTCTGCAGCAGGAAGACGGCATGGAGCGGCTTCGCCAGCGTCGTGTCCGACGTCCGGCCGCGCACGCTTCCTGATCGCGCCGATGCTGCTCGCCGGCGAGGTGAAAGGGGAGCTCGCCCGGATCCAGCCGGCCCGCCCGTGTTGCCGGCGTGCCGAGCTGCTCGGCCTCGTCCATGGGTCTGATGGAGCCGAGCTTCGGACGATGGATCACGCCACCGCGCGCACGGCCGTGCACCTGGCGGCGTCCCTCGGCATTCCGGTCGATGCGCCGCGAGCGCTCAGCGGAGACAGCCGGACGCGGGCGCGCCGCGCCCGACACCACCTCGTGGTCGACTATCCGCAGGACCGGCTCGGAGCGTGGAGCTGGGAGGCGGCCCCGGCCTGCGATCGGCGTTCGTTCCTGAGGGGCGCGCTGCTCGGCTCCGGCTCGATCTCCTTCGGCGCATCCGGACCGCACGTCGAGTTCGTGCACCGGGCCGCGGAGACCGCGAGCGACCTCGTCGACCTGCTGGCGGCGTGCGGGGTCCGCGCGCTCCGGGCCGAGCGGCGAGGGCAGCACGTCGTCTATCTCAAGGGTCACGAGGAGATCGCGACACTCTTCGGCCTCGTCGGCGCCAACCGGGGCGTGCTCGAGCTCGAGACGCAACGCGTCGGCGCCGACGTGCGCGCCCGCCTGAATCGCCTGCTGAACGCCGAGGGCGCGAACCTCGGGCGCACGGTGCGTGCGGCCGACCGGCAGCTGGCGGCCATCGTCCGGCTCGAGGGCGACGGCACGCTCGCGCGACTCAGCCCCGCCTTGCGCGAGACGGCCGCGCATCGGCGACGCATGCCCGATGCCGACCTGGATACCCTTGCCACGGCCGTCGGCATCAGCCGCTCCGCCGTCAACCATCGGCTTCGGCGTCTCATCGAGCTGGCCGGCTAGGAGGAGGACTGATGCGTCGCCCGATCGTCGCCGGCAATTGGAAGATGAATCCGCCGACTGCGGACGAGGCGCTTGGCCTGGCTCGCGCCGTGGCCGATGCGGCACCGGATGCCGCGTCGATGACGACCGTGATCTGTCCCCCGACCATCTGGCTGGGTGAGGTCACCCGTGCGATCCGTGGCGGCCGCGTCCAGCTCGGCGCGCAGACGATGCACTTCGACGAGCGTGGGGCATTCACCGGCGAGACGAGCCCGCTGATGCTCGACGGGCTGGCGACGTTCGTCATCATCGGGCACTCGGAGCGTCGGCAGTTCGACGGAGAGACCGACGAGCGAGTCGGTCGCAAGGTGGCGTCCGCGGTCGCCCACGGCCTGCGTCCGATCGCGGCCGTCGGTGAACGGGCCGATGAGCGACTGGCCGGGGACACGGCTGCCGTGATCGACCGGCAGGTGCGCGCCGCGCTCGCCGGCCTCGAGCGATTCGACGGCACGGGGCTGGTCATCGCCTACGAGCCGGTCTGGGCCATCGGCACGGGCGACGCGGCCACATCTGGCGACGCCCAGGCCGTCTGCTCGCAGATCCGGGGCATCCTGCGAGAGCTCGACGGGAGTGCCGCGGACGACATCCCGATCCAGTACGGCGGCAGCGTGACCGCCGAGAACGCGTCGGAGCTCTTCGCGCAGCCCGATATCGACGGGGCGCTGGTCGGCGGCGCTTCACTCAAACCCGACCAATTCGGGGCCATCCTGCGGGCGGCAGCCGAGGCGTGACCTTGGTCCTGCTGGTGCTCGATGGCTTCGGAATCGGGAGCGACCCCGCACGCAACGCCCTCACGGCGGCCCGCATGCCGGTCTGGGATCGCCTCGTGCGCGATGAGGCATCGGCCCGGCTCGAGGCATCGGGGGAGGCCGTTGGCCTCCCGGCCGGGCAGATGGGAAACAGCGAGGTCGGACATCTCAACATCGGGGCGGGCTTCCGCGTGCTGCAGGACCTTCCGCGCATCAACCACGCCATCGAGGATGGATCGTTCGGTCG
>JBPCOK010000033.1:0-7845 GCA_051000335.1 Candidatus Limnocylindria bacterium | reverse complement strand
GCGCCAACTGCCACAGCCGGAAGCAGTTCGTGAACCCGATGCCGCCGATCATGGAGCCGGGCGAGTTCTACATGCCGTATCCGGTGGAGGTGGAGGTGGGTGGCGCCACCGTCTTCGTCCAGCCGGTCGAACGCTTCGAGCGGCTGTAGCCCGCACGTGTCCGCGAACGGAGCGCCCGGCTGGATCCACCGCCTCGAGGCTGATGCGCCGGACGTCGTCGCGTGCTGGAGGAGCTTTGACTGGAGCCTCGGTGGGCTGAAGTCGCTGCGGCGTGAGCTCCGCAAGCGCGTCGTTCCCGGCTCGGTGGCACGCATCCTCGAGCAGCAGGAAGCGGTGGCCGATGAGCTGGAGCGCGTCCTGCGAAGCCTCCCCGAGCCGCTGCTGCGCGCACCGGGCGGCGAAGAGGACTGGAACGTCGCCCAGGCGTTCGCTCACACCACGGCCGCCCGGCGCTTCCTCGCCACCTGGGCGTCGTGGGATGCGGCTGGCTCGTGGCCGGAGGATCGACCGCCGGTCGTCACGCCATCGGTCCCCGGTCCACCCGACGCGAGCCGGGACGAGCTGCTGGCGCTGCTCGAGAAGTCACGGCTCGCCCTGCGCGCGGCGGCCGCACGCATCGAGGGCAGGGAGATGAACCGATGCCGGATGGATCATCCGCTCGTCGGGCACCTGCGATGCGGGGAGTGGCTCCTGTTCGTCGGGATCCACGACCTCATGCACCTCGAACAGCTCAACCGACTCAACCAGCCGACGTGACGCATCCGGATGCCTGAGCGCCCCGCTCCGCTGGCGCTCGTGGCATCTCCCGATGGCGACCAGCCGTTCGGCAGCCATGCCGCGGTCGCGAGCAACGGAAAGCGGATGCTGGCCGCAGAGCTGTCGCGCCGGCTCGGCCGGCTCGGCGCGGCAGTGGCGCCGCTTCCCGCATCCGCGCGCGAGGATGTTGCCGACTTCCACTGGGGTCGGTGGTTCGTGACGGCGGCGCGGAGGGCGCTGACGGACGCCGGCGGATCCGTCGACGCGATCGGCTACAGCGGGGGCTCGGCGATGGCGCTCCTCGCCGATACGGCGCTGGATGACCTGCTGTCGCCCGTGGCCGGGGAGGTCGTCGCCAACAACCGCTTCAGCGCCGATGCGTTCGTCGTGGCCGGCGACCTGCAGCGAGCGATCGATGCGCTCGAGGCCTGCCCGACCGATAACGCGGCTCCCAGGGTCCTGGCCGAGGCAGGATTCGCGTGGCGCGATCTCGGCGCGGCGCCATGGGCAAGATTCGACGTCGACACCACGCTCGACCTTGCACTGCTGCGGCTGGCGACGCGGCTGCCCGGCGTTCGGAGCCTCGATCCGGGCGTGCGCGGCTACCTGGAGATGGCTCGAGTGCCCGGCGACCGCGCGCTCGAGGTGCCGCAGCTCGAGCGGATCGGCGAGGTGATCCGCGACCGGGGCGGCGAGCTGGTGGTGGCCGGACGGATCCCCGGCGTGACGTGGCAGGAGCTCGAGACCGAGACCGCGTGTCGCGTCCGGGGCTTCGTCGAGGAGCGCGGAATGCGGTCGGCGCGCGATCCGGGATCGCACCCCCGCTCGATCCTCGCGGCGCTCATGGATCGCTCGTCCCCGGCCGAGCTCGTGGCCGAGCTGTCGCGCCTCGGAGACGCGGTCGTTCTCGACTCGCGAGTGCTGATGGCGGCACGGGCGAGCTCGTCGGACGCATCGGCATGGCCTCCCGAAGAGGAGCGCCTGGCGTCCGATTTCGGTGACGCATCGCGTATCGCTACGCCCTGGCTCCGGGAGCTGACGGACGCCGCCGCGTCGGCGCGCATTCCGTTCCTCCTCGGCGGGCACGCGCTGGTGAGCGACGGCCTGCGACTGATCGTGGCCGCGGCGTGGCAGGGGCGATAGGACACACTGCGCGTGGCGCCGGAACGTCCCCGATCCACCATCCACTCGACGTGTCGGCCGATCCACGCCGCGGAGCACCCCTGCTAGACTGTGAATGAGCTGGCCGTGCTCGAAGCCCGTCCTGCTCCACCAACGACGAACCTCAGCGTCGGGCCACGGCCCGACTCGCCAATGCACCGCGTGCAACCGGAGTGGAGATGGATCACACCGGACTGCTCTACGTCATCGGATTCGCGTTCGCCGCGACGACCTTCGTCTTCGGCACGATCCTGTTCAGCTGGCTGATCACGCATCGGCGGCGCCGGCCGCAGAAGGGCCTGCCGTACGAGTCGGGCGTCGACACCATCGGCGACACCTGGAGCCGCTTCGGGCTGGCCTTCTACCTGTACGCCCTGCTCTTCGTGGCCTTCGACGTGGAGATCATCTTCGTCTACCTGTGGGCCATCACCGTGCGGGCGCTCGAGTTCCAGGGGATCATCCTCATCGGCATCTTCCTTGGGATCCTCATGTTCGGCGAGCTGTACGCGTGGAAGAAGGGTGACCTGCGATGGCAGTAGACCCACCGACCCAACCGAAGCCCGAGGCGGCATCAACCTCCGGCAGCGGCATCGTCATCCCGGACCAGGCCGGAGACAACGACCTGCTCCGCGAGTTCGGCATGGAGGAGCATCCCCAGGGGGGCTTTCACGGCCTGCTCGAGGTGATCCCGACTCGCGCCGATTACATCCTCGACCTCATCCGCGCCAACTCCCTGTGGCCGCTGCTCTCGGGGCTGAGCTGCTGCGCGATCGAGATGATGAGCACGGCGACCAGCGTCAACGACATTGACCGCTTCGGGATGTTCCCGTTCCGCGCCAGCCCGCGCCAGGCGGACGTCCTGATCGTGGCGGGAACGCTGACCACGAAGATGGCCGGACCCCTGGTTCGACTGTGGGAGCAGATGCCTGAGCCGAAGTGGTGCGTGGCGATGGGCACGTGCACCACGTCGGGCGGCCGCTTCAAGCGCAGCTACAGCGTCGTGCAGGGCGTCGACCGGGTCATGCCGGTGGACGTCTATGTTCCCGGCTGCCCGCCGCGGCCGGAGGGGCTCATCTACGGCATGATGAAGCTTCACGAGCTCGTGAAGCAGCGACGCGGCCAGTGGAGCACGTACGTCGATCGCGGACCGCAGCGCACGCGCTGGGAAGGAGACGTCCGCTGACCACGCCCGTCGCCGCCGGCGCGCTCGTCCGGGTGTTGGCCGAGCGTCTCAGCTCCGACCTCCGTGACCTGTGGACCGACGAGGACACCGTCGAGTACCGGGTGGATGGCGCGCGCGCACACGACGTCCTTCGGACCCTCCGTGACGACGAGGACCTCGCCTTCTTCATGCTCGCCGATGCGGCCGCGGTGGACTACGGCCCTGGTGCGCACTTCGAAGTGGTCTACCACCTGTTCAGCTGGAAGCACCCCGGCTGGCTCCGCATCCGCGCGCACGTGGATCGGGCCGATCCGCGGATCGCCACGATCACCGACCTGTGGGAAGGAGCGATGTTCCACGAGCGCGAGATGTACGACATGATGGGCATCGTGTTCGAGGGCAACCGCGACCTGCGTCGGATCTACATGAGCCCCGATTACCGCAGTTTCCCGCAGCGCCGGGACTTCGTCCTGCCCGATGACGCCGCCGACTCCCCGGCCGCCGGCGTGAACCCGCTCGAGCGCCCAGAGACCTGGGATCTCACGAGGTTCAACACGACGCCCGGCGTCACCTTCCCGCCATCGGCGCAGCGCGACGATGCGCCCGGAGAGGCGGTCACCGGCGGCGAGACGCTGGCAAGCCAGAGCCGGCCGCGATGACGCGCACCGATCCGGAGACGCGAGTCCCGGACCCGATCGAGCTGGATCGGATCGAGGAGGAGCGCCTGCGCGCGGTCGCCGGCCTGACCCCGACGCGAACGGAAACCGGCGAGTACGCCGGCTTCGATCAGGTCGGCATCCCGGACCGGCCCCCGCAGACGGAGCGAGAGCGCGAGGTCTACACGCTCGGCGAGGGCGAGATGCTCGTCAACATGGGTCCGCAGCATCCATCCACCCACGGCGTGATGCGGCTCGTGGTCAAGGTCCGCGGCGAGATCATCGTCGACATCGACCCGGTCCTCGGGTATCTGCACCGCGGCATCGAGAAGCTGTGCGAGAACGCCACCTACACGACGGTGCTCACCTACGTCGACCCGATGGACTACCTGTCCACGATGCACAACGAGCACGCGCCGGCCATCGCCTTCGAGAAGCTCTACGGCATCCGGCCGCCGAAGCGGGCCGAGTACATTCGGGCGCTGGTGGTGGAGCTGGAGCGCGTGTCGAGCCACGGCCTGATGATGGGCTTTCTGGCGCTCGACATGGGCGGCCTGACCCCAATCCTGTACGCGTTCATCAACCGCGACGAGATCGTGGACCTGCTGAGCGCCATCAGCGGCCAGCGCATGCTCTTCAACTTCTTCCGAGTCGGCGGCGTGAACTTCGACACCAACGACGAGTTCCTCAGCCGCCTCGGCACGTGGCGCGGCCACGTGCTGAAGAACATCGAGATGAACGAGCGGATGATCACCGACAACGAGATCTTCCGGGCGCGGACGATCGACATGGGCACGCTCACCGGCCAGCAGGCGATCAGCCTCGGCGTCACCGGTCCGAACCTGCGCGCTTGCGGCGTGCCGTTCGACGTTCGTAAGGCGAAGCCCTACTCGATCTACCACGAGCTCGAGTTCGACGTCATCACCCAGCAGGGCGGGGATTCCTACTCCCGCTACCTGCAGCGCATCGCCGAGATCAAGCAGAGCATCCACCTCATCGACCAGATCATCGACAAGATGCCCCACGGTGCGGTGCAGGCGCAGGTGCCGGGGATCATCCGTCCGCGGCCCGGCCGAGCGTACGGCGCGGTCGAGTCCCCGCGCGGCCTCTACAGCGTGTACTCGATCAGCGACGGCGGCCCCAACCCCTATCGGTTCCGGATGCGCGACCCCAGCTTCATCAGCCTCCAGGCCATGCCGAAGCTCATGCCGGGGCGGCTGGTCGCCGACACGATGGCCGTCATGGCCAGCCTCGACCCGGTCATGGGCGGCGTGGACAAGTAGCCGATGGACCTCGATCTGCTCCTCGGCATCGGCCGATTCATCCTGGCCACCACGCTGCTCCTGCTGCTCACCGTGCCGACGGCCTTCATCATCATCCAGATCGAGCTGAAGGTCATCGCCAGCATGAACCTGCGGCTTGGTCCGAACCGGATCGGCCCGAGCGGCATGTTCCAGAGCACGATCCACGGCTTCAAGGTGCTGGCCAAGGAGGACACCGTCCCCGACCAGGCGGATCGCAGCACCTTCACCCTGGCGCCCTGGATGGTCTACATGGCCGCCGCGATGAGCATGCTCGTGATCCCGTTCGCGCCCGGCGCCATCGCGGCCGACTTCAACATCGGGATCGTCTACTTCTTCGCCGTGCTCGGGCTCTCGGTGGTTGGCCTGCTGGTGGCCGGCTGGGCGAGCTACAACAAGTACTCCCTGCTCGGCGGGCTGCGCTCGGCGGCGCAGATGGTGAGCTACGAGATCCCGCTGACCCTGTCCATCGTCGGCGCGGTGGTGCTGGCCGGGACGTTGAACTTCAGCGAGCTGATCCTCTGGCAGCTCGACCATGGCTGGCTGCTCCTGTGGCAGCCGGTCGGGCTCGGCATCTTCTACGTCAGCTCGCTGGCCGAGGTGAACCGCACGCCGTTCGACATGGTCGAGGCCGACTCCGAGCTCGTGGCCGGTCCGTTCACCGAGTACTCGGGCATGCGGTTCGGCTTCTTCTTCTTCGCCGAGTACGTCGCCCTGTTCATCATGAGCGGCATCCTGGCGGCCCTCTTCTTCGGCGGCTGGCTGGCCCCGTGGCCGTTCCCGGCTCAGCTCGAGGGCTTCGTCGGCACGCTGTACGGGATCTTCTGGTTCTTCCTGAAGACCTATGTCTTCGTGGCCATCGCGGTCTGGCTGCGCGCCACACTCCCACGCGTCCGCGTCGACCAGCTGATGAGCATGGCCTGGAAGGTTCTCCTGCCGCTTGCCCTCGTCAACCTCTTCATCACGGCCATCGCCGTGGTCGTCTTCGACCTATAGGAGGACGGATCCATGGCTTTCCCCGGTATCGGCATCGCCAAGGGTATGGCGACGACGTTCCGCAACTTCTTCGCTCCGAAGGTCACGCGACAGTATCCCGAGGAGCGCCCCGAGATCCCGGATCGCTGGCGCGGCCGCCTCGATCTCATCTACGACCCGTTCGGTGAGCACAAGTGCGAGGTCTGCTTCCAGTGCGCGCAGGTCTGCCCCGTCGAGGCCATCGACATGAGCGGCTTCGACAGCCAGGGCAACCGGATCCGATACGGGATGCCGGAGATCTACGACGAACGCAAGGACCCGAACGCGTACCGGCGGGCCGGACTGGACGCTCGGCCGATGCGCAACGCGGCGCGCTGGGACGAGGAGATCGATACGCCGTTCGTGGACGGGGTGGTGGAGAGCTTCGGCGGCCGGCCCGAGGCGCTCGTCGCGATCTTTCGCGCGATCGAGGAGCGCTACGCGTATCTGCCGGAACGAGCGCTGCGACGCGTCAGCGACCGCATGACGATCCACTGGGCCCAGGTGTTCGGCGCCGCCGGGTTGGGCGGGTTCCGCCTCCTGCCGGCGCCCGGGCACATCGTCACGGTCTGTGATTGCGCCGCCTGCCGCTTCGCGGGTGGAGATCGGCTGCTCGACGCGCTGGAGTCCGAGCTCGGGATTCGTGCCGGTGAGACCACCCCCGACGGCCGATTCACGCTCGAGACCCGATCCGATGTCGGAGCCGGTGCCATCAGCCCGGCGATGCGCATCGACACGCTCGTGTACGGCCCGCTGGACGAAGAGAAGGCCCGGCATATCGTCGGCGAGCGACGCTCGTCCGCGGCGTCGGCGGGAACCTCCGCCTGACGATGGCCAGCACCCTCTCTCCCCAGATCCACCTCATCGACGGCGGCGAGCCGCGTCTCCTCACCGATATCGGCCGGGTCGATCCGGCGAGCATCTCCAGCTACCGGGACCACGGAGGTTACGCCGGCCTCGAGCGGGCGATCACCGGGCTCGCCCCCGAAGAGGTGATCCGCGACATCGAGGCCGCCAGGCTGCGAGGACGCGGCGGATCGGGGTACCCCACGGCCGCGAAGTGGCGCGTCGCCCGCGATACCGCCGCAGATCGCAAGGTCGTGGTCGCCAATCTCATGGCCGCCGATCCCAGCGCGCTCGGCGATCGCGCGCTCGCGGAGGGCAACCCGCACCTCGTGATCGAGGGACTCGTGATGGCCGCGTTCGCGGTCGGCGCCAGCGAGGCGATCATCGCAGTGCGTCGGGACTGCACCCTGGCCATCGAACGACTGCGCTCCGCGATCGCCGAGGCAACCGACGCACACCTGGCCGGCTACCTGGTCCTCGGCACCGATGCGAGCGTGCAGCTCAGCGTGTGGGAAGGCTCGGGCGCCTACGTCGCCGGTGAGGAGACGGCCCTCATCAACGCGCTCTCCGGCGACCGTGGAATGCCGCTCATCCGTCCCCCGTACCCGGCCGAACGCGGCCTGGGTGGAGCTCCGACCGTCGTCCAGAACGCGGAGACGCTGGCCCACGTCGCGTGGATCATGGCTCACTCGCCGGAAGCGTTCGCCTCGGTCGGCAGTGAGGGCAGTCGCGGCACGAAGCTCGTGACGGTCATGGGGCGCGCGGGCGAGACCGGGCTCATCGAGGTGCTGCTCGGCACGCCGCTCATCGACCTGCTCGGGCTGGCGGGGGGCGGGACGGGGACCACGAAGGCGCTCTTCGTCGGCGGGCCGGGAGGCGGGGCGATCGACGCCGGGTCGTTGAACCTGCCGTATGACTACGAGTCGCTCGCGTCGGCCGGCGCGATCGT
>JBPCOK010000172.1:0-8622 GCA_051000335.1 Candidatus Limnocylindria bacterium | reverse complement strand
CCGGCCGCGCCGGCGATCATCGGCTCCATGAAGGAGGTCAGCATCGAGCCGCGGATCTCCATGGCGAACGTCAGCTCGCTATCGGCGCCGGATGGTTCGACCTCCAGCGTCGCGAGGGCCCGCACGCCGCTCACCTCGCTCTCGACCGCGAGCCGGTTCGGCGGTGCAAACTCGGTCACGGTCAGCGGCGCCGCGATGCGCTGGCCCATGAGCTCGCGCGTGACCTGAGCCGTTGCGCCGACACGCATCGCTCCGTCCGACGTTCGGCGCGCCTCGGTCACCCCGGTCTGCCACTCCGCGAGTCGGTCGAGGTCCGAGATGTACGCGAAGACCTCCGCAGGGGCTGCGCCGATGACGATGCGATGCTCGACTCGCTGCATCGGTCCACGGTAGACGATGCGACGCTCAGGCGGGCTGGGCCTCCAGATCGGCCGGCGAGCGGGTGGCGATTGCCGCGAGTGCCCCGATGAACGTGGGCGACACGTTCAGGGACTCGATCCGGGCGAATGTCATGCCCTCGGCTGTCGCCTGCTCACGTGCGCCGATGTCGACGTCGTACAGGATCTCGAGGTGATCCGCCAGGAACTGGACCGGTGCAACGAGGACAGACCGGTGACCGGCGGCGCGAAGCTCCGGCAGCAGGTCGCTGAAGTCCGGCTTCATCCATTCGCCGGGCTCATGTCCGGCCGACTGCCAGCAGAAGTGCCACCGGGCGCGGTCCAGTCCGGCCGCCTGGGCCACGGCCTCGGCGGTCTCCCGCAACTGGTCGAGATAGCCGGGCTCGGCCTCGGCGACGCGACGGGGCAGCGAGTGCGCGGTGAGGAGCACTGGCGTGCCAGCGGGGAGGCCCGCAAGGCCGTCGCGCAAGCGCTCAGCGACGGCGGCGAGGAAACCGGGCTCGGTATGCCATGCCGGAGCCAGCTCGACCCGAGGCGCCGTGAGGGCCATCTCGGCGACGGCGGCATCGAGTGCGCGCCGGTAGCCGCTCATCAGCAGCTCCGAGTACTGCGGGCTCATCACGATGGCCGTGACCGCCTCGCACCCCGACTGGCGGAGCTCGCGCAGCCCATCGAGGATCGAGGGGGACGAGAATCGCATCCCCACCGAGGCACGCGCATCGACGCCGTCGCCGCGCAGGTGCCGCTCGATCGCGGTCGCCTGTCCGCGCGTGATGGGGATGAGGGGTGAGCCGCCGATGAGCTCGTATCGCCGGCGGAACTCGTCCACCAGCTCCGGGGGCGCCCTTCGGCCGCCACGCACCGCCGCAAGGTACTCGGGCAGGTCGTGGAGATCGTCGGCCGGTGAGCCGTAGGTCATGAGGAGGACGCCCAAACGTGCGCTCATCGGGCCGACTCCGCATGCACGAGGTCCACGAGCCGTCGGAGCAGGTCCGGGTCGCTGTCCGGCATGACGCCGTGCCCGAGATTGAAGATGTGGCCGGGCCGATTCGCAGCGCGGCGCAGCACGTCGCGCGCGCCTTCGGCCGTTGCGTCCCAACCGGCAATCAGCCGCGTGCTGTCGAGATTGCCCTGCACGCCGCGGTCGAAGCCGATGCGCTCCCAGGCCCGGTCGAGCGACTGGCGATGGTCGACCCCGATGATGTCGCCTCCGGCCACGGTCATCGGTTCCAGGAGAGCCGCGGTCCCCGTGCCGAAGTGGATGGTTGGCGCGCCACGCACCTCGCGGAAGATGCGCGCCACGTGGGGCTGGACGTATGTCACGTAATCGGACGGGCCGAGCGCGCCGACCCACGAGTCGAAGATCTGGACGACATGCACGCCGGCCGCGATCTGGGCGTTGAGATAGTCGATGACCACCGTGGACAGCTTCTCCATCAATGCGTGCCACGCCTCGGGCTCGCGGTACATGAGGGCCTTGGCGATCGCGTAGTCGCGCGACGGCCGGCCCTCGATGAGGTAGCAGGCCAGGGTGAACGGCGAACCGCTGAAGCCGATGACGGCCTGCTTCCCGTCGAGCTCGCGTCGCACGAGGCGGATGGCGTCCATGACGAAGCCGACGCCCTCCGCCGGGTCGAAGGTCCGCAGCGCGTCGACCTGGGCGCGGGATCGGATCGGATCGTGAATGATCGGCCCGACATCGGGCTGGATCTCGAGGCTGACCCCCATCGGCTCGAGCGGGATCATGATATCCGCGAAGAGCACAGCCGCATCCACGCCGAAGGCGGTGACCGGCATCACGGTGACCTCGGTGCACAGCTCCGGCGTCTTCGCCAGCGTGAGGATCGGATAGCGCTGCCGCAGCTTGCGGTAGTCGGCGAGGCAGCGGCCGGCCTGGCGCATGAACCAGACGGGGGTGCGGTCCGGCTGCTCGTGGCCCAGCGCGGCACAGAATCGGGATTCGCCGGTCCAGGTGGTCGTTGGGGTCGGTGCGCTATCGATCATCGGTCCTCTGCTGGAGCGAGAGATTCGGCGAAGGCAGTGCGTGCGGCACGCACCGTGAGCGCCAGGTCGTCGGATGCATGGGCGGTCGAGATGAACCAGGCCTCGTGCTGGCTGGGCGGCAGCATGATCCCGGCGTCGAGCATGGCGTGGAAGAAGGATGGGTAGCCGCCGTCCTCCATGAAGATGGTGAGCAGGCTCCCCACCCGGCTGATACGGACGTCCACATGGGCCGCATGCGCAGCTTCCGCGAGGCCGGACTCCAGCGTGGCGCCGGACTGCTCCAGCCTCGCGTACGTCGCCGGTGTGAGCTCGCGCAACGTCGCGGCGCCGGCGGCCATCGCGAGCGGGTTGCCCGACAGCGTGCCGGCCTGGTACATCGGACCGTCGGGTGCCACATGCGCCATGAGGTCGGCGCGACCACCGTAGGCACCGACCGGCAGCCCGCCGCCGATGATCTTGCCGAGCACCGTGAGGTCCGGCGTCACGGCGTAGCGCTCCTGGGCGCCCCCGCGCGCGACGCGGAAGCCGGTGATCACCTCATCGAAGATCAGCAGCGCGCCGTGGTGCTCCGTGAGCGCGCGCAGGCCTGCGAGGTAGCCCGGCGCCGGCGCTGCGACGCCCATGTTCGCGGCCACGGGCTCGACGATCACGGCCGCGACCGGTGTTCCATCGAGCAGGCGCTCGACCGCGCCGAGGTCGTCGTAGGGAGCGACAAGCGTATCGCGAGCCGCTCCGCGGGTGACGCCAGCGCTGGCCGGCATGCCAATGGCGCCGGATCCGGGTTCGACGAGCAGCGCATCGGCGTGGCCGTGGTAGCCCCCCGTCATCTTGATGATCGCGTCGCGTTTCGTGGCGGCGCGGGCGAGCCGGATGGCGCTCATGGCCGCCTCGGTCCCCGAGCTGACGAAGCGCAGCCGCTCGATCGACGGCATGGCCTCGACGATCAGCTCTCCGAGCTCGATCTCGTGTGGGTTCGGCGCGCCGTAACTCGTCCCGCGCGTCGCCGCCTCGGAGATGGCGGTCACGACCGCGGGGTGAGCGTGGCCGAGGATCATCGGCCCCCAGGATCCGACATAGTCCAGCAGCTCATTGCCATCCACGTCCCACACCCGGGCGCGGAGCGCCCGTTCGATCACCCGTGGCGTGCCGCCCACGGCGCCGAAGGCGCGAACCGGCGAGTTCACGCCTCCGGGGAACAGCCGGTGAGCGCGGGTCATCAGCTCGTCCGAGCGTGTCGTCTCCAGGGTCACGCTCACTGGTCCGGCCCCGACAGGAGCCCGAGGATCTCGCCCAGCGGTCGATGGATGCCGGTGATGATCGGCGTGTCGCGGACGGTGGAGCGTCGGGACTCTGTCTCACGCAGCTCGCGGACCAGGTCCTGGAAGGCGATGAGCTCATCGGTCTCGTAGGCGACGATGAACTCCTGGTCATCGAGCCCGAAGGAGTAGGCGAGCAGCTGGCGCACCTGCGGGTACCGATGCCCCACGCGCATGTGGCCCCTCATGATGTCCTGGCGCTCCTCGGCGGACGCCAGGTACCACTCGACGGACTTCGTGAACGGGTAGACGACGAGATACTTCGAGCGCTCACCGCTGAACAGGGACTGCTCCTGGGTCGTCGGCCGCTTTACGTACTGCGATGGTCGCGTCAGGCCGATCATGCTGATCGATGGCGTCATCCAGCGGCCGATCCCCGAGCCGAGCAGGTCGGCCGCAGTCTCCTCGAGCGCCTCGATCGATTCGCTCATGCGCCAGAGAAGGAGGTCGCCCTCCGCACGCAGTCCGATGGTCGAGTACGTGTGCTGCATGAGCCGATGCTCCGCGGCGCCGCCCGCCGAGCAGAAGGCGTCGACCTCCGTGCGCCGGGTGGCGGAATCCTGGCGCCGCCAGGCCGGGTCGAGGCGCAGGAGCCAGGCATGGACGAAGCGCTCGTCGCTCATCGGTCCATCTCCCGCAACCAGCCGGCGGCCTCGAGCGCGAAGTACGTCACGAGGATCCCGGCACCCGCCCGCGTCATGGCGGTCAGGGACTCGAGTGCCGCCGCCCGTCGGTCAAGCCAGCCGCGGTCCGCGGCCGCGCAGATCGCCGCGTACTCGCCGCTGACCTGGTACGCCGCGATCGGGACCCCGGTGGCGGCCCGCGCCGCGGCCACGATGTCGAGCGCCGGCAGGGCGGGCTTGACCATGATCATGTCGGCGCCCTCGTCGAGGTCGGCCAGGATCTCGGTCAACGCCTCGCGGCCATTGGCGGCGTCCATCTGGTACGAGCGCCGATCCCCGAAGGCCGGAGCCGAAGCGGCGGCCTCACGAAACGGTCCGTAGAAGGCGGAGGCATGCTTCGCGGCATAGGCCAGGATCGCCGTGTCGCCTAGCCCGTCCGTGTCCAGCGCTGCGCGGATGGCCGCGACCTGGCCATCCATCATCGCGCTCGGGGCGACGATATCGGCGCCGGCCCGGGCGAGCGACGCCGCCGTCCGCGCAAGGAGGGGGAGTGTCGCGTCGTTGTCGATCGCCGTACCGTCGAGCACGCCACAGTGCCCGTGCGAGGTGTATTCGCACAGGCACACGTCGGCGATGATCGCCAGCTCGTCGCCGACGGCCCTGCGCAACGCCCGAATCGAGTCCTGGACGATGCCGTCATCCGCGAAGGCACCTGAGCCATCCGCGTCCTTGCTCTCGGGGAGTCCGAAGAGGAGCACGGCGCGAACGCCCGCGGTCATCAGCCGTTCCCCGGCATCGGCGAGCATGTCGACGCTCAGCCGATGTTGGCCGGGCATCGAGCCGATCGCCTCGCGCAGACCGTGGCCGGGCCGAACGAACAGCGGCACCACGAGCATGGCCGGATCGAGCCGCGTCTCGCGGACGAGCGAACGCAGCGCCGGCGTGCGCCGCAGCCGGCGGCCACGGTGGATCGGCGCGGTGGCCTTCGGGTCGGAAACGAGGGTCATGAGCTCTCCCGTGGCAGCGTGATGGCGATGAGGTCGGCGAGCCCTTCGGCCGTGTGGGGCTGCGCGACGCCGGCAATGTGGAATCCCGAGTTCCGGGCCTCGGTCGCCGTCACCGGCCCGATGCAGAAGGCCGGAAGCGTCCGCGCGCGGCTTCGGTGCAGGCCGCCGGCGAGCCGGGTCAGGCCACGCACGGTCGAGCCGCTGGTGAAGGCGATCCCGGCGAGACCGGCCTGGAGCGCGGCCTGCAGGGCGTCGCGGCTCGTTCCCGGACCCTCGACGGTTCGGTAGGCGACGACCTCCTCCACCCGAGCCCCTCGGGCCAGGAGCGCATCGCGCAGGTCCGGCGTGGCGGCATCGGCGCGGGCCAGGACGATGCGCCGTCCGGCCACGTCGCCGAGGCCATCCGCGATCGCGACAGTGAGGTACTCGGACGGAACGTGGTCGACGCGGATCCCGGCCCGGGCGAGGGCATCGGCGGTGGACGGCCCAACGGCCGCCACCCGGGTGGCCACGGGCAGCCGATGGCCGCTGGCGGCGAGCCGTTCGGCGAGCGCATCGGCTCCGTTCGCGCTGGTGAGCACGAGCCAGTCGGCACCGGCCAGCCCCGCGAGGACGGGGTCGAGGTCGTCAGCCGCAGTCGTCGTGTCGATGGCGACGGTTGGGACGCTCACGGCCCCGATGCCACGCGCCTCGAGTAGCTGGATCAGCTCTTCTGCCTGGCCGGCGGGCCGGGTGACGAGGATCGGGCCGGTCATGCGCTGCCGATCCGTGCGGCCACTTGCCGCGTGACCTCCGCGGCGTCGACGATCGGGCCACGGGCCTCGGCGCGGCGCAGCGTCCCGTCCGCCGCTTCGAATGCGGCCCTGAGATGGAGCATCCCATCCCGTACCTCGCCGAGGGCTCCCAGTGGCGCCAGGCAGCCGCCGCCCAGTGCCCGGAGCAGCGCCCGCTCCGTTTCGACGCCGATGCGGGTCGGGGCATGGTTCGCGCCCTCGAGGGCGATGCGGAGCTCCGCCGCATCCGTCCGCACCTGGACGGCCAGCGCCCCCTGGGCCGGGGCCGGCAGCACGAGGTCGAACGACAGGCGGGCATGGTCCGGCACCCGGATCTCGAGCCGGTCAAGGCCGGCAGCCGCGAGCATCAGGCCGTCGAATTCGCCGGCCCGCAGGCGCGCCAGGCGCGACTCGACGTTCCCTCGCAGCGGGACGGCGATCAGGTCGGACCGGGCAGCGGCCAGCTGCGCCGCGCGGCGTGGCGAGCTCGTGCCGATTCGTGCCCCGAAGGGAAGATCTCCCAGGGCCCCGTCATCGGCGGTGACGAGGCAGTCGCGAGCGTCAGCCCGCTCGAGCACGGCGCCGATGACCAACCCGGCAACCGGCTCGGTCGGAAGGTCCTTGAACGAGTGGACGACGAGGTCGACGCGTGCGTCGAGCAGCGCGCGTTCGAGCTCCCGGGTGAACTGTCCGTCGACCTCGACCCAACCAGCGTGCGGGCGCCGCACGCTGATCGCGTCGCCACGGGTCGCGATCGGGATGATCTCCGCACGCCCCAGGTGGGGGGCGATGGCCGCAGCCGCGATCTCGGCCTGGGCCACGGCCAGGCGGCTCTGGCGTGTCCCGATCCGGAGCGTGGCGGTTGCCGTCATGCCTCGAGGCCGAAGAGGCGGCGGATGGTGTCCGCGTCGGCGCCGCCACGACGAAGCTCGAGGGATGGGCCGTGAAGGAGCTCGCCGACCATGGCACTCGCGGCGGCCTCGACGGCCGCGAATTGGTCCTCGTCCAGCGAGCCCCCCGAGCGGAGACGCTCCAGATGGCGGCGGCGGACGGCATCGGCTTCGGCGTGGAGCACCTCGAGCGCGTCAGCGGCCGCCCGGCTTCCGAGCCAGGTGATGAAGGCTTCGACCTCTGTCTCCATCGCACGTCGCAGGCGGCGCTCGACGGACGGGGCGAGAATCGGGGCGCTGTCCGTCTGCATGCCGAGCGCATCGATCGTGAGGAGGCGGTCGCCCAGCAGCTTCGCCGCGGCTTCGTCCACCGCGCTCGGCATCGACAGGTCGAGCACCCAGGGCCGGGCGTCGGCAAGCTCGGTGGCCGAGAGGATCGGCGACCGGGTTCGAACGGCAATGGCCACGGCCGCCACCTCGTCCAGCTCGCGCCCGGTGATGGCCCCGACGCGCAGTCGATGCCTGTCTCCGGGGAGCGCTTCGACCAGCGCACCGCCACGCTCGCCGGAGCTCGACGACACCACGATCCGATGGCCGCGTGCCGCCAGTCGCACCGCGACGCGCCGCCCCATCTCACCCGTCCCGATGACGAGGACGGTCGTTGCCGCGTCGGCGATGTGCGCTGCGAGCCAATCGGCACCGACATCCGCGAGCGAGCGATCCGATCCGGGACGGGCGTGGCTCCGCACGCTGCGACCGAATCTCAGCGCACGCCGGAACAGCTCGTTGAGGATCGGTCCGGTCGTGCCGGCTGCCAGCGCTGATTCGTACGCGCCGCGGACCTGGCCGAGCAGCTGCTCCTCCGCGACGACCGCCGAGTCGAATCCGGCGACGACCTCGAAGATGCGCCGGATCGCCGGTTCCCCGCGCAGCTGTGCATCGGCGACGGCTCCCTCCTCGACGGTGGCGAGCTCGACCCGATGGCAGGTCTCGAGCAGGACGTGCTCGACGGCGACGGAGGCGTGGAGCTCCCGGGCCAGCCGCTCACGTTCGGGCGCGGCGTGCGCTCGGAACGTCGCGTACCGCACGCGGATGTGGTCGAGGTCGACGGGTGGAGGGGACAAGGTCGATCGGTCACCGATTCGAGCGGAGTCGAAGTGGGCGGCGATCGGAGGCTACGGTGCGGTGGCCCGTGCCGTCAAACCTGAGTCATAGAATTACCCAGATTCGCCGAAGTCGGTGACTCGGTCAACCGACGCGGCCGGACTAGTGGAGGATCTGGGACAGGAACTGCTTCGTTCGCTCCTCTGTTGGCTCCTCGAAGATCTGCTTCGGCGTCCCGATCTCGATGATCTCGCCGTGATCGAAGAAGACCATGCGGTTGGCGACCGCCCGCGCGAATCCCATCTCGTGCGTCACCACGATCATCGTCATGCCGCTGTCGCGGGCCAGCGACTGCATGACGTCGAGCACCTCGCTGATCATCTCGGGATCGAGCGCGGAGGTGGGCTCATCGAACAGCATGATCTTCGGGTTCATGGCCAGGGCCCGCGCGATCGCCACGCGCTGCTGCTGGCCGCCGGACAGCTGGGCCGGGTGCTTGTGTGCCTG
>JBPCOK010000198.1:0-4351 GCA_051000335.1 Candidatus Limnocylindria bacterium | reverse complement strand
TCCGGCGTCCGCACCAGCGACACGCCGCTGATCTCCCGGATCATGACCTCCGCGGCGAAGACCTCGCAGCCGCGCAGGAGGTGGCCGCCGACCGTGGCACCGGACGCATCGGCGAAGGTGGCGTGCGCATGGAGGAACGGCTCGTCGTCCCGCAACGAGACATTCCCCAGGAATCCCACGATCTCGTGGTGGGTGCGGGACTCGAGCTCGCGGTAGCGCCGATCGTGCTGCTCGTAGTAGGCGTACGCCGCCCGTCGCACCGCGCCGATGACCGTGACCTGTGCCGCGACCACGCCGTGCTCGGAGCAGAACGCCTCGATCTCGGCGACGAGGTCACTTCCCGTCTCGAGCCGCCCCACGAACCCGCGCCCCGCGGAGACCTCGGATAGTCCGGCTGACACAGGTCTGCTCCTCCTATTCGAACTGCTTGAGGTGTCGGACGATCGGCAGCGAAGCCGCCACCCGCGCGGGATAGAGCCCGGCCAGCGCGGCGACTCCCGTCCCGACCAGGATGACGGCGACCAGCAGCGCCCAGGGCAGCCGGATGCCCGCCGCCAGATCCGCCGATGCCCCACCGTTGACCAGCGCGAACGCGACGAGCAGCCCGGTCACCACGGCCAGCACGCCGGCGATGGCGCCCATGATCGCGGCTTCCGCGACGACCATGGCCTGCACCTGCCCGACCGTCATGCCGTGCGAGCGCAGGATGGCGATCTCTCGCACGCGCTCGCTGATGCCGATCCCCAGCGTATTCACGATTCCCAATGCGCCGATGACCACGGCGATGAGTGCCAGGACGTCGAACAGGCCAACGAGCCGATCCAGTGACTGGCCGAGCTCCCCCGCGAGGTCGCGCGCGGTGAGCGGCTGCGCCGCCAGCTGCGTGGCGGTGTCGCGCACCGAGGTCGCGAAGGCGGCGGGCGGGATCTCCGGCTGGCGGATCATCACCCACAGCGAGGAGGCGGTCGCTCCGAAGAGATCTCGCGCATCGGCGTTGCTGATGAGCAGCGCTCCGTCGGGCGTGCGCCCCGGAAGGGTGTAGGCGACGATCCCCGCCACCTTGAACGAGATGGGATCGGCGCCCGGGAGGCCCAGCATGATCGTGCTCCCCGCCCCGATCCCTTCGCGCGCGGCGAATGACGCCGGGACAAGCACGGCGCCGCCGTTCCGAAGGGCCGCGTAGGCGTCGGCACGCGCCGATCCGCTCACGATGAGCGCGCCGGCATCCTGGAACACATTCGGGTCGATCCCGGCGAGGCTCACCTCTTCCTGCGCCTCGTCGGTGACGCGTACGGCGGGGAGCTCGAGCACCGGGCTGGCGACCTGCAGTCCGGGCGTGGCGTCGAAGGTGGCACGGAACGACTCGACGTCCAACGGGACGCTGCTCCGGATCGCGTTGCCGCCGGGCAGGATCGACGACACCCATCGCTCCGCGCCGGCCCGAGCGGACTCGGCCACGGTGCCGAGCGCGACCACCGCCGCCAGCGCGATCATCATCGCCCCCACGGTCAGCCCGGTTCGGACCCGATCGCGCGAAAGGTTCGCGCGGCCGAGCAGACCCTGCGCTCCAAAGAACCATTCGAACGGGCGCCCGATGACGCGGCCGAGCGGCTCGAGCACGTAGGCGGTTGCGACCGCGCCGCCCAGCAGCAGGGCCAGCGAGAGGACCAGCGGCAGGAGTGGCGTTCCTGCCCGCTCGATCGGGAAGAGGAGGATGCCCGCACCGACGACCACAAGCTCGGCCACGAGCAGCGTCCGAAACCGGTCCCCCAACCCCTGCGCTCGGCGCTGCGACGGCCGCAGCGCGGCGACGGGCGAGAGGCCGGCGGCCCGGAGCGCCGGAACGACGGAGCCCGCCAGCGTCACGCCCAGCCCGAGTGCGAATGCCAGGGCCAGCCCACCGAGAGGCAGCGGCAACCCGACCACGAGGACGGCGCGCGTCGACGACAGGAAGCCGATCATCCCGCTCGCCAGGACGATGCCTCCCACGATCCCCAGCGCGCTGCCGGCGACGCCGAGCGCGAGCCCCTGCCGCATCACCAGCCCGAGCACCTGTCGCGAGGTCGTGCCCGCGGCACGCAGCAGCCCGTACTCGCGCGTCCGCTCCCCGACCGTCATGGCCAGCGTGTTCCCGACAAGGAAGGCGCCGACGACCATGGCGATGAGCCCGAAGAGGAAGGCGACGCTCCCGAAGCTGGCCTGGGCCGATGCCAGTCGTTCCGCAGCGTCAGCGGCCGTCTCGACGATGAACGGCTCGTCCATGCGCTCGGTGACGAGCGCCAGCGCCGAGGTGACGTTGCCGTCGCCCAGGTCGAGGTCGAGGTAGCGAATCGGCGCGGGAACCTCGAACGAGTCGTCGAGGGTCGATCGCGAGACGAGCATGACGTCGCCGCGCTCGAGGGCCGCGAACCCGGTATCGGCCATGAGCCCGATGATGCGCAGCGGTGGCAGGCCCGCCCGCCGCCCGTCCAGCCGCAGCTCATCCCCCAGCCGCAGGCCGTTGCGCGTCGCCCACGACTCGGGGACGAGCGCGTCGGTCGGGCTGTCAACCGAGAGGCCGACGCCGGCGGTCAGCGTCGGCTGGCGAATCCGCGTTTCGACGTCCGGGTCGATGCCGATGACCTCGAGCGAGAACACCTGCTCGTCGTCTCCGGGTGCGGTGTGCACGACGAGCCGGCGCTCGCTGACGGGCGCGGCGGTGATGACCTCGGGAATCGCCCGGAGCGCCTGGACCGTGCGCGGTGTGAACCCGTTGTCGTCGAACGCCCGGAGGCGCACATCTGCCGCGCCCAGCAGGTCCGCAGTCGCGCTGCGAAGGGCCGCATCCGATGCGGCGCTCGTGATGATCGTGGCGGTCACGACGGCGACGCCCAGCCCCACGCCGATGACGGCCAGTGCGGTGCGCAGCGGGCGGGCCATGAGCCCGCGCCAGGCGATGCTCGCCAGGCGCATCGGCGGCTAGAGCCCCAGCTCGGCCAGGCGGGCGATCAGCGGTCTGGCCTGGTGGTCGCGTCGACGTCCGAGCATGATCTCGTCGCGAACCCGGCCGTCGCGCACGACGAGGACCCGGTCGGCATAGGCGGCGGCCCGCGCATCGTGAGTCACGAGGATCACGGTCTGGCCGAGCCGATCGGCGGAGTCCCACAGCAGGTCCAGGACCTCGGCGCCGGTCGTGTAGTCGAGGTTGCCCGTCGGCTCATCGGCGAGGAGGATGGCCGGCTTCGTGGCAAGGGCCCGCGCCAGCGCCACGCGCTGCTGCTCGCCCGCCGAGAGCTGGTCCGGACGGTGGTCCGCCTTGTCAGCCAGGCCGACCATTGCCAGCAGCTCCGCGATCCGCTCCCGGTGCCGGCTGCTGGAATCGCCCGCGATGAGGAATGGCAGCGCCACGTTTTCCGCGACGCTCAGCAGCGGGATGAGGTTGAAGAACTGGAAGACGAATCCCGTCTTGTCGCGGCGGGTCAGCGTGCGCCGTTCCTCGTCGAGCCCCGAGATGCCGATCCCGTCGATCACCACCTCACCCGATGTCGGGAGATCCAGGCCGCCGAGCAGATGGAGCATCGTCGACTTGCCCGATCCGGAGCTGCCCATGATCGCCACGAACTCGCCGGCGTTCACCTGGAGCGAGACGCCACGCAGGGCCTCCACCTCGCCATCGCCGAGGGCATAGCGCTTCACGAGGTCGCGCGCCTCGAGGATCACGGTCATGCGGCGCAGTCTACCGACCGTGGCGATGCCGAACGGGCCTGCATCGCCCGGCCGTGCCCGGGCAGGACGCTGGTCAGCCGAAGAGGAAGCCGAGGAGCGACCCGACGATGCCGTCGAAGAGTCCGGCTTCGGTGGGTGCCGCCGCCGACACCTCCAGCGCCGGTCGAACGCTCGTGGCCGCCACGACCGAGGCAGCGGCCGTTTCGACCGAGGGAGTAACTCCGAGCGCATCGTCCGCGGCCAACCGGCCGGCGATATCGATCGTGGGGCGCTGCACGACGAGCGTAGCCACGCCGTCGACGCCGGCGGATGACGTCGGCCGGCGCGGGGTCTCGACGGTCATCTCCTTCGGCTTCGGCTCGGGCTTCGGCGTGGCCGCCGGAGCGGCCGGCTGCGCGGCAGCACCCCCACCGGACCCGCCGCCGGATCCGCCCCCCGAACCACCTCCGCCGCTCGATGGAGGAGGAGCGGGCACCGCCGCCCCGGAGGCTTGGAGGAACAGCTCGGTGTACATGCGCGTGTTCTGCACGTACCCCTGGAACTGCTTGTTATCCGCGGCCGCGGCCCCGACGCCCCCGTGCGTGAAGCGCGAATCCAGCACGTTGGCCCGATGCCCCGGCGAGGCCATGAAGCGCTCGTGCACACG
>JBPCOK010000162.1:0-9368 GCA_051000335.1 Candidatus Limnocylindria bacterium | reverse complement strand
CCGTCGCTGCCGGGCCTGTCGGCATGGCTTCCTCCTGTATTCGGCCGGATTGGGTGCAGGAAGTATGCCACCGGCCCCAAACCTATACTCGACCCATGATCGAGAGCGCGCCGCCCGGCGGCTTCCTCAGTCTGGGACAGCCGGTGACCCGGCGCCTGGCCGAGCGAGCCGCCACCAGCCGGCAGGGTGGCCGCACGCTTCTCGTCCACGGACCGCCGGGCTCCGGCAAGGGGGCCTTCGTGGACGATCTCCTCGCCCTCCTGTTGTGCGCCGCACCGGGCCCGGCCCGGCCGTGCAACGCGTGCCGTGGATGCCGCGATGGCCGCGCGCGCGCGCATCCGGACCTCGTCGTCGGGTCTCCCGAGACCTGGCGTGAGGATCGGTCGTCCGGCGAGAGCATCGTGGCGGCCGCTCGCCGCTGGCTGCTGAACGCGGCCGGGGCGCCGGTGGTCGCGGATCGCCGGGTCGTGCTCATCGAGCAGGCCGATCGGGCCGGTGAGCCGATCCAGAATGCACTGCTCAAGGTCCTCGAGGAGCCCACCGAGCGCCACACGTTCATCCTCGTGGCCGAGGAGCCGGCGGAGCTGCTTCCGACGATCCGATCCCGCTGCCAGGCTCTGCGCATCGGCGCGGTGCCGCGCGAGGAGCTCGTTGCCCACCTCATGGACGTCCGCCGCCTTCCGGCGGACCAGGCGAACGTCCTCGCCCGAATCGCGGATGGTATGGCCGGGACGGCGATTGCCTTCGCCGAGGACGGCGAGCTGCTCACATGGCGTCGCCGCGTCCAGGGCGAGCTGTTGTCGCTGCTCGAGCGCGGGCGGGCGGATCGGTTCGGCTCCGTGCGCGATCTCCTGGACGAGACGGTCCGATCGGTTCGGCCAGCGTCGCCCGAGCCCGATGACGAGGCACGCACGCCGGCGGCGCTCCAGCGCCGAGCCGCGTCGCTGATCGTCGAGGCGTGGCTCGCCCTCACCCGGGACCTGCTCGTCGTCGTCGCGGGCCGGCCGGGACTGGCCCCGGCCGCCGAGCTGGCGCCGAACCTCGAGGAGATCGCGGGGCGGCTCAGCGCCCGTTCGCTGCGCGCGGCCGCGCGACGCCTCGAGCAGGTCCACGACGGACTCCGCGAGAACGCCGCACCGCGCCTCGCGCTCGAAGCCGCCATGCTGGCCTGGCCGATCCTGCCCTCCCCCCGACAGTGAGTGCCGAGCGGCTGACGATGCGGGTCAGCGGTCGTGTCCAGGGAGTGGGATTCCGCTGGTGGGCACGCCAGCACGCGTCACGACTGGGACTTGTCGGATGGGTGATGAACGCGAACGACGAGCAGTGCGTGGAGCTCGTTGCGGAGGGGAATCGGGAGGAGCTCGACGAGATGGAGCAGCTGATGCGCACCGGTCCCGACGGCGCCCGGGTGGCCTCGGCCGAGGCGAGCCGGTCACTCGCCAGCGGCGAATTCGACGATTTCGGGATCGTACGGCCGTGAACTGGCGGGCTGCGGGATGCGGCACCATCGCGGCGGCGGTATTCATCGCCCTCGGCGTCTTCGGCATCCTCCGAGCCGGCGCCCCGGCTGAGTGCCCGGACGCGCTCCCGTACGAGCCGTCCGCCTTCAGGCCCGTCGGATCCCCGGCGGCCGAGCCGACGTTGGAGGGGATCGACAAACCGCTCGACGCCGCCGGCAGCACGTCGTTCGGGCTCGCTCGCTGGGACGTGTTCGTCGAGCCCGGCATCGCGCCCGCCGCGAGCGATGCACGGCTTCCGCAGCGCATCGTGCTGGCCTGCGGCGACGGGACGTTCCAGGCCTACCAGCGGGGGATCGAGTGACGCGACGTCCCATGCTCCTGCTCGTGAATCCGGTCGCGGGCGGGAAGCCCGGCTCGGGCCCGAACCTCGACGATGACCCTGAACGCCTGCGTCCGGACGCCCTGCGCGCCGCGCTCTCGGGCCGCGGGATGGAGGTGCGGCTCCACGAGCTCGCGGATGATGACGATGCCGGAGCGCTGGCGCGGTCGGCTGCCGACGAGGGGTTCGACATCGCCGTGGCCGGTGGCGATGGAACGGTGTCGCGCGTGGCCGCGGCAATGGTCGGCCATGCGGAGGCGACCCTCGGCGTCCTGCCCATGGGCAGCTTCAACAACATGGCGCGCGGGTTCCAGATTCCCGGCACGCTCGACGCGGCGCTCGACGTCATCGGCGAGGGAAGATCCGCGGAGATGGACGCGGGATGGGTCGTGCGTGACGGGCAGGATGGTCGCCCGTTCTTCGAGGCCGCCGGCGTTGGCATCGATGCGATCGGCTTCCTTGCGGTCGAGGTGGCCGAACGCCGCGGTTGGCTCCGCGCGGCGCGATCGCTGGTGCGTGCGCTGCGGCTGCGGAAGACGCCGATGCGGTTGATCCTCGACGGCACCTCGTATCGGACCGGTGGGCCGGCCGTCACCGTCAGCAACGGGCCGTACCACGGCATGGGATTCGCCGTGTCGGCGGGAGCGGATCCGACCGACGGCCTGTTCAACGTGGCCGTCTTCCACGGGATGAATCGGCTCGACGTCGTCCGGCATTTCCTGGCCATCGCGCGCCGGAAACAACAGCGTGAGCCGCGCATCCTCCAGTACAACGCCCGAACCGTCACGATCGAGGGCACGCGGCGCGCGCTGCCCGCCCACGCGGACGGGGTCAGCATCGGGGCGACGCCGGTCACCTTCGAGGTCCGTCCAAAGGCGCTGCGCGTCTTCCGCTAGGGGCCCTCGGCCGGGCCGATCAACCGCTCATGGGTCGTGAGCGCATAGCGATCGGTCATGCCGGCGATGTAGTCGGCCGCCTGCGTCTGTGCCGATGCCTCGTGCTGCCGGTACGTGTCGGGGATCTCATTGGGATGGTCGAGGTGCCAGTCCATGAGTGCCCGGATGATGCCGACCGCCCGTCGCTGCTGCCGAAGCTGCTCCGTCGCCTGGTAGACACGCGCGAACATGAAGTCGCGGAGCTCGTTCATCACGGCGAGGGTCGGCGCATCCATCCGGACGGCGCCGGTGCGCAGCGACTCGTCGATGACGGCCGAGATCATCGAGCCGACCCACGCGCGGCCCGGCCCGCCGAAGCGCTCGATCACCGATGCCGGGAACTCGTCCTGGCGAATGACGCCGGCGCGGAGCCCGTCGAGGGCGTCGTGCGCGAGGTACGCGATGCGATCCGCGAAGCGGACGCAGAACGCCTCCGCGGTCGCCGGTGGCGGCTGGATCTTCCACGAATGGGCGCGAATCCCGTCACGCACCTCCCACGTCAGGTTGAGGTCCTCGAGGACCTCGAAGATGCGCACGCTCTGACCGGCGTGGTGCCACTCGTCGGGCGCGAAGTAGGGGCCGAGCGCCTCCTCGCCGGTGTGCCCGAATGGCGAGTGGCCCACGTCATGCCCCAGGGCGATGGCCTCGGCCAGCGGCTCGTTGAGTCGCAGGGCGGCGGCGAGGGCGCGTGCCACCTGGGTGACCTGCATCGTGTGCGTCAGGCGGGTGACGTAGTGGTCGCCCTCGGGGTTGAGGAAGACCTGCGTCTTGTGCTTCAGGCGGCGAAAGGCCTTCGAATGGATGATCCGATCCCGATCGCGCTCGAACGCCGTTCGGAACTCGTCGGGCTCCTCGGGTCGCACCCGCCCACGCGTGGGGGTCGACCTGGTCGCCGATAGGCTGAGCGTCGCCTCTTCGGCTTCGCGATCCTCGCGATCGCGACGGCGCAGCCCGGCGTCGGGTCCGATCTCCTGCATGCGCCGATGATGCCCGAAGAGGCTGGCGCGCCGGACAGGATTCGAACCTGCGACCTTCGGCTCCGGAGGCCGACGCTCTATCCACTGAGCTACCGGCGCCAGTATCGGGTGGGCCCGTCGTGCACGAACTCCGGCGCGACATCCATGGCCACCACCGCGAAGCGCATCGTACCCGACCCCACGCCGAAGGACCAGAAATAGGGCAGCCCATCTCGCGCGGAGCGACCTTGCGGAGGAGCGCGACCTCTTCCAGGCCGAGCTCATCAGCCTGCTACGTGGGGCTCCGCACCATGGCGATGGCGGTCAATGAATCCGGGCTCGACTCCATTTGGGCTTTGGAAGAGTGTGCAAGCGTCTTGCACACTCTGCCGTAATGGCCGGGCGCTGCTGGACTGACCGTCGATGCGGCCGGCTGGGGCGTCAGAGCCGCTGCTCGTGGGCGCTTGTGACGATCAGACAGGACGATGCGACGGACCTGAGCCCGCGACGGGGAAATTCTTCGATCACGCAGTCGTATTGGGGACCGAGTGGGAGCTCGAGAGCCTCGTCGCCGACTTGACGGGATCCGATTGGCGGATGGAGTGGAAACCTGTGCGGCTCGAACGCCCTGATGACCTGCGAACGCGCATGTGGATCTTTGAAGACTAACGTCGGTCGCGCGATCCCCTGGGTCCCGGCCGCTAGTAGTTGGATCCGCGCGTAATCACGTCCCAGAAGCGCGGTTGCACGGCCAGCTGCCAGTAGAGGAGAAGCAGCGCAATCACGATCAGCGCCGCGATGGCGGCACCCCACAGAACGCGCGACCGGAGGCTGCGCTGGCGACGTTGCGAGGTCATGGCCCTATCAGGATAGACGAAGGCCCCCGCCGAAGCGGGGGCCTTCATTGCTGCCGGATTCGCTAATCGCAAGGGCATCTTTCACGCACGGTTTCCCGTACTACCCTAACCCTAACCTACCCATGGCCTTGCAACCAGTAATGAATCGCTGTGCGAACAGCAGCCAGAGGATAGACCGCCTGTTCTCTTTAGACAAGGCTTGTAGAGGTTGAGATTCCTTTACAAAGCAAAGCGTTCGGACGCGATCATGAGCCTGGGGATGGCACGATCCCGCTGCTGTCGGAGATCTCGATCGACGCGATCCAGACGGGTGTCGCCGGGATCCCGACGCGCGGGTCGTTGACCGGGACGGCCGCGATCTCGTCGACGATATCCATGCCGCTCACGACCTGTCCGAAGATCGTGTACGACCGCGGGAGGCCGCGATTCAGGTCGTCCAGCGCCACGAAGAACTGGCTGTCGTTCGCCCGGGTGTCGTTCGCCATCGAGACCGAATACTGTCCGTAGTCGAGCCGGTCCGCGGGTGGCTCGATCTCGAACTCATACCCCGCCCCTCCGCGTCCGATGCCCGAAAAGTCGCCGTCCTGGGTCCGGGTGTTCGGGTCGCCGGCCTGGATGACGAAGCCGGCGAGGACCCGGTGGAACTTGATCCTGTCGTAGAAGCCGCATCGGGCCAGGGCCACGAAGTTCGCCGTGGCGATCGGTGCATCGGCTCCGTACAGCTCGAGGCCGAACTTGCCCTCGACCGCGCCCGCAACGGTCACCGTGGCGAAGCCCGCATCGGCCAGCGTGGCCTGGGCCGAGATCGCCGTCGGCGGCTCGGTGGGACAGGCGGGCTTCGGGGCTGGCGTGGCGTCGCCGCTGACGCATCCCGCGAGGAGCGCCACGACCGCGAGGAGGAGTGGGGCACGCCTCATGACGGGCGCGCGTCCTCGAACAGTCGCCTCGCGTAGCTGACCGGCATCGTCCCGCCATAGATGAGCGTGTCGTGGAAGCGTCGCAGGTCGAAGCTGCCGCCTTCGCGCGCCTGCACATCGGCCTTGAGCTTCTCGATCATGTGGCGCCCGAAGAGGTACGAGAGCTGGTATGTCGGGGACGACGTATAGCGCTTCACCTCGGCCAGGGCCGCCGGCCGCTCGAACCCCGTCTCGGCCGCCAGTCGTTCCACGGCCTCATCGAAGCCGATGAGCCCACGATGCAGCTGCACGTCGAGGATGATCCGGGTGGCGCGCCAGATCGCGTCGGTGTGGACGATGTACCAGCCCTTCGGCGTGTCGTCGAAGCCCGCCTCCTTCATCATCCGCTCGCAGTAGAACGCCCACCCCTCGCTGAACTCGGGTGCCCCGGAGAAGAGGCGAACGAGGCTCGGGTTCGTGATGGCGGCGCTGAGCTGCAGATGATGGCCGGGATAGGCCTCGTGGACCGAGGTGTTGCTGATGGACGACCGGTTGTGCTCCCTCATCATCTCGGCCGACGATGGCGGTGTGACGATGTACGTTCCGACCGGCATGGCATCGAACTTCGCGGGTTCGTAGTAGGCGGCGAAGGGAACGAGATGCCGGACGAATGACGGCGTTTCGATCACGTTGAGGCGATCGTCCTGGGGCGGCGTGGCGATGCCGTGCTTGACCACGAAGGCTCGGGCCCGATCCATCGACTCGCGGTACTCGCCAAGCGATTCGGCGAACGTGGCCGCATGGTCGTCTTTGACGATGTCGGCGACCTCATCGAGGGACGCGGTCGGGTCGATCTCGGAGGCGAGCGCGTCGCGCGCCGCCTTCTCGGTCTCGAGCAGATCCTCGCCGACGGCCAGGATCTCGTCGCCGTCGGCCTCGAGCTCCCGGAGGCGCACCATCTCCTCGAATCGTTCCGGCCCAGCCTTCCAGTCGTCCTCGGCGCGCGGGAGGACATCCGACCGGAGCCAAACCGAATGCTTCTCGAGCGCGGCCTTCGTGACGCCCGAGGCCGCGGTCAGCCGGGCGATCAGATCGTCCGCCGCCGACTCCGCCCGAGCCGCCGAGACGATCGTGTCGAGGAATCCCGGCAGATGCTCGGTCGACTCGAGATCGATCTCGGTCCACAGCCGGACCGGTGCCACCACGCGCTCCCGGACGTCCTCCAGGTAGCGTGGTGCCGCCTCGAGCCGCTGGGCAATCCGTTCGAGCCGCTCGTCGAGCGGTGCGAAGTCGCGCGTGAACAGCGGAAAGAGCGCCTCCCCGATGTGCTCGGCGGCGTGGGATGCCCCGGCCCAGGGGCGGTATTCCGTCTGCCAGTGAATGGCGAGGCGGGCCTGGTGCATGGCGAGGTCGCGGTCGAGCGCCCGGTCCGCGCTGAGCTCGGATGGATCGAGAGCCGCGAGCTCGGTCAGCGCCTGGCGGTGGAATGTCACCTCCGCGTCGATCGCATCACGGCCGCCGGACGAGAGGTCGCCATCGTGCTCGTGCATCCCGAGGAACGTCGCCGTCTCGGGCATCATCGCCAGCTGATCGCGGAACCATCGATCGATCGTGCGATCGAATCGCAGGTCGACGTCGGTGGGAGCCAGGGTCATGGAACCTCGTACCTCGTGGAGCGTCCCGCACGACGCAGGCCTCCCTCATCGCGCGGAGCGCGTCAGCTGGACGGTGCCAGCGTGCGACCGAGGAAGCCTAGCACCCATCCGGCGTAGTCCTCGGCACAGGTCTCGTTGGCCTCCGAGTGTCCGGCATCGGGGCAGGTGACGAGCTCCACCGGCGACCCGGCATCCTCGGCGGCAGCGCGCATGATCTCGGGATCGTCCGGGCCGATCGAGACGTCGGCGCCCGCTGCGATCAGCAGCACCGGGCGCCCATCGAGGCGCCTGATCGTCTGCTCGGGATCGACCCCCGAGACGTCCACGCCGGTTCGGACGAGCGTACCGAGCAGGATGGCCCAGCTCCCCGGCAGGGACAGCGGATAGCCGCTCGTCTCGAGGCGAGCCTGGGCGGCATGCGCCAGCGCCGCGTGTGTGGACTCGATGACGAGCGTGTCCACGCGAGGATCGGATGCCGCCTCGGCCAGCGCCGCCGCGCCGCCCATCGAGACTCCGAGGATCCCGATTCGGTCCGGGCCCTTCTCCCGTTCGAGCCAGTCGATCATGGCGCGCAGGTCGCTCCGCTCGCGCACCCCCTGCGTCGTCGGGGCATCCGAGCTCTGCCCGTGGTTCCGGAAGTCGAACATGAGGATGTTGTACGTGTCGTGGAGCAGGGCGGCACGGTCGAGCAGCGTGCTCTTGTTGGCCCGCCAGCCGTGCGCGAGGATCAGCGTGGCCGATCCGGGCCCCGCCCCGCTGCCGGCCGGGATGTACCAGCCGGCCAGGTGCACGTCTTCCACCGTGACCTCGTCCGCGGCCGGCTCGCCCTGGCGGTCGCACTCGCGCGGATCGGGTTGGGCTTCGAGGGCCGCGTCGGTGCCGGTGTCGTAGCCGATGGCCTCGTAGGCCCATCCCAGCGCCGCCGGAGTTCGACAATCCATGGACGGCGACGGGGGATCGGCCAGTTGGCGGGAGCCCTCGTATCCGACGTAGCCGAGATACGCGACCAGGGCGACGAGCAATGCGGCAAACGCGGAGCTGACCCATCGCGTGATGCGGTTGCGTCGCGCGGTGCTCGGATCCGGCGGCAGCTCGCAGGGCATCCGCGCCGGAGTATAGAGCCGACGAGCACGCCAACCGTCGCACCGCGTACAATCCGTCGCCGATGACCTCTCGACGTCCCGTGCCCGCCGCCTCCGCAGCCGGAGCCCGCGGCCGCGCCCATCACTCACTGGCACCTGGCCACCTTGGCGAGGCCGCTGCCGCCGCGACGGTCGGGGTCATGGTGGGCGGCGTTGCGTTCCTGATCACGGGCATCGGCATGATCGCCATGGCGCTGACGATCGGCGGACGCTACGCGGGTGACGCCCCGCCTGACGTCGGATCGCTGACGCTGGGGCCGCTCCTCCTGGGGCTCGCGGTGCTGGCCCTCGGCGGTGGACTCGTCGCGGGCGGCCTGGCGGTGTTCGCCAACGTGCACCGTGCGCGGCTGCTCACCGGCGTGCTGTCCGGGGTCGCCGCCCTGCTCGCCGTTGCGGGAACGCTGCTGGCCATGGCCAGCCCTCCAGCCGATCCGGTCGTGGCCATCGCATTGACCGCGGCCACGCTCGTGTTCGGAGCTGCCGCCATCCTCCTGCTCCGCCCCCTCCGCGGATAGCCGGCCAGCGGGCGCACGTGGCGCGGCGGATCCTGGTCATCGCGGCCATCGCCTGGGGGCTCGTCGGCATCGGCGGCCTGGTCCTTGCCGCGATCGGGACGCAGGCGGTACTGGCGCTGCTCCCGCCGCTCACCATCGATGCCGACGCGCTGGGCGGAGCGATCACCGCCATGGCGACCACGATGCTGGGGGTGGCCGCGGCGCACGCCGCCGTCCTTCTCGCCATGCGGCGCTGGGGACGCTCCGCAACGAGCGCCGGAACGCTGCTGGCGGCGATCCAATCGGTGGCTACCCTCGCCCTGGCCGTGGCGGCGGTCACCAGCGCGATTCGGACTCCCGATGAAGCGCTGCTGCTCGGTCTGGCGGCCGCAGCGGCCGGTGTCGGGTCGGTCGCCTACGGCCTCGCGACGGTCGGCCTGGTGCGCGAGCTGAGGTCCCAGACAGCCGGCTGAAGGGTCGGACGCCCTGTGCTATGCTCCGCCACCGTCACTCCCGCGGGCCCGTGGTGTAGTGGCCAAACATGCCAGCCTGTCACGCTGGAGATCGCCGGTTCGAATCCGGTCGGGCCCGCCA
>JBPCOK010000096.1:0-2756 GCA_051000335.1 Candidatus Limnocylindria bacterium | reverse complement strand
GCCCCGCGGTGCACGCTCGAGTACCAGCCGAGAAGCTCCTCCACCGCGCCATGGACAGCCTCGAGTGCGGGCGCCGACGCCGCGTAGTCGAAGTTGACGTATCGACGGGTGCCACCCGTGACGAGTGGCACCTCGGTTCCCGCGCCGACGAGCCGGACGAGGTCGCTGCCGTGGATCGATGGCTCTCGGGTGGCCGTCATCGGGTCCATCCTACCCCGCAGCTCAGGGCAGGAAGACCAGCTTGGCGGCGGCCAGCAGGAGGACGAACGCCAGCGCGCGTCGCAGGCTGAGGATGCTGAAGCGCGCCGCACCAAGGCGTGATCCGATCAGACCGCCCACGACGACCGCGGCGATCCAGGCCGGGAGCTCCGGTGGCAGCACGAGCCCGCCGCGCAGCAATCCGCCGATGCCGGCGATCGAGTTCGCGAGGATGAAGGCGCCCGACAGCCCGGCGGCGGCCCGCGTCGGCGTCCATCGCGCGAGCACCAACAGCGGGGTGAGGAAGATCCCGCCACCGGTCCCGGTGAGCCCGGCCAGCAGACCGATTCCCGCGCCAGCCGCGATCCCGCCGACGATCGGAACGCCGCGGGCCGTGGCCGCGTCGTCGCCCGGGCGGGCGGTGGCCAGCCGGATGGCGCCGGCAACCAGAACGAGCGCCACGAGCGGCCGATAGACCTCGCCTGGCAGCTGAATGGATCCTCCGAGAAATGCCATCGGCACGGACCCGATCGCGAGCGGGACGAGCTGCCTCCACGGCAGGTGCCCCGCGCGATGGAAGCGGAGGATGACGATGCCGGCGACGAACAGGTTGAGGGCGAGCGCGGTCGGCCGCATCGTCTCGGGGGCCACGCCGACGAGCGCCATCGCCGCCAGGTAGGCGGAAGCGCCGGCGTGGCCGACGCTTGAGTAGAGAAGCGCCGCGCCGAAGAACAGCGCCGCCAGGAGCAGCGCATCGGGGCTCATCGGCCCCCATGCTAGTCGCGGGCGTTCAGGGCTGCCAGATCGTGGTGTCGGGCCGGAAGATGACCCACGCGAACCAGAACGGCTGGTCGTTCGGAACCGGATCCAGCTGGCTGCCGCTCATTGGCCCATCGATCGCCGTGCCGCCGAGGTCCCACGTCGAACCGGTCTCGGTGTCGGCCATCAGGCCCTCGGCCGCGGGCTCGAACTCGAGCGTTGATCCATCCACCGAGCGCGAGTACACCACGGCTGATCCGACAAGGTCGCCACCGGCGACCGTTGCGCCGCCCAGCCCGGATGAGGTGCCCGGGCCCCAGAGGATCACGATCGGCTCACCCCCGACCTCGTCGTTCACGACGCCGACCTCGGCGATGTCCGGCAGGGGATACGCCACTTCCTCCTCGCCCACCACCACGCCAACGATTCGCACCTTCGGGTTCAGGCGGCCGTCGAGCAGGGTCGTGTCCTGGAGGAGGAAGGGGGTGGAATCGGCCCGGTCGTAGCCGCCGTAGGGATTGGCTCCGTAGTCGCGGCTGTGCCCCGTGTCGCGGGTCAGCACGGTTCCGTCCGGATGCAGTTCCTTGAACTGGGCCCAGCTGACGAGCTGCGAGGGAAGGAACTCGAGCGCGGCGCCGCTGGACTGGCCGACGATGCCCCGACCGGTCGCCTGCTGCCACCACGACTCGGTCTGGCGGTCGTACATCACGAGGTCCGAGTGGCGGAGGTTCCCGCTCACGCCGAAGTCGAGCACCTGGCCATCCACCGTGCGATCGAACACGATGGCCGTGTGGCACAGGGGGCAGAAGGTCACCGCAACTGGCACGTCCGCGATCGTATCGTTCACGATCTCGTGCCAGATGAGGATCTGGATCGGGTAGGCGCGCCAGTCTCCCTCGACCCCGGCCATGATCACCGGCTCCTGGTCTTCGAGGAAGTCGATGGCCGAGGCATCCGCGAACTTCGGATCGTCGACGGCGGGGATGCCGTCCTTCCCCGGACCGCCGCTGAGGAACTCGTTCAGAGGGACGTCATGGCGACTGAAGTCCGTCGACCACCCGGCCATGCTGACGCTCAGCTGGTCGCCGGGACCGGGCGCATCGGTCGCCGCCGGTCCGTCGCTCGTCCCAGGGTCGCCCTCGCCGGCCGCCGGTTGGCCGGCGCCGGGGGTCGCGCCCGAGGAGCAGGCCGCGAGCAGGAGGGATGCGCCGAGGACCACGCCGACGGTCCTGTGGGTGAGCAGCTTCATGCCTCGTAGCATCGCGCACGATCGCCTCGACGCGCCGTAAGCCGCCTCACATCGTCGAATCTCTGCTCCCCCGGGCTGTTGCGACTCCCAGGCCGGCCACGGACGCATCCACTCCGATGAGACCGGTCACCGGATCATCTACGCCGACCCAAAGGGCGGCGGCTTCATCTGGTGCTACACCGACAACCGCTACCTGTAAGCACATCCGACGAACCGGGAGGACCGTCGCCGCCCTCAGCCGGCCTCCAGCTCGTGGTGGGCGTTGATAAATGCCGTGCCGAGGACCCGTGCGACGGTAGGAAACGCGTGGATCGTGTCGGCGAGAACGGCCAGCGGGGTCGCCTGCTTCACGGCCAGCACGGCCTCGTGGATCGTCTCGCTGACCCCCGGACCCGCGAGGAACACCCCGACGAGCACCTTCTTCTGGCGATCGACCACGATCGTGCAGTGGCCCTTGGCCTCGGCCGTGTAGCCCTTCGCGCTCGGACCCAGGTCGACGCTGAACTCCGCGGCATCGATGCCGCGCTCCTTTGCCTCCTCGACCTTCAGG
>JBPCOK010000036.1:0-16815 GCA_051000335.1 Candidatus Limnocylindria bacterium | reverse complement strand
GCCCTCGCGAGCGGCGATGTCGAACAACGGGACGAGCGCTTCTTCGGCGTCGCCCTGGTTCGTGCCGCTCGGCTCGAGGGGCTGGCGTCCGGCGGCGAGACGCTTCTCGCGGGAAGCACGGTCGATGAGCTGGATGGCTGGCTCCCCGACGGCACCATGCTTCGCGACCTGGGTGAGCATCGGCTGCGGGGCATGACCGCCCTCGAACGGGTATACGGGCTGGTGCATACTTCGCGCGCGCAGGCCGCCACGGCGGCGCAATCCGGCAAGATCGAGGTGCAGGGGACCGATACCGTGACCGAAGAAGACGGACCGATTCGCGTGCTGCTGGTGGACGATCACGCCGTGGTGCGCCGCGGCCTCCGAGGGTTCCTGGAGCTGATCAAGGACTTCGATGTGGTCGGGGAGGCCGAGAACGGGCGCGAGGGCGTGGCTGCCGCCGATCGGCTGGTTCCCGACGTCGTCCTCATGGACCTCCTCATGCCCGAGATGGGCGGACTCGAGGCGATCGCCGCCATCAAGGAGTCACACCCCGAGATCGAGGTCGTCGCGGTCACCTCGTTCATCGAGGAGGAGAAGGTGACCTCCGCCCTCGAGGCCGGCGCATCCGGCTACCTGCTCAAGGATGCCGAGGCCGAAGAGGTGGCCCAGGCCATCCGGGCGGCATACAACGGCGAGGTCCATCTCGATCCGGCGGTCTCGCGCCTGCTTGCGCAACGCCTGCGCCAGCGCAGGGACGCTGAGCCGATCGAGCCGCTGACCGCGCGCGAGAAGGAGGTGCTCGGGCAGCTGGCCAAGGGCGCCAGCAACAAGGAGATCGCGTACGAGCTCGGCATCACCGAGCGCACCGCGCGGACTCACGTCTCGAACATCCTCGGCAAGCTCGCCCTGGCCTCGAGGACGCAGGCTGCGCTCTACGCCGTCGAGCACAAGCTCGTCTGAGGAGAGTGAACCGCTCAGCGCCCGATGGCGTCTGGGTTGTCATGCATCGAGGCCCCTTGCTGCTGGCAATCGTCGTCTTGGTCGCCGCATGTGGGAGCGCGCCCGAAGCTGCGAGTGCTCCGCTCGTGGCGGGCCCGACCCAGGAGCCACACATCCAGCTCGGAGTGACCCCGCAGGCCTGCCCCGGCGCGCTGCTGGAGGGACTGCTGGTAAGGGCTGAGCTCACCGGGGTGGCCGTGGCCGGTGATCCAAACTTCCCGCCCGTCGTTGTCGCCTGGCCGCACGGGTGGGTTGCCGTCGATGCAGACGGTGAGCGTCTCCTGCTCGACGGGTCGCGCCGCGTCGTCGCTCGCGTCGGTGACGCGGTCTCCGCGGGCGGTGGTTTCGGTGGTCCGCACGACTGGTTCTATCCCTGCGGCGAGATGACGTTCACGCCGGCGTCGTAGGCTGGCGGGCGAGGCATCCATGGATGCGGGTCAGCCTCCGACGACGAGCCTCCCGGTCATACCGGGGTGGAGCGAGCACTCGAAGAAGTACTCGCCGGCGGTGAGGGCCGGGATCTCGTACACGATCGTGCCGTCGGTGACGAGGTCGCCCTCGAACAGCTTTGTCGACTTCGAGGCGTCGGTGTAGATCGCAAGGTTGTGGGGCATGCCGTCCTCGTTGACGAACGCCAGGGTGAATGCCTCGTCGGCAGGAGCCGCGAGAGTTGCCGAGCCGAACGCCATGTCGACGGCGGTGAGCGTGGCGTCGGCGGCCGACGCGTCAGCGGAGGGGTTGGCCGCGGCCGTTCCGCCGCAGGCGGTGAGAGCGGCAGCCAGGACCAGGGCAAGCGATGAGCGATGGAATCGGTTCATTGGTGCACTCCTCGAGGGGCGGCGAGCCGGGTTGCGGCCCGCCGCCACGGTTACGGACAGGTCAGGCGGGGGTGGGGCGGAATCGAGCGGGCATGACCGGCCCGATCGAGCCGATGGCGCTGCGCACGAACGCCGTCGGCGATCCGTAGACGCGGATGACATCCGCCACCAGGGCGACGATCAGCACGACCTCGATGCCCTTGGTGATGAACCCGAGGGTGAAGTACGGGCCCATCGCCAGGTAGCCGGCGATCGTCATGGACGTGAAGCCGATGAGCGCCAGGCGCGGGAACCAGCTGAAGCGCTGGACGATCGCGATGGGCGCGGCTGCCCCGATGACGAAGAGTGCCGCCAACCCGAGGTAGCCGAGGCCGTTCAGGGTGAACAGCAGGCCGCCGAGGCCAAGGTGGATGTTGGCCGTCGTGAGCGTGAGTGCGACGATGGCCGTTGCGAGCAGGGCGCCGGCAGTGCGGCTGCCGAGGAGCTTGGTCACGGGTCGATCCTCCGAATTTGACGGTTGGGTGCCGGATGTCCGGCGACTGATCTCGATGCCCCGAGTCTCGGGTTCCATCCGGGGGACGCCATCGGTCGGAGGAGCGAGTCGCTCGGTGGACATCCGCCGTCCGGAGTCCGGGTCGAATGACGTAGTGACCGGCCATCCTGACCTGCAACGGCCGATGGCCCGATGCATGGCGTATCCTCATCGCCGCCGATGACCCGAGCACGCGCACGAACCCGCCACTCGACCGCGAGGAGCGCACCGTCAGACACCCCGACGGGCGACTCGCTCCTGGCGCGCGCCGTGGAGGAGGCCGCCCACCTCCTGAACGCGGATGGGGCGATGGTGTATCTCGTGGATCCCGGGTCGCATCGGCTGCGCTTCGCCTGCGACGCAGGGATCCGGGACCCGGAGGCGCGAGAGCTGATTCGGACGCTCTCGCTGCCGGTCGGCGTCGGGCTGTTCGGCCACGCCATCGGTACCGGTGAGGTGGTCGTGTCGGGTGACTACCGCGAGGATCGCCGGTTCGAGCATTCGCCGGTGGCGGATCGCATCGTGGCATCGGCGAACATGCGCTCGATGGCGGCGGCTCCGCTCGTGGCCGAGGGCGAGGTCCTCGGCGCGCTCGGGGCGTACTCGTCACGGGTCGACGACTTCAGCGAGGCCGAGGTCGCGTTGCTGCGGTCGCTCGCCGACCACGCCGCGGCCGCCATCGCGAACCAGCGGCTCATCGAGGAGCTGGCGCGCTCCAAGGAGGAGCTCGCGAGGCGCGTCGAGACAAACGCTCGGCTGACTGAGGAGCTCGAGCGCTCGCGCGAGCAGTTTCGCTACCTCGTCGACGAGTCGGTCGATATCATGTGGTCCATCGACGCGGAGATGCGGTTCACGTACATCAGCGACAGCGTCGAGCGTATGACCGGCTTTCGTCCCGATGAGCTGATCGGGCAGCACGTCTCGATGGCGACCGCGCCGGAATCGATGGAACTGGTGGCCAGGGCATTCGCCGAGATGCGTCAGCATCCGCGCCGGGTCTATCGGCTGCGCATCCTCGAGCCCCGCAAGGACGGCAGCATGCTTCCGGTCGAGATCCGCGGCACGGGGATCGTGGATGCCGAGGGCACGCTCATCGGCGCCCACGGCACGAACCGCGACATCACCGAGATCGCCCGGCTCGAGCGTGAGCTTCGCGATCAGGCGGAGGAGCTGGCGCACCGGGTCGAGGCGCAGCGCACGCTTGGTGAGATTGCCGCATCGATCACCTCGATCCGGGATCCATCGGCGGTGCTCAACCGTGCGGTTGCCGAGGCAAAGCGCCTGCTCGATGCCGAGCACGTCGCCATCCACCAGGTGCGCGGCGGATCCCACGAGCTCGCCGACTTCCGAGAGACGAGCGACGATGCCGCGCCACGCCAGGCGCCGTTCGATGATTCGGTCGTCAAGATCGGCCAGGGAGTCGCCGGACGCGCGGTCGCCGGCGCCTCGGTGACGTGGACTGGCGACTACCTTGCCGACGCGTCCTTCACCCACACCGCGCGGGCGGACGAGTGGATCACGCGGAATGGGTACCGAAGCCAGATGAGCGCTCCCCTCGTCGGTGAGTCCGGGCCGCTCGGCGCCATCAGCGCGTATTCGCAGCGTGCGAATGCGTTCGACGCCGATGACGCCGGGCTGCTCGGCGCGCTGGCCAGCCATGCGGCGATCGTTCTGGGCAACGCGCGGCTGTACGAGGAGCTCGAACGCCGCGTCGAGGCCCAGCGATCACTTGGCGAGATCGCGGCGCGCATCAGCGCCATCCGCGAGCCCGGAGACGTTCTCCAGCGCACGCTGGACGAGGCCGTTCGACTGCTCGACGCTGATGGCGGACGAATCGAGCTCGTGGCCGAGAACGGCGGTCTGCACTGGGCGCTCGGCCATTCCGCCATCGACCTCCCGATCGAGCGGGACGAGGCGATCGATCCGGTCGTCGCGGACGAGGGGGTATCGGGCCGCGCGGTCCTCGAACGGCGGGTCATCAGTACCGGTGACTATCTCGCCGACCAGAGCATCAAGCACGTTCCCGCATCGGACGGCTACATTCGCCGGCACGGCATCCGGTCGGTGATGAGCGCCCCGCTCATCGCCGAAGAGGGCGCCATCGGCTCGTTGACGATCCACTCGCAGGCGCGGCAGGCATTCGGAACCGCCGACGCCGAGCTGCTCGAGGTCCTGGCCAGCCAGGCGGCCATCGCGGTCACCAACGCTCGGCTCTACGAGCAGCTGGGGGAGGAGTCATCGGCACTGGCGAGGCAGACCGACTCGCAGCGCCGGCTGCTCCAGATCAACGAGCGGCTCCTCTCCACGCTCGAGTCGGCGGACGTGCTCGAGCTCGTCGCCGATGGCCTGAAGGGCGTCGTCTGGTACGACAACCTCGGCCTCTACCGGGTGGTGCCCTCGCACGACGTGCTCGAGCCGGTGCTGGCTCGCGACCGCAACGCGGAGGCCGTCATGGATTTCCAGATCCCCAAGGGCAGCGGTCTGACGTGGTGGACGGTGGAGCACCGCCAACCCGTGCTCCTGAACCAGGCCCACGATGATCCGCGGCTCATCCAGATTCCGAACACGCCCCCCGAGGAGGAGGCGATCATCATCGTGCCTCTGATCAGTGGGGACGATGTCATCGGTGCCTTGAACATCAGTCGCACCGGCGGGCCCGAGGTCGCATTCACCGATGCGGACTTCGAGCTCGTCCAGCTCTTTGCCGCCCAGGCCGCCGTCGCGATCACGAACGCACGCCTGTACGACGAGCTTCGTGAGCGATCCGATGCCCAGCGCACCCTCGCCGAGATCGCGGCGCAGATCGCGTCGCTCCACGATCCGGTGACCGTCATCCAGCGCGCCGTGGCCGATGCGGCTCGCCTGCTCCGGGCGGACCGTGCGCAGGTGAACCTCGTTTCCGATGACGGATCGCATCTCGACCCGCCGATCGCCGCGGCTCCGGGCCTTCCGTCCCCGGACGACGTGATCGTCCCGATCGGGTCTGGGATCGCGGGGTTGGCGGCGTCGCAGCGCCTCGCGCATCGGACCGGCGACTACCTCAACGACGAGGCGTTTCCCCACGATGCGGGGGACGTTCGGATCGAGGCCCAGGGCGTTCGGTCCATGATGTCCGCCCCGCTCCTCGGGCCTGACCGGCTCATCGGGACGATCACCGTGCAGTCGAATGCGCTGAACGCGTTCGACGCCGAGGACGCGGAGCTCATCTCGGTCCTGGCCGACCAGGTGGCCATCGCGCTCACGAACGCCCGGCTGTATGCCGAGGTGGAAGAGTCGGAGCGGCGTTATCGGCATCTCGTGGACAACTCGCCGGACATCGTGTGGAGCGTCGATGTGGCCGGGCGGTTCACGTTCTTCAGCGATTCGCTGGAGGGCCGAACGGGCTGGAAGCCCGAGCAGCTGCTCGGCCAGCCGTTCACCATGCTCGGCGGCCCGGAGACCATCGCCGCGGCGGGTGCCGCATGGCAGCAGCTCCAGGACGAGCCCGAGCGCGAACAGCGACTGCGCCTCGAGCTACCACTCCCCGACGGCCGGATGAGCCAGGCAGAAGTCGCCATGACCGGGACGATCGTCGACGGTCGGTTCGCCGGTGCCCACGGTTCGGTGCGCGACATCAGCGAGCGGGAGCGGCTCGAAGGCGATCTCCGCAGCCAGGCAGCGGAGCTCGCCGCCAGTCAGGAACGCGCGCACCTGGCTCGCGAGCTGCACGATTCGGTGACCCAGGCGCTGTTCAGCATCGGTCTCACGCTGCGCTCCCTCGAGCTGCTCATGACCAGCAATCCGGAAGCGGCACAGGGCAAGCTCGTCGAGCTGCGGGAGCTCCAGAAGGATGCGCTGGCCGAGATGAGGACCCTGATCTTCGAGCTCCGACCCTCGAGCCTCGAGGCGGACGGACTGGTACAGGCGCTGCGCACCCACGCCACCGCGGTGCAGCGGCGGACCGGGTTGGCCATCGTCGTCGACGCCGAGCCGATCGACCGGTTGGAGCTGTCGGCGGAGGAGGCCCTGTACCGCATCGGCCAGGAGGCGCTGCACAACGTGGTCAAGCATGCGAACGCCTCGAATGTCAGGCTCCAGGTCGTCGTCGGGGGCGATGTCGTCCGGCTGACCGTGACCGATGACGGCGTCGGGTTCGACCCGGACGTCGTGCCGCGCGGCCACCTCGGCCTGATCGGCATGCGGCAGCGGATCGATCTCGTTGGGGGTGAACTGCGGGTCGACAGCAAGCCCGGATCGGGAACGGTTGTCGAGGCAAGCGTCCCCTACACGGCGGTCGCTTCGGCCGAATGACGTAGGCGGGGGCGGCCACACGGCCCCTAGCCGAGAGCACGCTGGAACCGATACCCTCGAACCATGTCGCCACTACTCGGGAGCTCCGCCGTGCCGCGCGTCGTGATCGTTGATGCGGATCGGCGCGTCCAGGCCAGCCTCACCGACCTGCTGCGGCTCACGGACCGCGTGGACGTTGTCGGGGGGGCCAGTGACGTTCGGACTGCCCTGGAGCTGGTCGAACGGGAAGTGCCGGATGCGGTCCTCGTGGACGCGCGCCTCCCGGACGTCGATGCGGGGGAGGCCTTCATCTCGGGCATGCGTCGCGCGTGGCCGTCGATTCGCGTGGTGCGCACCGGGTGGTCGGACGTCGAGGGTCACGCGGCAATGGACAATTCCAGTCCGCGGTTCGTCAGCAAGGCCGGCTCGCCCGAGGAGTTCGTGGCAGCCATCGTGGACGCCTGCGGCTGAGCCTAGAGGCCCATCTCCTCTCGAATCGCGCCCAGCTCGGGCGCGATCGGACGCAACGATCCCTCCTCGGCCTGGACCGCATCCGGATCCTTGAGGCCGTGCCCGGTAAGGACGCAGACCACGGTCTCGTCGCGGGCGATCCGGCGCTCCCTGGCCAATCGGCGCACGCCGGCGACTCCCGCGGCTGACGCGGGCTCGCAGAACACGCCCTCGAGGCGGACGATGAGGCTCTGAGCCTCGAGGATCTCGTCGTCCGAGATGGCCTCGATCAGACCCCCCGACTCGTCGCGGGCGACAACCGCGTGCGTCCACGACGCCGGGTTGCCGATGCGGATCGCCGTGGCCACCGTCTCGGGGGCCTCGATCGGCTCGCCGCGCACGATCGGAGCCGCACCCTCTGCCTGGAACCCGAGCATGCGCGGCAGGCCGCCGCTGAGGAGACCCGCATCGGCATAGCTTCGGAATCCACGCCAGTAGGCGGTGATGTTGCCGGCATTGCCGACCGGGAGCGCGAGCGCGTCGGGCGCCCGGCCGAGTGCATCCACCACCTCGAACGCGCCGGTCTGCTGGCCCTCGAGCCGGTCAGGATTGATCGAGTTGACGACGACGGCCAGCCCCTCTTCGCCGAGACGCCGCACCGCTCGCAGCGCGTCATCGAAATTGCCGTCGACCATGATCAGGCGGGCGCCAGCGGCGAGCGCTTGCGCAAGCTTGCCGCGAGCGACCTTGCCGGCGGGCAGGATCACGTGGCACGGCAGCCCCGCCGCCGCCGCGTACGCCGCCGCCGATGCGCTCGTGTTGCCGGTGGAGGCGCAGACAACGGCCTTCGCGTCAGCCGACAGGGCGCGGTTCACGGCCAGGACCATGCCGCGATCCTTGAACGAGCCGGTCGGATTCGTTCCCTCGAACTTCAGGTAGAGGTGATCGAGGCCGATCTCGGCGCCGAGACGTTTCGCGTGGATGAGGGGCGTCGCTCCCTCCCCCAGGGTGATGGGAAAGGGCTCGTTGTCGCGCGCGATCAGGGTTCGATAGCGCTCGAGGAGCGGCTGGGGCTTGTCGGTCACGGGCCGAGTATATGGATGCGACGTCCCGACGGCTGGGGTATATACGTATATACTCTGCGCGCCAGACGGGGCAATCAGTGCTCCGTCAAGGCCTCGCGCACGATCCGCGACTGCTCGGCGTGATGCTCGGCGGGGTAGCCCTCGGCCGGCCGAGAGCGTTCCGGTCGGGAGATATCGCCAAGCGGGATGCGATACGGAACGAGATGCCGAATCTTCGGCAGCACGAACTTGCGGGCTCCCATGTTCCGCGGCTCCTCCTGCACCCATGCGTATGACTCGATGCCCGAGTAGCGGTCGAGCACCGCCTGCAGTTCGTCCGCCGGGAACGGGTAGAGATGCTCGACGCGCACGATGGCGACGTCCGTCGCGCGCTCCATCTCGGGGGAGCTGGTCAGGTCGTAGTAGATCTTGCCGCTGCACAGCAGGACGCGCCGCACGCCGGCCGCGGCAGCGGGGTCCTCGAAACGCGCGTCGTCGAGGACGGCCATGAAGCCACCGCCGGCGAGCTCGGATCCGCGTGACGCGGCCTGCGGCAGGCGCAGGAGCGATTTCGGCGTCATCACCACCAGCGGGCGCGCATCCCGGTGGCGCGCCTGGCGCCGGAGGAGGTGGAAGTACTGCGCGGGCGTACTCGGATAGGCGACGCGAATCGTTCCCTCCGCCCCAAGCGCCAGGAAGCGCTCGAGTCGAGCGGACGAGTGCTCGGGGCCTGACCCCTCGTAGCCGTGAGGCAGCAGGAGGGTCAGCCGGGACGTGAGGCGCCACTTGGCGAGTCCCGATACCAGGAACTGGTCGACGATGATCTCCGCTCCGTTGACGAAGTCGCCGTACTGCGCCTCCCACAGCACCAGCGCGTCGGGCGCCGTGACCGCGTACCCGTACTCGAATCCGAGGGCGGCGTACTCCGACAGCGGCGAGTTGTGCAGCTCGAATGCGGCTTTCGCCCCCTCGAGGTGCTGGAGCGGGACGTGGCGCTCGCCGGTCGATGCGTCCCACAGCCCCGCATGACGCTGGCTGAAGGTCCCGCGTACCGTGTCCTGGCCGGTGAGCCGAATCGGCGTTCCCTCGACGAGCAGCGTGGCGAAGGCCAGAAGCTCGGCGTGGGCCCAATCGACCTTGGCCTCATCCTCGTCGAGAGCGGTGAGCCTCCGCTGGAGCTGCTTCGCCAGTTTCGGGTGGATGGTGAACGTCTCGGGAACCGACGAGATGGCCGCGTTGAGCTCCTTCAGCCTGGCCATGCTGACCGCCGTCTTCGGCTCCGACTCCTTGGCCTGGGGGATCGTCTCCGAGCCACGATCGAGCTCGCCCTCGGTCTCTTTCTCCTCCAGGCCTTCGCGGATCGACGCCTGTCGTGCCGCGAGGTCGCGCTGCGCCTCCTTGATCCTGGCCTCGGCCTCGGCGGCGCTGATCGCCCCCGCCTCGATGAGCCGCGTCTGGTAACGCTCCCGGACCGACGGGTGATGCGTGATCTCCGCATACATGGCCGGCTGCGAGTAGGACGGCTCGTCGCCCTCGTTGTGGCCGTAGCGCCGATATCCGACGAGGTCGATGACGACGTCGTGGCCGAACGCCTGCCGGTACATCATCGCCAGGCGCGCGGCGGCCAGACACGCCTCGGGGTCGTCGGCGTTGACGTGGATGATCGGCGCGTCGAAGCCCTTGGCCAGGTCCGAGCAGTAGTCGGTGGAGCGGGCCTCGCGCGGGCCGGTCGTGAAGCCGACCTGGTTGTTGGCGATGATGTGGACGGTGCCGCCGGTCGCGTAGCCATCGAGGCGCGCCATGTTGAACGTCTCGGCCACGACGCCCTGCGCGGCGAACGCGGCGTCGCCGTGGATCAGCAGCGGAAGCGTGATGGCCGGATCGGTGACGGCCATCGGGCCGCTGCGATCGGTCTGCTCGGCGCGGGTGCGGCCCTCGATCACCGGGTCAACCGCCTCGAGGTGGCTGGGATTCGGCGAGAGGACGACGCGGACCTCTTCGTCATCGGCGGTCAGGTAGCCGCCCTCCGCCCCGAGGTGATACTTCACGTCATCCAGCCCGCCCTTCGGCGCGATCCCGGCGGTGCCGCCGCTGCGTCCGGCCTCGAATTCGGCCAGGATCGCTTCGTAGCTGACCCCGACCACGTGCGCCAGCACGTTCAGGCGACCGCGGTGAGCCATGCCGATCATGACCTTACGCGCGCCCTGGTCCGCCGCATCGCCGATGATCACGTCCAGCATCGGGACCATCGTGTCGAGGCCCTCGATGCTGAATCGCTTCTGGCCGAGGTAGGCCTTGTGCAGAAACCGCTCGAGGGTCTCGACGCTGACCAGGCGCTCGAGCAGCGCCACCTGGTCATCGGCCTCCAGTGGCAGTCGGTGGTCGCCCGACTCGATCACGCGCCGCAGCCAGACGCGCTCCTCGTGGGAGCCGATGTGCTCGACCTCGTAGGCGATCGTGCCGGTGTACGTCTCCTGGAGGTGGGGAAGCGCCTCCGCCAGGGTCGATCCGGGCACGTAGATGCGCATCAGCTCGGCCGGGATGGCCCGCATGCTCTCCTCGGTCAGGCCCAGCGGGACCGGATCGAGCGCCGGATCCCCGACCGGATCCGCGCCGAGTGGATCGAGCCGCGCCGCTGTGTGGCCGAAATGGCGATAGGCCTTGACGAGCGCCATGCCGGCGGCGACGGCCTTCAGGTGCCCGTACTCGTCGCTCGATGCCGGGGCCGTGGCGGGCGGCGCTCCGGCGGACTCCGCGGCGGAGGGCATCGGCTCCTCGGTCGTCACATCCGCGATGCGGGCACCGAGGTCGCCGAACAGATCGGCGTAGAACCCGTCGTCGCCGCCCAGCAGGCCATCCATGCCACGCAGGAACATGCCGGACTCGGCGCCCTGGATGATCCGGTGGTCGTACGTCGAGCTGATCGTCATGCGGCGGTCGCCGCCGACGGCGCGGATCGTGCCGGTGGCGATGATGCTCCCCTGGTTCGGCATGAGGCGCGGGACCGAGGCCGTGGTGCCGAGCGTTCCGGGGTTCGTCAGCGTGATCGTTGCGCCGGCGAAGTCATCGGGCGAGAGCTTGTTCGTGCGTGCCTTCTCCACGAGCTCCTCGTACCGCGCATGGAATCCGGCGAAGTCGACGTCATCAGCGGCCTTGATGACGGGGACCACGAGGAACCGTGAGCCGTCGCGCCGCTCGACGTCGACGGCCAGCCCGAGGTTGATGCGCCCGGGATCCACGCGGTAGGCCTGCTCGTCGACCTCCGTGTAGTAGTGGCTCATCGAGCGCATCTCGGCCGCGGCGCGCACGATCGCCCAGCCGATGAGGTGCGTGAAGCTCACCTTCCGCGGCGCGATCTGTGCGTTCAGCTCCTTGCGCCGCACCTCGAGCGTGGAGACGTCGATCTCGCGGAAGCTGGTGGCCGTGGGCACGTCAAGGCTGGCGACCATGTTCTGGGCGAGCCGTGCCGCGGGCCCCTTGATGGCAGTTGCCCCCTCCGGGACACGGTTTTCGGAGACCGACCCGTCGCCCGGAGCGTCGCCATTCGTCGCCGGCGAGGGCATCTTCACCGGCTCGAATCCGCCGGCGCCGGAGTCGAAGAGGCCGCGCCACTCCGGGTCGACGCTGGTCGGGTCGCTGCGGTACCGCTCGTAGAGGTCGACCACGTAGCCGGCGTTGACGAGGTTCAACTCATCGAGCGCCTCGGTGCCGGTCGAGGGATCGGGGTCGGTGCCGGGGTCGGGGTCGGGCATGTCGCCCCACAGGATACGGCGGTCCGCCGGTCGTTGCCTTCCGCTCAGGTCTGGCGGCGTTCGAAGACCCCGCGCACGAGCACGACCGCGCCGATCCCGATGACCACCGGCAGCAGCCACTCCGGCAGGGCGAGGCGATCTCCGCCGATCCCGATCACGCCCTCGAAGAAGAGGAACCCGACGCCGAAGAAGGCCAGCCCGCCGAGCAGTCCCCAGACGCCGTTCCGAATATCGGTGGCACTCGCCGTTCGGATGCCCCACAGCGCCAGGCCGAGCCCGCTGGCCGCCGGACCGACGAGCGCCCACGCGTAGGCCCACGTCTCCCATCGGCCGGTCTGGTTCTGGAAGAAGAGGACGAGGCCCACCGTGGTCGTGATCGTGCCGCCGATCACGAGCCCCTGCTCGCCGAGGACGATGAGGCCGAGCAGCAGGATGACCGCGCCAACCCCGATGACGAAGAACGGCCAACCGATGTCCTCGATGCCGATGCCCAGCAGCTGCCCGGCCAGGAGAGCGACGCCGGCGAGGACGAGCACGAATCCAACGGCGGTCGTCGGTATGCCGTTGTCGTCGGGTCGCCGATAGGCCGTGTGGTCCTCCGTCATGCGCTGATGCTACGCCGCTGCCCGGCGCCCGGCTAGCATGTCCGGATGGACCTCAACGCGGACCTTGGCGAAAGCTTCGGGCACTGGACGCTCGGCGACGACGAGGGCCTCGTGGCCCATATCACGAGCGCCAACGTCGCCTGCGGATTTCACGCGGGGGACCATCGCGTGATGGAGGCCACGGTGCGCCTGTGCCGCGAGCACGGCGTCGCGGTCGGGGCGCAGCCCGGCTACCCGGACCTTGCGGGATTCGGTCGGCGGCCGATGCCCTTCGCCGCCGCGGAGATCGAGTCCATGGTGCGCTACCAGATCGGTGCGCTCGAGGCGTTCTGCCGCTCGGAAGGCACCGAGATGCAGCACGTGAAGCCGCACGGTGCGCTCTACAACAGCGCCGCCGAGGACCCGGTGCTTGCCCGGGCCATCGCACGCGCCGTCGCTTCATTCAGCCGGGACCTCGCGCTGTTCGGGCTGGCCTCGTCCGTCCCCATGGCGGAGGCGGCGCACGAGGCCGGTCTGCGTTTCGTCCCCGAGGCCTTCGCCGACCGACGCTATCTTCCCGACGGCTCCCTCCAGCCGCGCAACGTCGAGGGTGCGGTGATCAGCGACCCGGCAGCGGCGGCGATGCAGGCTCGATCGATCGCCCTCGATGGCACCGTGGTCACGAGCGACGGGTCGTCACTGGCGATCCGCGCGGAGAGCATCTGCTGCCACGGCGACACACCCGGCGCGGTCGCGATCGCTGCGGCGGTTCGTGACGCGCTGGAGAGCGCGGGCATCGGTTGTTCCACCCCCGGGCGCCCATGATCCGGCCATTCGGCGAGGCGGCGCTGCTCGTCGAGCTCGAATCGGCCGACAACGCCCAGTCCCTGGCGGCGTCACTCCGGGCGAATCCGGCGCCCGGAATGATCGAGGCGGTCCCCGGGCTCGGCTCCGTTCTGGTGGAGTTCGATCCGCTACAAGCCGACGAGCAGGCCCTCTCCAGTGTGCTCAATGCTCGCGTGGACGCCCTCCCCGCTACCAAGCCCGACGGGCGGCTCCATACCATCCCGGTGGTGTACGACGGCCCGGACCTGCATGACGTGGCCGCATCGGCTGGCATGAGCCGGGAGGACGTCGTCGCGGCGCATACCGAGGTGGAGCTGCGCGTGCTGTTCTGTGGCTTCGCGCCCGGGTTCGCCTATCTCGGCGACCTGCCCGAGCGGCTGCGAGTCGGACGCCTGGCGACGCCGCGCACGGCGACGCCCGCCGGTTCCGTCGCCATCGCCGGCTCGATGAGCGCCATCTATCCGGCGGTCCTCCCGGGCGGCTGGCCCATCATCGGCCGGGCCGAAGTCGACCTCTTCGACCCGACGGCCGGTCCGCCGTCGCTGCTGCTGCCCGGCGATCGCGTCCGCTTCGAGCGGGCATGATCGAGGTCCTCGAGCCGGGAACCCTGACGTCGGTCCAGACGGCGAACGGACGCCGGGGCTGGCGACACCTCGGCGTGCCGGTCGGCGGAGCGGCCGATGTCTGGAGCGCCCGTCTCGCGAACCGCCTGGTCGGGAACCCGGACGATGCCGCGCTGATCGAGGTGACGCTCACCGGGCCTGCCCTCCGCCTCGAGACCTCGGGCACGGTCGGGATCGCCGGGTCGCGATTCGACGTGAGCCTCAACGGGCTGCCGATCCCGATGCATACGGCGCGTCCGGTGCGCGCCGGCTCGACGCTTCGCATCGGCCAGGGCGCCGGAGCGCGTTGCTACGTCGCTGTCGGTGGGGGGATCGAGGTGCCCGCCGTTCTCGGGTCAGCGGCGACCGACCTGCGCAGCGGGTTCGGGGGTCACGAGGGTCGGGCATTGCAGGGGGGAGACCGCCTGTCGATCGGAACGGCATCCGGTCGGCTGCGTCGATGGAACGAGGCGGAGGCCGCATCTGGCGACATCCGCGTCATCGGGGTTGGGCATCGTGAGGGTCTGGAGGCCCTGTCGGCGGGATCGTGGACGGTGAGCGGAATGGCGGATCGGACGGGAGTTCGGATCGACGGCCCCGCGCTCTCGGTCGTGGGCGGCGAGGTGGCCTCGATGGGCCTGCCGATCGGCGCGATCCAGGTTCCCCCGGATGGCCGCCCGATCATCATGCTCGCCGACCGACCGGTGACCGGCGGCTATCCCGTGCCGGCGTGCGTCATCGGCGCGGATGTCGGGCGCGTCGGGCAACTTCGGCCTGGGGACTCGCTGCGCCTGGTGGCCGTGTCCGCGGAGAAGGCGCGCCGGCTGCTGCGTGAGATGGAAGATCGGCTCGCCGCCCTCGAGGACATCACGGCATCCACGGACGACGAGCCGGGGTGGGCGGGCGCGCTCGAGTGAGCTACCCGCGAGGGTGACCTAGTTCTGGAGCTCGCCCTGCGGGCGGAAGACGAGCCGCTCGGCGCCGTCCTCCACCGTGACGTCGATCGCGGCCGCATCGAGCGGCGTCGCGAGCTCGGGAGCCACGAAGACCCGCAGGCCGTCCTGCTCGGTCACCTGGTCGCCATCGGCGGGATTCTCGGTGAAGCCGAGACCGATGGTGACCTCGCCGGGCTCGGTCGCCTCGGGAAAGACGCGCAGGCCGTACGTGTCCGGCACGTCCTGGCCGTTCCGGAGCTCGGAGAGGAAGGTCGCGGCGTCGTGGGTGATCTGAAGCACTGCTTCTCCTTGGTTGTTCCTACGACCTTCAGGGCCGCAAGACCGATACCACCCCCGTGTCTGGTAGCCTCGGGGCCAAATGAGCGAGCCCGGCGCGCGGATCCCCGATCAGTCTCCCGCGGATGATGCCCGCCCGACGCGCGCCGAGCGGTACCACCTGGTGGCCGAGATCGAGGCAGTTCTCGAAGGGCCGACGACCTACTTGGCACTGCTATTCGCTGCACTGCTGGTCGCCGAGATCGTCCTGACGGCGCAGGGGATGGCGGTTCCGGCCGTGCTCGGCTGGATCCAGCTGGCGATCTGGGGCGTGTTCGTCGTGCACTTCCTGCTCGGTATCACGATCAGCCCGGATCGCGGCCGATACCTGAGACGCAACTGGCTGACCGCGCTCAGCCTGGTGGTGCCGTTCCTGCGCGCCTTTCGGGCGCTGCGAGCGATCCGCGTGCTGCGAGCCACGACCTCGCTTCGGGTCCTCGCCGGATTCAACCGGTCCGCGCGGAGCCTGCGGGGCGTTCTCGCCTGGACGCGTGCCGGCTACGCCGGGGCGCTGGCCCTCACCGCGGCATTCCTCGGGTCGGCGGTCCTGCTGATGTTCGAGGCCGACGCCCCGAACTCGCAGATCACCGACTATGCGGAGGCGCTGTGGTGGGCATCCGCCACCCTCACGACGGTGGGTGCCTCCTCCGAACCGGTGACGCTCGGCGGCCGCATCGTGGCGCTGATCATCATGCTCGGTGGGCTGGTGCTCCTCGGCTACGTGGCCGGCGTGCTCGCAGCCCTCTTGTTCGGCAAGCGACCAGAGGGTCCCCAGCGCTAGGACTGATCGTCCCAGCCGGCCACGTTTCGCAGCGCCGAGATCTCACCCGCCGCTCCCTCTGCGATGACCGAGAAACTGCCGTCGGTCTCGAGTACCACGGCATGGACGGGGGCCACGCTCGCAAAGCCGGCCTTCCGCACCGCCTGGCTGACCTCCTCCGGACTCACACGCTGCACTCGCAGCGCCTCGTCGAGTTGGCGGCCTCGGAACACGAGCAGCGTCGGCTCAGATTTCACCAGCCTCGGGACAACCTTCGTCCGTACGGACAGTCAGGTGATGATCAGCTGGAGGCCGATTAGGAGGGCGAACGCGGCCACCCCTTCGGCGAGCGCCACGTCCTCTGACAGGAGAATCGTCGCGAGCGTCGACCCGAGCGCGACCGTGACCACGAGGTCGAACGCGTTCATCTTCGCCAGCGTTCGCTTCCCCGCGATGCGGACGAGGGCGATGAGCGCGGCATAGGCGAGCGCGCCGACGAGCAGCGTCCGCCAGATTCCGCTCCAATCGTCGAAGAACATGCGGTTGCCCAATCGCAAGGAGCGGGCCAGCTATCCGTTCCAGCCGATCCAGTGATCCACGTCGATGACGATCGCGGGTCCAACGAGCGCCACCGAACGGTACTGCCGATAACGCTTCCGAATCCGCGTCATCGCATCCTCGGCCTCGGGTCCACTGGAGACCACCCGGGCGTGGCCATCGGCGCGGGCCCACCAAAGCCGCGCCCAATCTTCGTCGTACTCGTCCACCAGCACGCTGACGAGCGGGTTGGCCTCTATGTTCTTCAGTCTGCGGAGGATCGTTCCGCGCTTCGGCTTGGCATCGATCGCGGTGACGATCCGCTCGCCGTCGACCGCGAACACGATAG
>JBPCOK010000148.1:0-11246 GCA_051000335.1 Candidatus Limnocylindria bacterium | reverse complement strand
CTTGCCGCGCGGCTCCTCGTGCGCGGCCAGCAGCGGGCTCAGGTCGAGCTCGTCGACGAGGTCGTTGAGGTAGGCGGCCAGACCGTTGTCGGCCACCCAGTCGTGCAGGGACGGCGGCATGAGCAGCAGGGTGTGCTGGTCGTAAGGGCGGAAGGTCTTCTGGAGCGGCATGATCCATTGTCCCAAGCCGCGCCGCACCGCCGCCGGCATTATCGACACAGCCTCCTAGGCGAAATCTGCCTCGGGGCGGGTCTCGTGAATCAGGCGAGCTGGACGAGGCCGGCGAGGCCGGCGCCGATCTCGCGCCATCGGCGGCCGAAGTCCGGGGCCAGCGAGTAGACGATGTTCGTGCCCTGGCGCTCGGAAACGACCACGCCCGCGTCGCGCAGGACGCGCAGGTGATGGCTGACCGTCGGCTGACTGACCGTGCAGCATTCGCTGAAGTCGCAGGCGCAGACCGCGTCGCAATCGGCGAGCTGCCGGATGAAGGAGAGGCGTACGGGGTCCGCGAGCGCCGCCAGGAAGTGGAGATCGGGATCGGACTGCTTCATTCCACCCCCATTATATCGATCCTCATCCATATTGACAAGTATCGATATCTGGCCTAGCGTGCGGTCATCACGACCGAAAGGAGGTGAGGCGAGTGCGAACCAACGATGGCTGCTTGCGACGGTTGCGGCTGCTGCTGCTGCTGACCGGATGCGGGCCGATCGTCCGCCGTGGGCGATCGGCCTGTTCAGGTGCTGCTCGACGTCTTCCCGGACGCGCGAGAAACGGCTACGCTGCCGCGGTGCTCAGCGAGCGCGGATGCTCCGCCGCTCCAGCGCCTCCGCAGAGGTTGGCCAATCCATGCGACTCCCATTCATCCCGCGCGAAGAAAAGTTCTTCGATTTCTTCGTCGAAGATGCCCAGAACGTCCTCGTCGCGGCCCGGCTGCTCGAGGAGTTCTTCCGTTCCTACGATCAGCGAGAGCGCATCGCGGTCCAACTGCGGGAGCTCGAGCGCAAGGGCGACGGTCTGAGCCATGACATCGGCCACAAGCTCGAGAACACGTTCGTCACGCCATTCGATCGCGAGGACATCCACCAGCTGATCAGCCGGCTTGACGATGTCCTCGACTTCATCGAGGAAGTGGCGGACACCTGCATCCTGTACAAGATCGAGGCCCCGACCCAGACGGCGCACGACCAGGCGGAGATCATCGTCAAGCAGGTCGAGGAGATCGTCCGGGCCCTCCAGAAGCTCAAGGGCTTCAAGAACGTGGGGCCGCACTGGATCGAGATCCATCGGCTCGAGAACGATGGCGACCGCCTCGTCCGGCAGGCCATCGCCGACCTGTTCACGAATGGCAACGAGACGCTCCAGATCATCAAGTGGAAGGACATGTACGCGCTCCTCGAGGACACGATCGACTCCTGCGAGGATGTCGCCAACGTGATCGAGCGCATCGTCGTCAAGCATGCCTGACGGCTTCACCCTGACCCTGCTGGCGGTCCTGGGTCTCGCCGTCGCATTCGACTACATCAACGGCTTCCACGACACCGCGAACGCGATCGCCACCAGCGTCAGCACCCGCGCGCTCCGGCCGGGTTGGGCCATCGCCATGAGTGCGGTGGCGAACTTCGCCGGCGCGCTGACCGGCACGGCGGTGGCCAAGACGGTCGGATCGGGACTCATCGACACGAACGTCGAGTCACAAACGGTCATTGCCGCTGCGCTGGTGGGTGCCATCGTCTGGAATCTCATCACCTGGCGCCTGGGCATCCCGTCCTCATCGAGCCACGCGCTCATCGGCGGCCTGCTGGGAGCGGCATTTATCTCGGCCGGTTTCGGTGCCTGGCAGATGGACGGTGTCGTGAACAAGGTGCTCCTGCCGCTCATCGGCTCGCCGATCATCGGCTTCGTCATCGGCCTGCTGCTGATGGCCCTCATCTTCAACCTGTTCCGTCGCGCGCACCCCGGCCGGCTCAACGCCGGGTTCCGTCGCCTCCAGGTCCTGTCCGCCGCATGGATGGCGTTCAGCCACGGCAGCAACGACGCCCAGAAGACGATGGGCATCATGACCCTGGCCCTCCTCACCGCCGGGGTCATCGACGAGTTCGTCGTTCCCCTGTGGGTGATCCTCATCGCCGCCACAGCGATCAGCCTGGGAACGGCGGCCGGCGGCTGGCGGATCATCAAGACGATGGGCACCAAGGTGGTGAAGCTGGACCCGGTCCACGGATTCGCCGCCGAGACGACAGCGGCCAGTGTGATCTTCGCCGCCTCCCACTTCGGGATGCCAGTCAGCACGACCCACGTGATCAGCTCGGCGATCATGGGCGTCGGCTCGTCCGACCGGCTGAAGACGGTGCGCTGGGGCGTGGCGCGCAGCATCGTGACGGCGTGGATCCTCACGATCCCGGCGTCGGGGGCAACCGCGGCGGTTGCGTACCTGATCCTGACTCCCATCCTCGGCTGATCGGATCGACGCGGGCCGATCAGGGCATAAAGAGACCGGGACCGCCAACGAGGCGGCCCCGGCCAGGATCAGCAACCCGGGATGGCTCAGTTGAGCGGGCAGCCCTGGTTGTTCGCCGTATCGAGCGAGGTGGCGAGAGTGAGCATCGTGCTTCGGTTGAGGCTCGCCAGCGCGGCGTTCACCGCACTGATGACCTGGCTCTCGGTCTGGCCGGAGCTGATGCTCGGGTGTGCGGCATTCAGCAACGAGGCAACCGCCGCCCGAAGGAGAATCTTCGCGGCACCGTTCACGCCCGAACCGCCGCCTCCGTCGAGCGCTGCCACGAGGGTGACGTTGTCCATGCCGAGCGAATCCGGCACGTCGAACACCGACTCGAGGGTCTGCCCGGTGGTGTATCCCGTGGCCGTCCATGAGTCGTAGTGCTGCGAGACCTTCCAGTAGCCCGGGGTGCAGCCCTGCCCGCCACCGGTGTCGACCGGAGTGAAGCAGAAGTCGATTCCGCCCGAGTCTCCGCCGGCATCGATGTTCACGGTCTTCGTCGTCAGGTTGACGGGCGTGACGATCGTGTTGCCGTCACCGGTGATCGGGCCCGCGGTCCCGTTGAACGACCAACCGGCCTCGCCCGGGTTCGGATCGTTGTCGTGCCACAGGATGGCGGTGATCATGATGTCACTGCTGAACGTGATCGTCGCGGTGTCGCCGAGGGCGAAGCCCATCGGGAACCGGCCGACCAGGTGGCCGTTGTCGAGGCGAACGAGCATGAAGTGATCGTTCTCGATCTGGGTGAACGTTCCGCCCTGCCAGGTGTCTCCGACGTTGAAGGTCGTCCCGGCCGTCGACGAATCGAAGTACCAGGTTCCCGTGCAGTTGTAGAGGGTGGTGGTTGCGGCGGTGAGCCCACCGCCCGGTGCGCGCGCCGGGGCGCTGACGGCGAATGCCAGGGTCGCCACGAGCAGTGCGACGGCGAGCATCACCGATCGCCTCGTGAATGTGATGGACACGTGCTTCCTCCGAATTGGCCAGAGGCCAGATGAATGATGTCGGGTTGGGCGCACAAACTCGGGCGCCAACGACCCCCCGATGGTACTGGGCCGCATCATCGATCGTACTTCCGTGGACGGCAATACTCGGTGGACAAGATGTGGTGCGCTCCGACACCGAACCGTCCCGGCCGGACCTCGGGCGCCGAGCCCGTGGCGATCCTTTCCGGGCCGCCTCTTAACGCGGTGTTGACGCGCCCCTATGACCCCGTTGAGGACCGGCATGGATGCTCTTCACGTCAACGTGCGCCCGCGGCCGCGCTGCGGACCTCGATTACGTGAAGGAAACGCATTGAACGTTCTGCGCCCATGGCATCGACGCATGCTTGCGGTCGTGGCTGTTGGATCTTTGGTACTCACCGCCTGCGTGACCACTCCCGGCCAGGCCGATCCATCCGGCACGGACGGCGCCGGGAACGCCGGCGGCACCGTGATCGTATCGGGCTCCTCGACGGTTGAGCCGATCACCTCGCTGGTTGCCGAGGATTACTCCGCCCAGTCGAGTGGCTTCGACTTCCAGGTCGATGGCCCCGGCACCGGCGACGGCTTCGCCCTCTTCTGCAACGGCGAGACCGACATCAGCGACGCGTCGCGGACCATCAAGGGCGAGGAGGCCGCGACCTGTGCCGACAACGGCATCAACTACGTCGAGCTGAAGATCGGCATCGACGGGATCAGCGTCGTCACCTCAACGGCCAATGACGCCGTGAGCTGCCTCTCGTTCCTCGACCTCTACGCGCTGCTCGGCCCGGAGTCCCAGGGCTTCGACAACTGGACCGACGCGGGCAGCCTGGCCGACGAGCTGACCGCCGAGCTCGGCGACGAGTTCGGGACGGCGAACGTTCCCTATCCCGACGCCGCGCTCGAGGTGACTGCGCCGGGCGAGGAGTCGGGCACCTATGACAGCTTCGTGGAGCTCGTGTTCGACAAGATCGCCGAGGCACGGGGCACGGACGCCGTTGCCCGGGCCGACTACACCGCATCCGCGGATGACAACGTGATCGTCGAGGGGATCAGCGGCACGGATACCTCGCTGGGCTGGGTCGGGTTCGCCTTCTTCGAGGAGAACACCGACGTCATCAAGGCCCTCGAGGTCGACGGTGGAGATGGCTGCGTCGCCCCGACGACGGAGACGATCGCCAGCAACGAGTACCCCGTCAGCCGCGACCTCTACATCTACGTCAACACGGACAAGGCCGAGGAGAACCCGGCAGTCGCCGACTTCGTGGACTTCTACCTCTCAGACGAGGGCATTGCCCTGGTCGAGGAGGCGGGGTACGTCGGCCTGGCGGCGGACGCGCTCGACGAGACACGCGCGGCCTGGGAGGGCCGATGACGCCTACCATGGGCTCCCGATGACGGCGCCCGGCACGATGCCCCCAGGCTCCCTCTCGCCGGCCGACCTGCAGATCGGTGCAGGTCGGCGCCGGCGTGAGGGGGCCATTCGCACCCTTTTCATGGCGGCCGCCGCCTCGTCGATCGTCATCAGCCTTGCCATCATCGTGACCCTCGCCGGGAACGCGCTGAACTTCATTGTGAAGGTGGATCCGTCCGCGCTGTTCACGGACGGGTGGTTCCCCCGACGCGGGCTGTACGACCTCGCCACGCCGATCGTCGGGACGCTCGTCATCTCCGGCATCGCCATGCTGGTCGCCGCACCCCTCGGCATCGGCGTAGCGATCTACCTGTCCGAGTACGCCGGCCGCCGGTCCCGGCGCATCCTGAAGCCGGTCATCGAGCTGTTGGCATCGATCCCGTCGGTCGTGCTGGGATTCTTCGCCCTGGCGTTCATCAGCCCGAACATCGTGCAGGCGATCTTCGGCGCGCCACTCTTCAATATGCTGGCCGCGGGCCTGGCGGTCGGCATCCTCATCACCCCGCTCGTGGCTTCCGTCGCGGAGGACGCGATGCACGCTGTGCCGCAGTACCTGCGCGAGGCCTCGTACGGGCTTGGCGCGCGACGACGCTCCACCAGCATCCAGGTCGTGGTGCCCGCGGCGGTGTCCGGGATCGTGGCGGCGCTGATCCTCGGGGTCTCGCGCGCCATCGGCGAGACGATGATCGTGTCCATGGTGGCGGGCGCCACCGGCGGATCGCTGTTCAACCTCAACCCGCTCGACCAGGGCCAGACGATGACGGCCGCGATGACCGCGCTGGCCATCGGATCGGATCAGGTGCGTGGCGCCGCGCTCACGTTCGAGAGCCTCTACTTCCTGGGCTTCCTGCTCTTCCTGATGACGCTCGGCCTGAACCTCGTCTCGGATGCCTTCGTGCGTCGCGTGCGGAGGCAGTACTGATGGCCGCGCGGACCGAGGCACTGAGCACGCGCGATGTCGTCGCGCGCCGGCTTCGGGGCGGCGGAGCGGACTGGCCGGGTTGGCTGCTCGAGGGCGCGCTCCTGCTCTCGCTGCTCGTTGCCGTCGGGATCCTGTTCGTGTTGGTGGGCGACACGGTGCTCAGGGCGTTCCCCGTGCTCTCCGAGCGGCCGGCCGACTTCCTGACCTCGACGATCTCCGCCCGCGCCGAGCGTGCGGGCATCCTCCAGGCCGTCATCGGCTCCGTGACGATCACCATGATCGTGGCCGCGCTCGCGATCCCGATCGGGATCGGCGCCGCCGTGTACCTCGAGGAGTACGCGCGAGACACCCGCGCCGCGAGGCTGATCCGAACGAACATCCGAAACCTCGCCGGGGTTCCGGCCATCGTGTACGGGCTCCTCGGTCTGGCGGTGTTCTCGACCGCGCTCGGGCTGGGCAGCGTGCTGCTGGCGGGCGGCCTGACCCTCGCCGTCCTCGTCCTGCCGATCGTGGTGATCACCACCTCCGAGGCCCTGACAGCGGTGCCCGCCTCGATCCGCGAGGCGGCGTACGGGGTCGGCGCGACGCGCTGGGAGACGATTCGCAGCCACGTGCTCCCCTACGCCGCTCCGGGCATCTTCACCGGCACGATCCTCTCGCTCGGCCGCGCCTTCGGCGAGACGGCGCCGCTGCTCATGGTCGGTGCGATCGCCGGGACGTTCAGCTTTGTCGGGGCGCCGTGGGAGCAGATGTTCGAGGGCTACACGACGCTCCCGACGCTCGTCTATCACTGGGCGGGCTATCCCCAGGCGGAGTTCCGCGCCCTCGGCGCCGCGGCGATCGTCGTCCTGCTCGGCGTCATCCTGCTGGTGAACGCCACCGCCATCGTGCTCCGGAACCGATATGACCGAAAGTGGTGACGCCGTGACCCTGACGACCCGGCCACCGCGTGCCACCGATGGTGAGCAGCGCACCGAAGAAGGGCCGACAATACGACTCATGAGCACGCAGCAGATGGACGAGGCGGAGCAGATCGCTCCAGCGGCAACCAGCAATGGCATGCCGATGCGCTTCGCGGATGACGAGGTCGTCTTCGAGCTCGACGAGCTGTCGTGCTTCTACGGCGAGTTCCGTGCCGTTCGCGACATCCACCTGCAGGTGCCGAAGAACAAGATCTCGGCGCTCATCGGGCCGTCGGGGTGCGGGAAGAGCACGCTGCTGCGCAGCTTCAACCGCATGAACGACCTTATCGACACCGCCCACATCACCGGCTCCATCCGTTACCACGGCGTCGACCTCTACGACGCCGGAGTCGATGCGGTCGAGGTGCGTCGCAGGATCGGCATGGTCTTCCAGAAGCCGAACCCGTTCCCGAAGAGCATCTACGACAACGTCGCGTTCGGGCCTCGCATCGCGGGCTATCGGGGCGACATGGACGAGCTCGTCGAGCGATCGCTCAAGCGCGCCGCCATCTGGGACGAGGTCAAGGACAAGCTGCGATCGCCGGGCACGGCGCTGTCCGGTGGGCAGCAGCAGCGCCTGTGCATCGCGCGGGCAATTGCCGTGGAGCCCGATGTGATCCTCATGGACGAGCAGTGCTCGGCGTTCGACCCGATCGCCCCGCTGAAGATCGAGGAGCTCATGCGCGAGCTCAAGCAGAACTACACGATCGTCATCGTTACCCACAACATGCAGCAGGCGGCGCGCGCCAGCGACTACACCGCGTTCCTCACCATGGGCGATGATCGAGCCGGCTACCTCGTCGAGATGGCTGCCACCGACGAGCTCTTCACGCGACCCGCAAACCGGGTCACCGAGGATTACATCACCGGCCGGTTCGGCTGAGCGGAGGGAGGACACCAATGCATCCGGCAACCGGCGGCACCGACCAGCGACATCTCGGACCACGGGCAACCTTCGATCGCGCGCTCGATCGCGTCAAGGACGACGTGCTCCGCCTCGGCGCCCGAGTCGAGGAGGCGCTCGAGCGTGCCGGCCGCGCCCTCGTCGAGCGTGACACGGAGCTCGCCGACCAGGTCCGCTGGGACGACCGGGAGGTCAACGACCTCCAGCGCGACATCAACACCGAGATCACCACGCTCATCGCGACGCAGGCGCCCGTGGCGCGGGACGTTCGGGAGCTCCTGGCCCTCTACCACGCGTCGGCGGAGCTGGAGCGAATGGGCGACTACGCGGTGAACATTGCGAAGCTCAGCCAGCAGCTGGCCTCCGAGCCCGAGACACCGATCCTGCGTCAGATCCCCCGCATGGAGCAAATCTGCCGCGAGCAGCTGCGGGCCGCGATGCGGGCACTCGTCGACATGAGCGAGGACGGCGCGCGCGCCGTCTGCCAGCGCGACGACGAGATCGACGACCTCTACGACAGCGTCTACCAGGACGCGATGGCCATCATGAGCGCGAACCCCGAGCGCTCCCGGCAGACGACGCATATGCTCTTCGCGGCCCACCACCTCGAGCGGCTGGGCGATCGGGTCACGAACATCGGCGAGGACGTCGTGTACCTGGCGACCGGCCAGGTCGAGGACCTCAATCCCTAAGGGGAAGCGATGCGCCGACGGCTCCTGCTCGTCGAGGACGACGCGACCCTGCGCCAGGCACTGTCCTTCAACCTGGCAAAGGAGGGGTATGACGTCGCATCCGCCGCGGACGGCGTCGCGGGTCTCGAGGCGGCGCGGAACAGGCGGCTGGACCTCATCCTGCTCGACGTCATGCTGCCGGGAATGAGCGGCATCGAAGTCCTGCGCGTCCTGCGCCGCGACGGAGTGAACACACCGGTCATCATGCTGTCCGCCAAGGGCGACGAGATCGACCGAGTCGTCGGGCTGAAGGTCGGTGCGGACGATTACGTCGCGAAGCCCTTCAGCCGTCCCGAGCTCCTCGCTCGGATCGAGGCGGTCCTTCGTCGCCAGCGACACGAGGTTCTCGAAGAGGAGCCAACCGAGGAGATCGCCTTTGGCTCGGTACGCGTCGACGTCGGGCGCCGCGAGGTGACCGTGGATTCGGAACCGGTTCACCTCACCGCGAAGGAATTCGACCTTCTCGTGCACATGGCGGCCTCGCCCGGCCGGATCTTCACCCGCGACCAGCTGCTGGCCCGCGTGTGGGGCTACGAGTACGTCGGGGACGGGCGCACGGTCGACGTCCACGTGAGCTGGCTGCGCGGCAAGCTCCGCGGGAGCACTGGTCATGATCACTTCCGCACCGTCCGCGGGGTTGGCTACGCCTTCTCCCCGCCCTCGTGATGGACCAGGGACTCGGCGCAGCCTTCGACGCGCTCCTCGCGCACCGCGGGCGCGACGTCCTCCTGCTGGTGGACGCCGCCCTGAGGATCGTGCGCGCCGGTCCGCAGGTCGCCGAGCTCGCGGTCCGCGCAGAGGCGGAGCTGCCCGGGATGAGCCTCATCGCCGTCTTCGGATCGGCATCGCTCGACGCCGTGGCACGCCGGTGCGCGCAGAGTCGCGCTCCGGAAGAGGGGGAGGTCGAGCTCGGCGGGCTGACCCCGCGATCGTTCTCGGTGGACGCCATTCCCCTGGCGCGCGGAGGCATGGTCCTGGCGTTGCGCGACGTCAGCGCGCTGCGCAGGGTCGAGCGGGTGCGCCGCGACTTCGTGGCGAATATCGGGCACGAGCTCCGTACGCCGCTCACCTCGGTCAAGCTCCTGGCCGAGACGATCAACTCCGAGTCGCTCACCGATGCCGCGACCATCCGCGACTTCGCCGCCCAGATCGAGCGCGAGGCGGACCACCTTACCCGGCTCGTGGACGAGCTGCTCGACCTGTCGATGATCGAGTCCGGGGAGACGCGGCTCACCATCGAGAGCGTCGGTCCCGCAGACGTCGTCGCCAACTGCCTCGACCGGATTCGACCGGTTGCTCAACGCCGCGACGTGTCCGTCGCCTCCACGGCGCCTGCCGACGACCGGGACGTTCGCGCCCGCGCCGACACCGGACGGCTCGGCCAGGCGCTCCTGAACCTGGCACACAACGCGGTGAAGTTCAGCCACTCGGGCGGCGAGATCCGAATCGGCTGGACGGCGACCGACGATCGGGTGCGCTTCAGCGTCGCGGATGACGGCATCGGTGTGCCGGTCGCCCACCAGGCGCGCATCTTCGAACGCTTCTACAAGGTCGACCGATCACGAGCGCGAGGGGAGGAAGAGTCACAGGCGGGGGTCAGTGCCGGTCTCGGACTGGCGATCGTGCGCCATATCGCGGAGGCGCACGGCGGATCGGCCGGTGCCGTCTCCGACGACGGGGCCGGATCGACGTTCTGGATCGAGGTTCCGAGGGCTTAGCGTTCTGCCGGTCCGAGCGCCATCTCCAGGAAGGACACCACGTCCGTTCGCTCGTCGATGAGCTTGCTCACCGGTTTGCCGATGCCATGGCCGGCGTCGGTGTCGATGCGGATCAGCACCGGGGCATCGCCTGCCTGGGCCTGCTGGAGCGCGGCGGCGAACTTGAAGGAGTGCCCCGGGACCACGCGGTCGTCATGGTCACCGGTCGTCACCAGCGTCGCCGGATACGCCACGCCGTCGCGGATGTTGTGGAGCCGGCGAATAGGCGTGGAGCGTGCGGAACTGCTCGGGATCGTCGGCCGAGCCGTAGTCGCTCGTCCACGCCCAGCCGATGGTGAACCGATGGACGCGAGTGCCGTCAGCCGATTCCACGAACACCTGCTCGGTCACGAAGGCGGCGGCGTCCCACGGGACCGTGGACGGGTTCACCTCGCGCACGACACCGTCGCGCAAGCGGACGGCCAGCACCCGCGACGCTGCCGAGAAGGTCATGAAGGTCAGGTGCAGCTCGGGATCATCGGGGCGACCCTCGAGCTCGCCGATCGTCCCGATGCCAGGGAGCTCGACATCGGCGACGTGGCGTCCGTCGAGGTCGACGATGCGCAGCCGATGATGGGCATGATGGAGCGACACCACGGCAAGCCGCCCATCCACCAGCCGTACCGCCTCGACGGCATCATCGCCTTCGGGCAGGACCTCGCGCAGCGAGCCGCTGCCATCGGTTGCGATGGCCACCACCCGGCCGCGCGGCGCGTCCTTGTCCGTCAGCAGGTAGAGCGTTCCGTCGAGCGCCGCGATGAGCTCGTACCGCGCGTCATCGGCTCCAGGAGGGGCATGATCTCCACGCCGTCGACGCCGCAGTCGAGATCGCCGGTGAAGATCATGTTCGTGGGGCTTGACTCGCGCCACACGCTCACCACCAGCCATCGGCCCTCGTCCACGACGGCCGGCTCGAAGCTCCATTCGGGCTGGTCCGGGTTCGCGAACACGACCCGGTCATCGGCCGGGTCGTCACCGAGCCGGTGGTAGCGAAGCTCCATCTCGAGGTTCGGGGACGCGAACTCGGTGTCCGCGGCCGGCTCGGGATAGCGGCCGTAGAACACGCCGGCATCGTCGGACGTCCACGCCGCCGA
>JBPCOK010000079.1:0-5267 GCA_051000335.1 Candidatus Limnocylindria bacterium | reverse complement strand
GAGCTCGGGCTTACCGACGACGACGTCCTCGGGATGTATCGCGACATGCTGCTGGCGCGTGCGGTCGACGAGCGGATGTGGCTCATGCAGCGGGCCGGCAAGATCGCCTTCATCATCTCGGGCCAGGGGCACGAGGGCGCGCAGGTTGCCACCTCCTGGGCCATGCGCAAGGGCCAGGACTGGATGGCGCCGTACTATCGGTCCATCGCAAGCGCCATGACGTTCGGCATGAATGCCGAGGACATCATCACGGCCCACCTGGCCAAGGCCGATGATGTCAGCTCCGGCGGGCGGCAGATGCCCGGACACTACGGCGGCGCGCCGTACAACATCGTGTCGCTCAGCTCCCCGGTCGGGACCCAGGTCCTCCACGCGGTGGGCATCGCGATGGGCGCGTGGGTCCGCGGCGACGACGTCGTCACGATGACGCAGTTCGGCGAGGGCACCTCGAACCAGGGCGAGATCCACGAGGGAATGAACTTCGCGGGCGTTCACAAGTTGCCGGTGATCTTCGTGTGCGAGAACAACGGGTACGCCATCAGCGTGCCGCTCGATCAGCAGGTGGCCGGCAGCTCGGTGGCCGCTCGCGCCGCGGGGTACGACATGCCGGGCGTGGTGGTCGACGGCGGTGACGTGCTGGCGTGTTACGCCGCGGCGAAGGAGGCACACGATCGCGCGCGACGCGGCGAGGGTCCAACGCTGATCGAGGCGCGCGTCGTGCGGCTGACGAGCCACTCGTCGGATGACGACCAGCGCCGCTACCGCGACCCCGAGGAGGTGGCCGCCCTGAAGGAGCGCGACCCGATTCCGCAGTTCGCCAGCGAGCTCCGGGAAGCCGGAATCCTGACCGACGAGAAGGACGGGGCGATTCGCGCCGAGATCAAGTCACAGGTCAACGAGGCCAGCAAGCGGGCTGAGGCGCGGCCCGAGCCGACACCGGACGATGCGCACGAGCGGGTCTATGCCGAGCCGATCCCCGGCGGCGGCACCGCGATTCCGCTCTCCCCGATCGACGGAGCGCACTGATCATGGCCGAGCTGAACATCCTCGAGGCGATCCGAACCGCCATGGACGAGGAGATGGAGCGGGACGAGATGGTCATGGTCCTCGGCGAGGACGTCGGCAAGAAGGGCGGCGTGTTCGGCGCGACCGAGGGGCTGTTCGCCAAGTACGGGCACAAGCGCGTCCTCGACACCCCGCTGACCGAGGGCATGATCGCCGGCGCGGCAATGGGAGCCGCCGTGTACGGCCTGCGACCGGTGGCGGAGATGCAGTTCGCCGACTTCGTGTACCCCGCCTTCAACCAGATCGTGTCGGAGAGCAGCCGGATCCACTACCGCTCGAACGGAACCTTCACGGCCCCGATGGTGATCCGAATGCCGTACGGCGGCGGCGTCCACGGAGCGCTCTACCACTCACAGTCGAACGAGGGGTACTTCACGCACACCGTCGGACTCAAGGTGGTCGCACCCGGCACGCCAGCCGACGCGAAGGGCCTGCTCAAGGCATCGATCCGTGATCCCGATCCGGTGATGTTCTTCGAGCACAAGAAGACGTACCGCCTGTTCAAGGCCGAGGTTCCCGATGGTGACACGCTCGTCCCTATCGGCAAGGCCGATGTCGCGCGCAGCGGCAAACACCTGTCGATCTTCTGCTACGGCTTCATGCGCACCTGTGCGCTCGAAGCGGCCGAGACCCTCGCCCGCGAGGATGGCGTGGAGGCGGAGGTCGTCGACCTGCGAACCCTGCGCCCGCTCGACGTCGAGACCATCCTGGCCTCGGTCGCGAAGACGGGGAAGGCGCTCGTCGTCCACGAGGCCAATCGATTCGGTGGCTTCGGCGCCGAAATCGCGGCTGAGATCGGCGAACGTGCCTTCGAACAGCTCGACGGCCCCGTCACCCGGCTCGCAGGGCCGGATGTCCCCGCCGTCCCCTATCACCATGTGCTCGAGGACTGGTACATGATCGGGCCGGCGCGGATCGTGGACTCCGCGCGCAAGCTCGCGGCGTACTGACCGATCGTTCACAATCACTCCGAACACCGACGACGAACCGAACGCGACCAGAGGAAGGCTTCCACCCGATGGCAACCACGATCAAGATGCCGCAGCTCGGCGAATCGGTCACCGAGGGAACGATCGAGCGCTGGCTCGTCAAGGAAGGCGACACCGTCGAGCAATACGACCCGCTGTTCGAGGTCGTCACCGACAAGGTGAACGCCGAGGTTCCCGCCGAGATCGCCGGAACGATCGCCAAGATCCTGGTCCCGGACGGAGAGACGGTCGCGGTCGGAACGCCGGTCGCGGAGATCGACGCCGATGGAGCCGGCGCCGAGGCGCCGGCCGAATCCCCGGCCGAAGCCCCGGCCGAGGCGCCGGCCGAATCCCCGGCCGAAGCCCCGGCCGATGAGCCGGCCGCAGCCCCTGCGGAGCCGGCAGCCGCGGAGTCGGCAGCGCCGCCCAAGCCCGAGGCGCCGGAATCCGCCGAGGCGGAACCGGCGGCGGCGTCCGCCGAGCCGGCGACCGAGCCGGCGCAGCCGACGACCGAGCCGGCGACCGCTGAAGCCGCACCCGCTCCGGAGACGGAACCCGCCACCGCCGACGAGGATGCACCGGGAAGCAATGGCGATGGGAATGCGCGGATGACACCCGCCGTGCGCCGGCTGGTACGAGAGCACGAGATCGATGTCGCCAAGCTGTCGGGAACCGGCGCCGGCGGCCGCGTCACCCGCGACGACGTCCTGGAGTTCATCAATGGTGGCGGCACCCCGGCTGAGGAGCCAGACGCCGCGAAGGAGCCCGAGGCACCGGCACCGGCAGCCTCGGAGTCAGCAGCTCCGGCAGCCCAGCCAGCGGCTCCGCAGGCTCCAGCGGCGGCCCCCGCGGCTCCACCCGCACCCGTTCCGACGGCATCCGGCGGCGACACCGAGGTCCCACTGTCCCAGATGCGCAAGGGCATCGCCCGCAAGATGACCCAGGTCAAACAGACCGTCCCCCACGCATACACCGTGGTGGAGGTCGACATGAACAGCGTCGTCCGCTGGCGCGAGGCGAACAACGCAGCCTTCAAGGCCCGTGAGGGGGCGTCGCTCAGCTACGTCGCCGTCGTGGTCAAGGCCGTGACCGAGACGCTACGCAAGCACCCCACGCTCAACAGCCAGTTCGCGGACGACAGGATCATCCTCAAGCAGGCCATGAACATCGGGATCGCGGTCGCGGTCGACAACGGGCTCATCGTCCCGGTCATCGCCAATGCCGACCAGCTATCGATCAGCGGCGTCAACGCCCGGATCCGGGACATCTCGGGGCGCGCGAACAGCGGCAAGCTGCGGCTGGACGAGCTGCAGGGCGGCACGTTCACGGTCAACAACACCGGCTGGTTCGGCTCGGTCAGCTCGATGCCGATCATCAACGCGCCCGAGGTCGCGATTCTCTCGATGGAGGCGATCGTGAAGCGGCCGCGGGTGGTCGAAGTGGATGGCGAAGACGTGATCGCTATCCGCCACATGATGAACATGACCTGCAGCTTCGATCATCGCGTCCTCGATGGCGCGCAGGTGGGCTACTTCATGGCCGATGTCCGAAGCGCCCTGGAAGGCTGGGACCCCGACACCTCGCTGGGTTGAGCGTCGCGACCGCATGTCCAAAGGGGTTTAGGGCCTACGCGGCATGTGGCTTGCACGCACGGTCCGGTCACACACTCACCACAAGAGGAAGGAACGTTTATGGGCCCACGCAATCTTCATCGGGCGATGTCGCTCACGACGGTACTGGCGCTCGTGCTCGGGCTTCTGGCGGTTCTCGCCGTGAGCCCGGTCGCCGCCGCCACGGCTGACCTGACAGCCACGCTGTCCGGAGACCAGGAGGTCCCGCCGGTCGCCACCGCCGCCACCGGATCGGCCACGGTCAGCATCGATACGGACGCTGCCTCTGGCTCGCAGCTCTGCTACGACCTGACCTCGACGGCCCTCGAGGGCGGCGCCGTGGTCGGGGCACATATTCATGAAGGCGCCGCAGGCGCAAATGGCTCCGTGGTCGTCACGCTCCAGGCCGCCATCGACGGCAGCGGCAGCGCGAGCAGCGCCTGCGCACCCGATAGCGACATCGATTTCGCCACCGCCGGCGATGCGGATGTCGCGACCCTGCTCGCCGACATCGCAGCGAACCCAGCGAATTACTACGTGAACGTCCATACCGAGTCGAACCCGGGCGGTGAGATCCGCGGTCAGCTCGCCGCAGCGCCGACGCCGACGCCGACGCCGACGGCTGGGCGGGACGTGACCGTGCAGGTCATGAAGCACAACTGCGCGAACGTCGCCACGATGGCCGAGTTCGAAGCGGTGGAGGCGCGCGCCGCCACCAACCCCACGACTCCGGACGCAGCGTTCGGCACGACGGTCGAGACCGTGCTCGAGTGCCCGACCGTGGTGCTTGACGGCGATGCCCAGACACCCGGCGCCGTTGCCGGCGGCACCTCGACCTTCGACTTCACCGTTGCCGACGGTGGCTCAGTCCAGACCCTGAGCACGGACAGCACCTACACGCAGGCCGCTGCCTGCGAGACGGACGTCATGTACGACGCCAATCGCAACGGCAGCCTGGACGCCGGTGTCTGCCTGGATCTCAGCGACTACGACTTCACGACTGCTGATGGCACTGTGACCGTCACCGAGACGGCACCGCCCAGCGGCTTCGCGTTCGGCGCGCTGCGATTCACTCCGGGCAGTGGTGATGAGGCAGCCCTCGTCTCCGCCGCGAATGGCGTGATCGTGCTCGATACGACGGCCGACGATGACGGCAGCATCATGCTGCACGTGTACAACTTCGCGACCGCCGCAGGCGGAACGGCCGCGCCGACGCCGGCCGCGAGCGCGCTGCCGGACGCCGCGATCAGTGCCGACGGCTCGACCACCGGGACTCAGCTCGCGCTGATCCTTGGCGGCACAGCCCTCATCGGCTTCGCGCTGATTGGACGTACCGCGTTGCGGACTCGACGAACGCGGTAGTTCTCCGCGCACGTAGCACGATCGAGGACGGGCCTCCGACGCATGTCGGGGGCTCGTTCGTTTGCGTGCCATCCGTCGACGCCACGCCTATGCCGTGGCCGGACCGGCGCTGTGGGCACGCCGCATCGGCCTTGGGTAGACTTTCCCCATGGCCCTCGATCGTCCCGATCCCGATTTCTCGTCGCTCGGCGAGCTGAACGTCGTCTCCAATCCGAGCGGCGCCGGGCACGCGTCACCGTCCGAGGTCATGTATCCGGGCGGT
>JBPCOK010000029.1:0-2968 GCA_051000335.1 Candidatus Limnocylindria bacterium | reverse complement strand
CGCCAGTCCCGCCGCGACCAGGTTCTTGGCCACGTACCGGGCCATGTAGGCGCCGGAGCGATCGACCTTCGTCGGATCCTTGCCGCTGAAGCTGCCACCGCCGTGCCGCGCCATGCCCCCGTAGGTGTCGACGATGATCTTGCGGCCCGAGAGCCCGGAGTCGCCCATCGGGCCACCGATCACGAACCGGCCGGTCGGGTTGACGAGATGGCGAGTCCCATCATCGAGGAGGCCTTCCGGGATCGCGGCCTCGACCACGTGCTCGCGCACGGCTGCCGAGAGGTCGGCGAGGTCGACGTCGGGATCGTGCTGGGTGCTGACGAGAACGGTGTGGACCCGGTTCGGGCGACCATCGGCGTCATATTCGACCGTCACCTGGCTCTTGCCGTCGGGCCGCAGAAAGGGCAGCGTGCCATCCCGCCGGACCTCGGCGAGGCGTCGCGCCACGCGGTGCGCCAGCACGATCGGCATCGGCATGAGCTCGTCCGACTCGTCCGACGCGTAGCCGAACATCATTCCCTGGTCTCCGGCTCCGAGCTCGTCGCCGCCACGGCCGTCACGGCCGTCGCGTCCTTCGAGGGCGCGGTCGACCCCCTGCGCGATGTCAGGGGACTGCTCCTTGAGCGCGGTGAGCGTCCCGCACGTCTCCCAATCGAACCCGAGCCGGCTGTCGTTGTAGCCGATCTCGCGGACCGTCCGGCGGACGACCTCCTGCACGTCGACGTAGTGCGTCGTCGTCAGCTCGCCCAGGACGAGGACGAGACAGGTGGTCGTCGCAACCTCGACGGCAGCCCGAGCCGTCGGGTCATGGGCGAGCACGTCGTCCAGGATCGCGTCGGCGATGGCGTCGCACAGCTTGTCGGGATGGCCCTCGGTCACCGATTCGGAGGTGAACAGGACGGACGGGGTCGGATCTGGCATCGGGTCTCCGGCTGTCTGAAGGGGGCCCGCCGAGTGTAGCGCGCCGACCGCGGGCGGCTATGCTTCGGCCCGATGCCTGCACCCAGCGTTCGTCATCCGGAGCTGCTCGACTACCGGGCCGAGTTCCCGCTTCTCGAGCGGTCGGTGTATCTCAACACGTGCTCCCTCGGGGCGCGATCGGAACGATCGAGACGGCACCTCGACGCCTTCATCGCCGATTGGGACGCGCTCGGTGCGCGCGCCTGGTATCGGCGCTGGCTCGGCAACCTGGATGAGCTTCGTGACGGCTTCGGGGCGATCATCGGCGTGAACGGCCGCGAGATCTCGCTCGCAGCGAGCGTCAGCGCGGCACTCGCGGTCGTCGCCTCCGCCCTCGAGCCGATCCATCGGGGGGACGCCTCGGCGCTCGCCCGGCTTCGCGATGCCGGGGTTCCGGCGGGCGGGGCGCCGCGCACGCGCGTCGTGACCACGGCGCTGGACTTCCCCACCATCGGCCACCAGTGGCTGGCGCGGCGGGCGCTCGGCGTCGAGCTGGTCGTCGTCCCGTCACGCGACGGCCTGACCGTCGCCCTCGACGACCTCGCGGCCGCCATCGACGAGCGGACCGCGCTGGTCGCCATCGGCCACGTCTTCTTCACCTCGGGCGCCGTCAACGACCTCGCGGCAATCGGCCGGCTGTGCCGCGAACGCGGAGCGCTGCTTCTCGTGGATGCTTACCAGGCCACCGGCCTCGTGCCGACGGATCTGGTCGCCGACGACGTCGACGTCTACGTCTCCGGAACCCTCAAGTGGCTGCACGGCGGCCCCGGCACCGCCTTCATGCGCGTGCGACCGGGCCTCGTCGACGCCCTCGAGCCGACAACCACCGGCTGGTTCAGCAGCGCCCGTCAGTTCGACTTCGCGGTCGATGTGCTCGACCTGGCCGATGACGGTCGTCGATACGAGCTCGGAACACCGTCGATCCCGTCCGCGGCAATCGCGCGTGGGGGCATCGAGGTCGTTCGCGAGATTGGTGTCCAGCGCATCGGCGAGCGGACTCGTGATCTGGGCGACCTCCTGATCGCCCTCGCGGACGCCGCCGGCCTCGACGTACGCGCGATCCTGGACCCGGTCGCGCGCGGCGGGATCGTGGCCATCGCAGTGCCCGAACCGCGGGCCGTGGTGAACGCGCTGGCGGACGACGGGATCATCGTGGACTTCCGCCCGGGGATCGTCCGCTGCTCGCCAGCCTTCTACAACACCGAGGAGGAGGTGCGCCAGCTGGTCGATGGCCTGGGGACGCACGCGGGCGCCCGGGCCACCGTCAGCTGAGCTGGAACAGTCCCTGGCGGTGCGCGAACGCCGCAGCCTCGCTGCGACGCCTGACGCCGAGCTTTCCGAGGATGTTGCTGACGTGGACGCCGGCCGTGCTCTCGGCCATGAACAGCTCGTCGCCGATCTGGCGGTTGCTCCGTCCGTCGGCGATGAGGGCGAGGACCTCCCGCTCGCGCGGCGTGAGGCCGAGCCGGGCGACCGCATCGTCGGCCGTGTCCACGCCCTCGATCCCGATGCGCGCTCGACGCGCCAACGATTCGGCAGCCTCGCGCAGCGGGTGGGCACCGAGCTCGACCGCGATCGCGTGCGCCTCGGCCATGGCCGCGGCACCATCGTCCCTGCGTCGCGCTCGCAGGGCGACCGACGCCATGCCCAACAGTCCTCGCGCGAGCTCATAGGGACGTCCGAGCGCACGCAGGCCACCGACCGCGGCCTCCCACGCCGCCACGTCGGCCTCGCCGCGGGCACGCGAGGCGAGGGCCTCCGCCAGCAACAGATCCGCTTCGATCGGCGCGGCAAGGGTCGCGGCGATCTCGCGGATGCGCGCGACGTGCCGTCGCGTCTGGCTGAGCAACTCCTCCGCCCGGGCGATCGCGTCCTTGAGGCGGCCGGCGTCACCGACGCCGCGCGCCAAGTCGGATTCTTCGGCCTCTGCCCGGAGACCGGTGATGAGCAGGCGCCTGGCATCAGTGTCGAGATCCGGCTCATCGAGGCGTTCGAGCGTGTCCTTCAC
>JBPCOK010000130.1:0-4078 GCA_051000335.1 Candidatus Limnocylindria bacterium | reverse complement strand
CCTCGCCCCCGAAGTCCGCGTGCCCGGGCGTGTCGACGATGTTGAGGCGCACGCCGTCCACGTCAACGGTCGTCTGCTTCGCCAGGATCGTGATGCCCTTCTCGCGCTCGAGGTCGCCGGAGTCGAGGACGCGGTCGACCACCGCCTCGTTGGCGCGGAACGTCCCGGTCTGGCGGAGCATGCCGTCGACGAGCGTCGTCTTGCCGTGGTCGACGTGCGCGATGATCGCGAGGTTGCGCAGATCGTGGCGGGTTGCGGTGGTCATCGGCTCCATCGTGGCAGATGGATGCCGCTCCCGCTGGCCGGCCATCGGCGGAATGACGTAGATCGGATCGGGACGCCTGCTTGATTCGATCTTCACGGTGGATCCGTAGCCTGAATGTCAGTCCTCACAGGAGTCCACCGAATGCTCCGCCATCCACGCAACCGCACGACCGTCGCCGATTGGGAGCTCGGCATCGCCGCCGTCCTCCTGCTCCTGGCCGTCGTGCTGACGACGATCGTCGTCCCCGCGCTCGCCTGATCAACCCACACGCCACGGAGCTGAGCGTCAGCTCCGGACGGGCTGATTGCGGTAGCGGATCGCGATCGCAATGGTCACCGCGCCGGTGACCAGCGCCACGCTGTTCGGCACGGCGATAGCCGCGTTGCGCAGCGAAATGCCGTACGCGATCCACAGCGTGAATCCGACTTCGAGGACGGCCAGGTAGGCAATCGAGACGTCGGCCGATGATCGCCGATCGAGCATGCGGCGGATCTGGAGCATCGGCGAGACGGCCATCAGCACGCCCCAGCTGGCCGCGACGAGGCCGAGTGTGTCGGTCATGGGAACTCCGGTGTTCGAGGCGCTCAGACCGATCGGGCCGCGTTCGCTGGACTGGTTCGACCATCGAGGAGCGCGCGCGCGGCCCCTGTATCCTACTCCGGAACCGGGATGGCCTGGCTCGGAGCCGTCTCCGTCGCCGCTGCGGGCCGCTGGCGCAGCTCGAGCTCCGGGATGAGGAGCACGACCACCACGGCGGCGCCCGCCGCACCGGCCACTGCAAGCCACATCGCATTCGCGATGGCCAGCGAGAACGCCTGGTGGATGGCATCCACGATCTGGCCGATGAAGGGCTCGACGGTCGGCCGCACCGCTGCCGGGACCGAGGTCAGGATCTGCTGGCCGAGATCCACGCCCACGCCGGTGAGGTTGGCGTCGGCAGCTGCTCCGGCCGATGCAAAGCGGTCGACCATCGGTTGTGGCACGCCGCCGGCCGAGAGCTGACGCGGGATCTCGTTGGCGAGCGACGTCCCGAAGATCGTGCCGGCCAGCGCGAGGCCGACCGATCCGCCGACCTGGCGAAAGAAGGTCAGCGCGCTGGTCGCCGTCCCGAGCATGCGCGGGGCGACCGCGCTCTGGACCACGATCGTGAAGACCGTGAATGACGGACCGATCCCCACGCCGGCGATGAACATCCACAGCCAGACCGTCGTGACCGGCGTGTCGGCCCGAATACCGGTCATGAGGAACAGCCCGAACGTGCCGAGAGCCATGGCGCCCGCGGTCATCCACTTGTAGCGCCCGGTTCGGGCCACGATGAGGCCGGACAGGATGGAGCTGCCCATGACGCCGGCCATGAGGGGCAGCAACTGGTAGCCGGATGCGGTTGCGCTGGAGCCGAGCACGAACTGGAACCAGCGCGGGATGAAGATCACGGCGCCGAAGAACCCGAAGGTGATGAGGAACGTGGCGATGATCGAGGCCGTCACGGTTCGGTTCCGGAACAGGCTCAGCGGCAGGATCGGCTCGGCGGCGCGCGACTCGACCCAGATGAAGAGCGCTCCCATCAGGCCGCCGATGAGCATGAGGCCACCGACCTGCGGATCGGTCCACTCGCCGGTCTGCTTGTTCGTTAGTCCCAGCAGGAACGGGATGAGGGCTGCGGCGAACACGGAGGCGCCGAGGTAGTCGATGGACCGAACCGCCTCGGGATGGCGCACCGACGGCAGGAGGCGCCACAGCACGGCCAGGGCCACGATGCCCACCGGCAGGTTGACGAGGAAGACCCAGTGCCAGCTGATGGTGTCGGTGAGGAAGCCGCCGAGGGCGGGCCCGAGGATCGAGGCGATGGCGAAGACGGCGCCGAACAGCCCCTGGTACTTGCCGCGTTCGCGCGGGCTGAAGAGGTCGCCGATGACGGCCAGGGCGATCGGGAAGATGGCGCCCGCGCCGAGGCCCTGGATGCCACGGAAGGCGATGAGCTGGATCATCGTCTGGGAGAGGCCCGACAGGAGGGACCCGATGAGGAACAGGCTGACGCCGAACATGATCATCGGCCTGCGGCCGAACTGGTCGGAGAGCTTCCCGTAGATCGGCCCGGTCACCGTCGCGGCCAGGAGGTAGATCGTCACGACCCAGACGTAGAGATCGTTGCCTGAGAGGTCGGTTACGATCCGCGGCAGCGCGGTGCCGACGATGGTCTGGTCGAGGGCACTCAGGAAGATGGTGAGGAGGATGGCGCCGAGGATCTCCATCCTCGCGCGGTGATCGACGTGGACGGGTGCCTCGTCGATCGCGGGGGCCTGCGTCATGCGGTGGCTTCCTCTGATGCCGCGAGGGTGCGCGCGGCTGCGTTGAGATCCCTGACCGACTCGGCCAGGCGTTGCTGCTGTGTCGGATCCATCGATTCGATGAGCCGAGCCATGCGCTCCCTCCGGCCCTGCTCCATCTCGCGGATGAGCTGGCGGCCGGCGTCCGTCAGGCTGACGAGCACGACGCGGCGATCCACGGTGTCATGCGTCCGCTCGACGATCCCGCGTTCGGCGAGCCGTCCGATGATCCCGGTCGCATTGGGGAGCGCGACGTCGAGACTCTCGGCGATCCGGCTCATCGGCACGGGCTCCTCGATCTCGAGGAGCGCCACGACGCCGAAGCCGACCATCGACAGACCGTGCTCCTGGCATCGCGTCGCCCAGGCTCGGCGGTGGTGCGCGAGGAGCGGCACGAGCTCGTCGACGATGTCCTCGGTCGGTGTCCGCGGTACGGCGGGGGAGCGCGTCATGCAATTCATTATGGTGACATGAATGATTATGTCAAACGCAACGGTTAGCGTGAGCATCGATCGTGGACGGGGTGTGGACAGCTCTCGAATGAGCCGCGAACTTCGGGGATAACTGGGGTTGCGCCGGCGCTGGCGCGCACCCGATACTGACGTCGTCCCGAAGGGGCAAGCGACCGGATCACAAGGTTTCGATCATGAGTTCCGGCAGCGGGTTCGGAGGCTTCGGCCGCCGATCCTGACGGCAACGGTGACTTCGGTCACCGGGGTCGGACGCCTGTTCCTTCGGGACATTCGCTTGCCCGCCGAACCATTCCGGCACTCGGGTCGTACCTTTCCGAGGCATCCGCTGCGAAGGTCACGCCCACCCATGCCCGAGATCCGCGACCAGGCTCGAATTCACGACGTGCGCCTCGCCGGCGGCGCAGAGGCGTAGGAGGTCGGGCCGCTCGACGGGGCCGTGGAGCCGCCGTCCTCTGGCTGCACTGGTTCGCTCACGATGGTGCGACGACGCACCGTATTTGCGAATCGGTACCATGGTACCCGGTTGCCCCAGGACCATTGTTGTGCGATATTGCGGAGCACAGTTTGCGTCGGCAGGGGCCACGTGCCCAGCGGGTTCCTCGACCGAGCTAGGGAGGTTCGGATGGTGACCCAGGCGCGACCGAGGCATTGGATCCTCGTGCTTGTTGTGTCGCTGCTCGCATTCGTCCTCGTCGGTCCCGCCCTGGCCGCCGTCAACCCGGGCGGTAACAACGGGACCATCAAAATCGACGGGATCCCGTTCGATGACCACCCGAACAACGAACCGCATCCGGGCTGCATCTTCCAGGTCGACTTCTATGGGTTCGACCAGGGAGACCTGTACGCGAACGTCCTCTTCGAGGCGATCCCGCCCACGGGCAGCGGTGAGGACCTGCTGACCGACACTGTCTTCATCGGTGAGGACGACAACAGCGGCGGCGGCAGCGAGCGTGGCCTCGACGCCTCCAGGACCTACGACCTCACGGCCGCGCTCCAGGGCCTCACCCCGCACC
>JBPCOK010000163.1:0-2548 GCA_051000335.1 Candidatus Limnocylindria bacterium | reverse complement strand
TGGGTCGTCCCGCGACTGGGCCGCGAAGGGTCCGATGCTCCAGGGTGTTCGCGCCGTGATCGCCGAGTCGTACGAGCGCATTCATCGCTCGAACCTCGTCGGCATGGGGATCCTGCCGCTCCAGCTCCTTCCGGGGGACTCCGCCGCCTCGCTCGGAATCACCGGCCGCGAGACCTTCGACGTCATCGGCCTCGCCGATGGCCTGCGTCCGCGCCAGGAGGTCACCGTCATCGCCCACGGCGACGACGGCCGCGAGGTGCGGTTCCGGACCGTGGCCCGGCTGGATGGTGAGATCGATGTCACCTACCTGCGCAATGGCGGCGTGCTCCAGACGGTGCTCCGGCGCCTGGCATCGGCCTGACCGGTGCCTCACCATGTGCTACAATGTCGCACATGGAACGCGTCGGGATTCGAGAGTTGCGACAGAATGCATCCGAGTATGTGCGTCGCGCCGAGGCGGGTGAAACGATCGAGGTGACGGATCGAGGACGCGCCGTGGCGCGCCTTGCGCCGCTCCCCAAGGCGGACGGCGTCCTCGACCGGCTGATCGTCGAGGGCATCGTGAATCCTGCAACCGCGGATATCGGCTCGCTCGGTCCTCCATTGCGTCCGACGCCCGGCGCCCGATCCCTGTCGGAGCTCGTGGATGAGCTGCGCGGCGACAAGATCTGAGCATGAGCGCCTACCTCGACTCGTCGGCGGCGGTGAAGCTCGTTGTTCGGGAGGCCGAGTCCGATGCGCTCGGGGCGTGGATTCGGCAGCGGTCGCGTCTTGTCTCATCGGCCCTTCTGCGCACGGAGCTCATCCGCGCCGTGCGCCGTGGTGAGCCAGCGGCCATGGACCAGGTACGAGCCACGATCGCTCGTTTCAATCTGCACGGGCTCGATCCGGAGATCCTCGACCTCGCGGGGCGACTCGATCCGACCAGCCTGCGGTCGCTCGACGCGATTCACCTCGCGACGGCGCTTCGTCTCACGGACGACCTGGAGGCGATCGTCACCTACGACCATCGCATGATCGATGGCGCGCGACAGCTCGGGCTTCCGGTAGCCTCTCCCGTGTGAGGGCATCTTCAAGCCTCAAGCCGACCACGGTCCGCCGCTATCTCGAGGCGCTCTGCGCCAAGCAACTGGTGAGCGCCGCCACCGAACTCACGTATCGCGAACCCCTCGCCGACTTCCTTCGCACGGCTGCTGAGGAGCTAGGCTTCGGTGCCGTCACCGTGAACGCTGAGCTGTCGATGCCACTGCGCTCGGTTCTGGGGACCTCAAGGTCAGCCCCCTCCATGCCGACCAGCTCGGTCAATTCCTTTCCTACTACTTCAGTGCTTCGGCGCCCGCGGCCACGACCGCCGAGCAGGTGGCGGATGGCCTGGCTCGGCGCGCGTCCATCCGCGTGCTGCTGGATCCATCCGACCCACAGGGCGAATCGCTTCGCACGCTCCACGCGTTCTACCGCGAGACGCTCATGAGCGACATGGAGGCTGATGATTTCGCCGATACGTACGCTCAGACGCTCATCTTCAGCCTGTTCCTTGCGCGACTCGAGGGCGGTCCACAGACCGACGTGAACGCCGCTTGGGCGGCGATTCCCGACGACGTCCCCATCCTGCGCTCAGCCGTTCAGCCGATGCTGGTACCGGGTGCAGCGCTCCCATCCGAGATGGACTGGGTCCTGACCGATGCTCTTCACCTGCTGGCAGCGACACCCGATCCGATCATGGCCTCCATCGGGCATCCCGCGGGGGACCAGCCGGATCCGGTCCTCTACTTCTACGAGAATTTCCTAGAGCGCTACGACAAGGCAGAACGCATCGCGAAGGGCGTCTACGACACCCCGCGTCCGTTGGTTGACTATCTCGTGCGTGCCGTGGACGACACGCTCAAGGACGTATTCGGCAAGGCGGCCGGGCTGGCCGACCAGGACGTGAGCCTGCTCGATCCGGCCGTCGGTACCGGCACCTTCCCGCTGGCGGCAGCCCAGCAAGCCATCGCCAATGTTGCCAAGCTGCTCGGCTCCGGATCGGTTTCGCCGTCGAGGAGTCGCTCGAGCTGGCCGGGCCGTTGAACGCAGCGTTGGCATCGGCTCTGGAGGCACCGCTCGAAATTGCGGTTCCGTGAGGCCCTCGGGCGGCCCGCCCTTCTGGGCACCGGGCACGGCGATCATGTGGCGGTATCGGCGAATCGTGCCGGGCTCTGCGGGTCCCGAGACGCTCCGACCGATGACCGTCGTGCAGGATGACGAGGTGGGCCTGGTCGCATGGCTGGCGCCCGGGACGACCATCCTTCTGCCGGTGCTGCCAGATGGTCGAGAGCTGCGATCGGTCCCCCCGGTCGAAGCGTTTCGTGCTGAGCGGGCGTTACGTCGCACTCCATGGAAGGGGACAGGGATCCTGAAGGTCGCGCCAACGAGTGTGCCGCGGATGCTCTCCTGTTTGTCAACCGGACAGTTCAGCGGGTGCGGCAGCTGGCCTGAGCAGGTGGAAGACCTCGCGGGCCACATAGCGCTTCAGACAGCGCATGATCTCGAGCTTGCTGCGTCCCTCGGC
>JBPCOK010000092.1:0-11422 GCA_051000335.1 Candidatus Limnocylindria bacterium | reverse complement strand
ACCGGGGAGGAGTTTCCGACCGATCCGTATCGGCAGCTGGAGCTCGCCGTGCGCGCGGTGTTCGACTCCTGGTTCGGGAAGCGTGCCCACGACTACCGCGAGTTCAACAAGATCCCGCACGATCTCGGCACTGCGGTGAATATCGTGACCATGGTCTTCGGCAACATGGGCGACGACTCGGGGACGGGGGTCGCCTTCACCCGCGACCCGAACACCGGCGAGAGCGCACTCTACGGCGAGTACCTGACGAACGCCCAGGGCGAGGACGTCGTCGCCGGCGTGCGCACCCCGGCCAAGATCAGCCAGATGCGCGACGCGATGCCCGAGGTGTACACGCAGTTCGAGGAGATCGCGCAGCGCCTCGAGGGCCACTACCGCGACATGCAGGACCTCGAGTTCACGATCGAGCGCGGCAAGCTCTACATGCTCCAGACGCGATCCGGGAAGCGGACGGCGCCGGCCGCCGTGAAGATCGCGGTCGACATGGTGAACGAGGGCGTCCTGACCCGTGAGGAGGCGCTCCAACGCGTGGATCCCGCCCAGATCGTCCAGCTCCTCCTGCCGCGCTTCGACGACCGGGCCAAGGAGAAGGTGGGGGACCGGCTCCTCGGCAAGGGCCTGAACGCATCGCCAGGCGCGGCCGTCGGCCAGGTGATCTTCGACCCCGACCGGGCGGTGGCGGCCAAGGAGGCCGGCAACCCGGTGATCCTGGTGCGCATCGAGACCAGCCCCGATGACGTCCACGGCATGCTGGCCGCAAAGGGAGTGCTCACCGCGCGCGGTGGCGCCACCAGCCACGCGGCCGTGGTCGCCCGCTCCATGGGCCTGCCCTGCGTGGCCGGGGCCGAGACGCTGAAGATCGATTACGCCAAACGCCAGATGCGTGCCGGCTCCGCGACCGTGCAGGAGGGCGACCTCATCAGCATCGATGGCACGACCGGCGAGATCTACGCCGGCGAGATGCCGACCATCGAGGCACGCTTCGAGGACGAGCACGACCTGGCCACCTTGCTCGGCTGGGCCGATGAGGTCCGGACGATGCAGGTCTGGGCCAACGCCGACTACCCGCGCGACGCCGAGCGCGCCCGTGCCTTCGGTGCCCAGGGCATCGGCCTGTGCCGCACCGAGCACATGTTCTTCGAGGAGGATCGCCTCCCGACCGTGCGTCGGATGATCCTGAATGCGCATGCGGCGACGGCTGCCAAGGCGAAGGCCGATGACGACCGCAGCACGGAGGATCGCGAGGCGATCCGCACGTTCGACGCCGCCCTGGCCGAGCTCGAGAAGCTCCAGACCGATGACTTCGCCGGGCTGTTCCGAGCCATGGACGGCCTGCCGGTCGTCATCCGGCTCATCGATCCGCCGCTCCACGAGTTCCTGCCGTCGCATGACGAGCTCGTGGCTGACACGACGCGCCTGCGCACGACCCTCGAGCTGATGGACGGCACGACCGGCGTGGATGCCGGCCTCGTCCAGGGCGGGCTCGTGAAGCTGTTCGGCAGGAAGGACGCGGCGCGAGCCATGCGCAAGTTCCGCCTCTCAGCGCCGAACGCCTCGTCGAAGGCGCCCTCCGCCCCCGCGATCGATCGCTCGGCCCTCGAGACGGAGCTCGCCGAGAAGGATGTCCTCCTCCAGGCGGTGGAGGCCATGCGCGAGCAGAACCCGATGCTCGGCCTCCGTGGCGTGCGGCTCGGCCTCATGGTGCCCGACATCGTGAAGATGCAGGGCCGGGCCATCCTGGCCGGTGCGGCGCGCGTCGCCGCGGAGGGCCTCACCCCGCTGCCGGAGATCATGATCCCGCTCGTCGGGCACGTGAACGAGCTCCGCGTGACACGCGAGATCCTCGAGGCCGAGGTGGCCCGCATCGTCGAGACCAGCGGCCAGCAGGTCGATTACAAGTTCGGGACGATGATCGAGGTGCCGCGCGGGGCATTGACCGCCGACGAGATCGCCGAGCATGCCGAGTTCTTCAGCTTCGGGACGAACGACCTGACCCAGATGGGCTTCGGGTACTCCCGTGACGACGCCGAGGGCAAGTTCCTCATGCAGTACGTGGATCGCAAGGTGCTGCCCGAGAATCCCTTCCAGGTGCTGGATGCAGCCGGCATCGGCCAGCTCGTGCGCATCGGCGTCGAGAAGGGCCGATCAACGAAGAAGAACCTGAAGATCGGGATCTGCGGGGAGCATGGCGGCGACTCGCAGAGCATCGCCTTCTGCCACGAGGTCGGCCTGAACTACGTGAGCTGCTCGCCGTTCCGCGTCCCGGTGGCTCGGCTGGCGGCGGCGCAGGCAGTCATCAGCCAGACGGAGATGCGCGACAAGTAGTCGATCGCACGCTGGGGTATCCTGAGCGCCGATCGGTCGGCCCTACGGTTCGCGCCCCCATCCGCGACCGGCCGGGTCCACCTCGCCGTGTACCGCCGCTGAGTGGTGACCAGGCGCAGACCCGATCAGCCACCGACCGGTGAGCGTCATGCCGATGGGCGATGAGCTGAGGTAGAGGTTGGACTCCTGGTACGTGCTGGCCGCCGGCGTGGCGGCGATCGCGGGGCTCGCGCTGGCCGGGTACTTCGCGCGGCAGGTCGTTGCGGCCGACCCGGGCAACGAGCGGATGCAGGAGCTGATGCTCGCCATCGCGGAGGGCGCCATGGCCTACCTCCGCCGCCAGTACTTCGTGCTCGCAGGCTTCGTGCTCGTCGTGGCCCTCCTCATCTTCCTGATTCCGGAGTACGGGGCCCTCGGTGCCATCGCCTACCTCGCCGGTGCCGTGGCCTCGGGAAGCGCCGGGTTCATCGGCATGCAGATCGCCACGGCCGCCAACGCGCGGACCGCCGAGGCCGCGCGCGTCGGGGGCGTCCGCCTTGCGCTGCCGCTGGCCTTCCGCGGAGGGGCCGTCATGGGCTTCAGCGTTGCCGGTCTCGGCCTGCTCGGGGTGACCGCGCTGTTCTTCGTCTTCATCCAGCTGCTCGCACTCGACAACGCCTCGACGCTGATCGCTGCGTTCGGACTCGGTGCCAGCAGCATCGCGCTGTTCGCCCGGGTCGGCGGCGGGATCTACACGAAGGCGGCTGATGTCGGCGCCGACCTCGTCGGGAAGGTGGAGGCGGGCATTCCCGAGGATGATCCGCGAAATCCCGCGGTCATCGCCGACAACGTGGGTGACAACGTGGGTGACGTCGCCGGCATGGGCGCCGACCTGTTCGAGTCGTACGTGGGCTCGATCGTGGCCCCGATCGTGCTCGGCGCCGTGATCTTTGCCGGTACAAGCGACCCGACCGCGGGCATCGTCTTCCCGCTGGCCGTCGCCGGCGTCGGGATGATCGCGAGCATCATCGGTGCGTTTCTGGTCCGGACGGGCGGAGACGGCAACCTGGCCGCCGCTCTGCATCGCGGGACGAACAGCGCCGCCGCACTGACCGCGGTCGCCACCGCCGGACTCTCGTTGCTGATCTTCGGATCGGTGACGGAGGTCGAGCAGCCGCTCTTCTTCGCAGGCGCCATCGTGGGCGGCCTGGTTGCCGGCCTCGCCATCGGCTGGGTGAGCGAATACTTCACATCCGACCACTACGGCCCGGTCCGGCACATCGCCGAGCAGGCGCGCACCGGCCCGGCCACGGTGATCCTCGGCGGCATGGCGGGCGGGATGCGCTCGACGGCGCCGAGCATCATCATCATCGGCGCCGCGGTCGTTGCGGCCTACGTTTTCGGCAACCTTGCCATTCCCGGCGACGACAACTCCGGGATCTATGGCATCGCGCTGGCGGCCATCGGCATGCTGGCCACGACCGCGATCACCGTGAGCGTCGACGCGTACGGGCCGATCGCGGATAACGCCGGCGGCATCGCGCAGATGGCCCACCTCCCGCCGGAGGTCCGGCGCGACACGGACGCGCTGGACTCCCTCGGGAATACCACGGCCGCCGTGGCCAAGGGGTTCGCCGTCGGGTCCGCGGCGTTGACGGCGCTCGCCCTCTTCCGCAGCTTCACCGAGACGGCCAATGCCGCGCTGCTCGAAGCGGGTCGCCCGATCATCGTGCTCGACATCAACGATGTCGCGGTCACGGTCGGCCTGCTCGTGGGCGCCATGCTGCCGTTCCTGTTCGCCGCGCTGACGATCGAGGCGGTGGGTCGCGCCGCGAACGCGATGATCCACGAGGTACGACGCCAGTTTGCCGAGATTCCCGGTCTGCGTGAGGGCAAGCCCGGCGTCCATCCCGAGTACGGCCACTGCGTCGACATCAGCACGGCCGCGGCATTGCGCGAGATGGTCCTTCCGGGGGCGCTCGCCATCCTGTCGCCGCTCGTCATCGGCTTCATCAATCTCCAGGCGCTCGGCGGCTTCCTGGTCGGCGCCCTGGTGAGCGGATTCCTGCTCGCGATCTTCATGGCGAACGCGGGCGGGGCGTGGGACAACGCCAAGAAGTTCGTCGAGGCCGGGAACATGGGTGGCAAGGGAAGCGACGCCCACCATGCCGCCGTCGTGGGCGACACCGTCGGCGACCCCCTGAAGGACACCGCCGGGCCGTCGATGAACATCCTCATCAAGGTGATGAGCGTCGTGTCACTGATCGCCGTGCCCGCGTTCGTCGGCTTTCAGCTGTTCTAGGCCTTGCCACGCCCTAGTGGCGACCCTCCGGATCGGCTCAGTCTGACTCGCTCGTGTCGTTCGGCCCCGTGCACTGTGGGTCGCCCAACACCAAGCCAAGAATGCCCGTATCGATGAGTCCATCGCCGTCGTCGTCGATACCATTCGAGCACTCGGGCGTTGGCACCGGAGTCGGATCGGGCGTTGGCACCGGGGTCGGATCGGGCGTTGGCACCGGAGTCGGATCGGGCGTTGGCACCGGAGTCGGATCGGGCGTTGGCACCGGGGTTGGCACGGGCGTTGGCGGACGGGCTGGGATAGGGGTGGCCGGCGGAGGCGTCGTCGGCGGGGCAGTCGTGCCGGGGCCAGGCGACGTCGAAGGAGCAGTCGAAGGACAGAATGCGGGGTCGCACCCCGGTGGGGGCGGCGTGCTGCCCGGGCCGGAGGGGGCCGGGGTCGGAGCGCCCACCGGGAACGGTGCCGTGGGAGATGTGGGAAGGGCGCCCGGTCCGGAGCCGGTCTGATCGGGCGCCGAGAAGCCGCCAGGGGTCGTCGCGGCGCTCGGTCCCGCGGCGGGGGAGGGAGACGGGGTCGGGTCATCCGTCGCCGTTGGGCGAAAGACGGAACCGAGAATCCCTTCGTACTTCCCCTCGTCGGGGGCCGGCTCGCCGTTGAGCGACGTTCCGCCAGCGAAGGGATCCGACTCGCCGTGGATGAGGTAGGCGACGAGCTGGGGCAGCGTCAGGACGATCAGGGCAAGACCCACAAGGCTGCCGATAATCGCCGTGGCGAGGCGTGGGTTAATGCGCTTCCGATGAGGTCTTCGAGGGGCCGATCGAGTGGCGGACGACAACAGGCTGGGTGATCCTTGCGTTCAGGGCACGAACCGCACTATACCTTCGGTTGCCGCACCTGACCACAACGCGGGGAGGACCCACCCGACACTCCGCTGCCTGCGGCTCGCTCGCCCCTCCATCGATCACCCGGTCGGTCAGGGAGCGCCTGGACTTGGGTCGGACGAGGGATCCGGCGTCGGCGTCGGCGACACTGGCGGTGTGGGCTCCAGGGTTGCGCTTGGGGTGGCAAGGGGGCTCGGACTGGGGGTCACGGCCGGAGTCGGCGACGGCGTCGGCGTGGGGACTGGCGACGGCGTCGGAGTGGAAAGCGGCGGTGGCGCGAGTGTCGGCGCCGGCACCACGATGACCACGCTCGGCTCCGACAGGGGCGGTTCGGCCGTCGGGGTCGGTGTCTCGGGGGACGAGGTCGGCGACGGAGACGGAGACGAGGACGGGGAAGGGGAAGGGGAAGGGGAAGGCGAGGGCGTCGGGGTCATCGATGGCCCGCCTGCCCCTCCGAGCACCCCTTCGCCGATGGGAGAGGGAGATGATCGGCCCAATTCCGCGTTCGGTCCGAAGGGACCGAGCGTCACAGCCGCGACGATGATGGCCATGGCGGCGGCACCGACCGCGCCGGCCGCGACGATCCGCGCCATGGCCGGATGGCCGACCCGGTCCACCGTTTCCCAGAGTGGCGCGCCGGCCGCTCCGACGTCGACGGCCAGGAGGCCGTCAATCGCCGCGGCACGGGCGAGGCACCGGCCGCAACCGGCCGCGTGCATCGCCACGTCGCGCGGGAGCTCGGCATCGCCGTTCGCGATCAGCCAGGCGTCGAAACGGTCATGAACCTCCTTCATTGCATGGCTCGTCGTGCCGTGTCCCGAATGGCCTCGACCATCGGGCCGGGCAGGGCCGGAACTTCGTGGGCCGGAACTTCGTGGGCCGTGCCGACGTGGGCCGCGATGTACTTCTCATGGGCGCTGCGCAGCAGTCGGTCGAGTTGCGCGCCACGTCGTCCCACGATGGTGGCCACGTCGTCCCGGTCGAATCGCTCGATCACGTGGGCGATCAGTGCCGCGCGCTCCAGAGATCCGAGGCGTGAGAGTCCGGAGACAACCGGTCGTCCTGCATTCAGCCACGCCACCCGCTCGGGTACGCGCGCGGTCGGATGGCCGAGTCGGTGTCGTCGTCGTCGGGTTGCCCGGAGGACGCTCGCCCGCAGCCAGGCCGCAGCCCGCTCTGGGTGGCGCAGCTTCCCGACGTGGCGCATCGCCTCGGCGAGGGCGTCGGCGGAGAGTCTGGCCGCCAGCGGGCCGTCCTCGAGCGTCAGGAGGAGGGCGAACCCGTGGAGGCGCGGGCCATGCAGCTCCCGGAATGCCTCGCGGGCGTCCGCGGGCGAGGCGGCCGCGTCAGTTTCAGATCCCGTCATGGGCCGTGATGTTTCCTGAGTGCGGTCCGGTCCGGTGCGGTGGGCTGGTGTCCGGTGCCGTTCCGTGGAGTGTAGCGCCCATGTCGCGGCCTCGAACCGAGCCCCGGAACCGCCAAAACTTGACAACGTGCTAGAATAGGGTCGCAACACTTGACAAACCCCTTGACAAGCGCGGGTTCGTCCGCGCGAGGATCGATTCGATCAGCACGTCGTCCGGCATCGTTGCCGAGATCAAATCGAAGCTTCCCGTCGTCGATGTCGTCGGCGAGACCGTCGCTCTCAAGCGAGCCGGCACCGTCCAGAAGGGATTGTGCCCCTTCCACGCCGAGAAGACCCCATCGTTCATCGTCACGCCCGATCGCGAGACGTGGCACTGCTTCGGATGTGGCGAGCATGGTGACATCTTCACCTTCGTGATGCGGCGCGACGGCCTCGACTTCCGCGAGGCGCTCGCACGCCTGGCCGAGAGAGCGGGCGTGGAGCTCAGCGAGCATTCGGCGCGCGAGGATCGCCACAAGCGGCGTCTGCGCGAGGCGCTCGAGGCCGCCATCGCCTGGTATCGGGAAGTCCTCCTGCAGGCGTCGCAGGCTGCTCGCGCGCGCGACTATCTCGCCGAGCGAGGACTGGCCGAGGCAACCCTGGAGCAGTTCGGCATCGGCTATGCCCCGAACACCTGGGAGGCGATGACCAAGCGCCTGCGCGCGAAGGGGTTCGCCGATGCGGATCTCATTGGTGCCGGACTGGCAAGCCCATCCAGCCGAGGGGGAGTCTATGACCGCTTCCGGGGTCGCATCATCATCCCGATCCGTGACGCGTCCGGTCGCGCGATCGGGCTGGGTGGACGCATCCTTCCGGAAGCGGAGGGACCGAAGTACCTCAACTCGCCGGCGACGCCGCTGTTCGACAAGAGCCGCACGCTGTACGGGATCGATGTCGCCAAGGGAACGATCCGCCGGGAGAAGCTGGCGGTCATCGTCGAGGGCTATACCGACGTCATGGCGGCGCACCAGGCCGGCTTCACGAACGTGGTCGCGAGCCTCGGGACGGCCCTGACGCAGGGACAGGTGGAGCTCGCCAACCGATACGCCGATGCGGTCGCGCTGGCCTACGACGTCGACCTGGCCGGCGAGACGGCCACCCAGCGCGGATTGCTGGAGGAGCTCGGTCCGGTGGTGAGCAAGGTCCGCGTGATCCGGATCCCGGCCGGCAAGGACCCGGATGAGCTGATCCGCACCGATCCCGACGGCTGGAAGCGCGCCGTGGCCGATGCCGCGGAGCTGCTGCCGTATTTCCTGCAGCGGGCCGCTTCCGAGGTGGACATGCGACAGGCGCAGGGACGAAGCGGCTACACGCGCCGCATGCTGGATCTGCTCCGCCGGCTCCCCGATCGGGTGGAGCAGGACTCCTACGTCCCGCAGCTGGCCCAGCTGGCCGGCATCGACGAGCGGGTCCTGCGGGACGAGCTCGTTCGCGGGGAGCGGCCGGTGCCACTGCGTCCGGTGATCGAGGCTTCCTCGGATGACCAAGATGAGCCTCGGATCACGCCGCTCGAGCGTCAGGCCCTCACGTTGCTCCTGCTGAATCCGACGCTGGCGAGCGACGTGGCCGGTGAGCAGCTTCCGTTCCGGGACGCGGCCGCCCTGGCGCTCGGTGACGCGTGGCGCGAGGCCATCGGATCCGGCTCGGCGCAGGATCTCGAGCAGTTCGTGGCCGGTCTGGATCCCGGGACGGCGGACCTGGCGCGCAGCATGCTGGCCCTGGCCCGGGCACGGGGTGCTCGACCGGACACGACGAGCGATCGGGAGGAGCTCCGCGTGTGCCTTGTCCGACTGCGGATCCAGCGCCTGGAGGAGCAGCTCGACGACCTCCAGGCCCTGATCCGCGCCGCATCGGACGATGATGCATCGATAGAGGTTCGCGCGCTCGAGCACCGATTCCAGGAGCTGACCCGAGAACGCGAGCAATTGGTGAGAACGATCAACAGACCGGCCGAGATGGCTGGCGCAAGGAGGAGCTGAGCGTGGCAACGAAGACGAAGGCCCCGTCCCGGGCCGCCGAGAGCACATCGGACAAGCCGACGGCTCCCGCGAAGAAGGCAGCGACGGCAAAGCCGCCGAAGCCTTCGACTGCGAAGACAACGAAGGCCACGGCGGCCAACGCCACTGCCAGGCCGGCCGCGAAGCCGAAGACCGCTGCGACTGCCAAGGGCAAGGGCGCGACAGCCTCGACGACGAAGGCCACCCCGAAGGCCACCCCGAAGGCCACCCCGAAGGCGAAGACCGCCTCTCGGAAGCGTTCCCAGTCGGCAGCCGATGGGAACGGCGCTGACGGAGATGCCGAGCGCAACGCCGCGGTCGCCGACCTGATCAAGCGCGGGCAGGAAGAGGGATTCATCACCCACGACCAGATCCTCGATGCGTTCCCCGTGCCGGAGGCCCAGCTGGCCGCCATCGAGGAGCTCTACGCGGCCGCGCAGGAGGCCGGCGTGGAGGTGCTCGACGCCGAGAACCAGCCGACGCTCCTCGGAGAGCCCGACGAGGAGGAGGCCCCGGCCACCAAGAAGACGGCCGGCAAGGCAACGAAGGGGAAAGCCAGCGAGGAGGACCTCGAGGCACTCGCCGCGGATCTCATCGGCATCGACGACCCGGTCCGCATGTACCTCAAGGAGATCGGCAAGGTCGCGCTGCTGACCGCCGAGGAAGAGGTCGTCCTGGCCAAGGCCATCGAGCTCGGAGAGCTTGCGGTGGAGGAGCCGGCGCGTGCGCTCGTCAACCTCTACACGTGGGTCACGCTCGACAGTGAGCCGAAGGCTCGCAGCATGGCCGCCATGCGCGCCTTCGACCTGCCGAAGGAGTCACCGCGCGTCACCCGCGACGCCATCGACTGGTGGGTGGGTCGCAAGCGAAAGACCATCGACGCTCCGTCGATCAAGCTGTCGAAGGCCCGCAAGGCCACGAACCTCGACGACGAGGCTCGTACGCGGCTGATGGAGGCCGAGTCGATCCTCAAGGTGCTTGCCTCGGACGGTGCCCAGGGCCTGAAGGACGCCGTGCTCTTCGGCACGACGTACCGTTTCCGATCGCTGAGCCACGCAGGTGCCGCGGAGCTGATGGAGCTCGAGCTGTGGGCGCGCGAGGCCGCGCAGATGATCGTGCACGAGTACATCACCTCGGGACACGACTCGGAGTACCTGCTCAGCCTCGGCTACGACCCGACCATCCCGCTCGACGTGCCGCTCGAAAAGCGCACCGGGCGCCTCGTCGAGCAGTCGACCGACGCCCGCAAGCGCCTGACCGAGGCGAACCTGCGTCTCGTGGTCAGCATCGCCAAGAAGTACATCGGCCGCGGCATGAGCTTCCTCGACCTCATCCAGGAGGGGAACATCGGCCTCATCCGCGCGGTGGAGAAGTTCGACTACGAGAAGGGCTTCAAGTTCAGCACGTACGCGACGTGGTGGATCCGCCAGGCGATCACCCGCGCCATCGCCGACCAGGCGCGCACGATCCGCATCCCGGTCCACATGGTCGAGACCATCAACCGGCTCATCCGCGTCAGCCGCACCCTGCTCCAGGAGCTGGGCCGTGAGCCCAACGTGGAGGAGATCGCGCGGCGCATGAGCCGCGACGAGATCATCCGCGAGCTGCGCGACAAGCTGCAGCGCGAGCCGACCGAATCCGAGGTCGACGTTCGCGTGGCCGAGGGCCCACAGACCGTCTCGCCGGAGAAGGTGCGCGAGATCATGAAGGTCAGCCAGGAGCCGGTGAGCCTCGAGACGCCGATCGGCGAGGAGGAGGACAGCCACCTGGGTGACTTCATCCCGGACCTCGCCAGCGTGGCGCCGGCGGATGCGGCCAGCCACCAGCTCCTCAAGGAGCAGGTGGAGGGTGTGCTGGACTCGCTCACCCCGCGTGAGCGCCGGGTGCTCCAGCTCCGATTCGGGCTCGAGGACGGGCGTTCACGCACTCTCGAGGAGGTCGGTCGCGACTTCAATGTGACACGCGAGCGGATCCGGCAGATCGAGGCCAAGGCCCTGCGCAAGCTGCGTCACCCCAGCCGCAGCCGGAAGCTCAAGGACTACCTCGAGTAACCTCAGGCGCCCTTTGACCCTCTCGAAGAGGCGCCCCTATAATCCGTTCGATTCGCGCGCCAGCCTGCGCGAGCTCCCGTTCCGGCGTAGCTCAGTGGTAGAGCGGGCGGCTGTTAACCGCTTGGTCGTAGGTTCGAATCCTACCGCCGGAGCCACTTCGCACTTCGATCCCAGAGCGCGGTCTATCATCGGCTGACGCAACGAGGCTCGGACGGTGCGCCGCGAAGAACTCCTCGACGCCATCTCGGCAGACCCGCCCACCGACGGCGAGATGCTCTATCTCGCCCGCCGAGGCAATGCGTACACCTGCGAGCGCATCGCGCCCGGGACCGGCATGGGTGCCGGTTCCGATGACCCTGAGGTCTGGATCTACTACGGTGGCGGTTGGCCGACCGGCGATGCCGAGCGATCGGCCGCGGTCCTCGACGATCTGTTGGCCGAGCTCGAGTCGATGGCCGGCGGCGTGGATCGCTGCCGATGGCCGC
>JBPCOK010000094.1:0-7244 GCA_051000335.1 Candidatus Limnocylindria bacterium | reverse complement strand
GAATGGACCGGTGTCGTCGTCGGTCGCGTGCTCGAGGTTCGGCGACACCCGAACGCCGACACGCTGTGGCTGACGCTGGTCGACGTGGGTGGCGCCGGCGGCGAGCTGGAGATCGTGTGCGGCGCCCAGAACCTGGAGGTCGGGCAATTGGTCCCGACCGCCCTGGTCGGCGCCGTGCTGGCGGGTGATCGGCGCATCGAGCGCAGCAAGATCCGCGGCGAGGTCAGCAACGGGATGCTGTGCAGCGCCATCGAGCTCGGCCTCGGGGATGACGCGGATGGCATCCACATCCTAGGGCGTGACGACGAGCTCGCGATCGGTACTCCGCTTGCCGAGCTCGTGGGGCAGACGGTGCTTGACGTGGACGTCAAGCCGAATCGCGGCGACGCGTTGTCGATGGTCGGGTTGGCGCGGGAGATCGCGGCGTTCACCGGCGCGCCGTTGCGGCTTCCGCCCGTCGACGTCCAGGAGTCCGAGCCAGGCGCCGAGACGCGCCTGGTCGTCCGGATCGAGGAACCAGAGCTGAACCCGCGCTTTGCGGCTCGCTGGTTCGATGAAGTCCGGAACGGGTCGTCGCCGGACTGGATGCAGGAGCGTCTGTTGGCTGCCGGCATGCGGCCGATCAGCGCCGTGGTCGACGTCACGAACTACGTCATGCATGAGCTGGGGCAGCCGATGCACGTCTACGATGCCGATACCGTCCCGAACGGCTCGATCGTCGTACGTCGGGCGCAGCCGAACGAGCGGTTGGTCACGATCGATCACGAGGAGCGGCGCCTCGATGATCGGATGCTCGTCATCTCCGATGAGGAGCGGGCGATCGGCCTGGCCGGGATCATGGGCGGAGCCTCCACCGAGGTGAGCGCCGAGACCACGAGCGTCATTCTCGAGGCCGCCATCTTTTATGGTCCCACGATCCGCAACACCGCCCGACGCCTCGGGCTGCGTTCCGAGGCGAGCTTGCGGCACGAGAAGGGGATCGGCGCGGACCTGCCGCGGTTCGCGATCGACCGGGCCGCTCGCCTGATCGCCGACACCACCGGAGCAAGTGTGCGGCGCGGGATCGTCGACAACGATCCGGATGCGCATGCCGACCGAACGGTCGCAATGAGCGTCGACCGCGTCTCGCGCCTGCTCGGGATCGAGCTCAGCCCCGAACGAGTCGCGCAGCTGCTCCGACCGTTGGGCTTCGTCGTCGAAGGGGAGGGGGAGCGGCTGAGCGTGCGCATTCCGTCACATCGGCTGGACGTGAGGTCGGACGCCGACCTTGCGGAGGAGATCGCCCGAGCCCACGGCTACGAACGGATTCCGGGGCGACTGCCAAGGGCCGCCCTTCCGGCATATCGAGCCGACCCCAGCGAACCGCGGCACCGCGTCCGGCGCATCCTCGCCGGCCTCGGGATGGACGAGACGGTGAGCCACGCCCTCATCGGGCGCAGCGACCTCGAACGAACCGGCTACAGCGCCGACGGGCCCGAGCTCGTCCGGCTGTTCAATCCCCTGAGCGAGGAGCACGCCATCCTGCGCCCCACGCTCGCGCCATCGTTGCTGGGAAGCGTGGCGGAGAATGCCCGATGGCGCCGACCGGCGACGCGAATGTTCGACATCGGCAAGGTGTACGAGTACCGGCCGGCGGCACCGACCCCGCGCGACCGGCGATCGGAGACGGCCGGGACCGGACGCTACGAATCCTGGGAGCTCGGCATGGTGCTGTCGGGAGACGCGACCCGCTCGGTGCCGGGGCAGCCGGCGCGCAGCGTGGACGTCGGTGACATGAAGGGGATGATCGACGCCATCCACGACAGCATCGGCGCGCCCCGCCCCACGTATCGGTCGGAATCGGAGACCGAGTCGCGACATCCGCACCGTCATCCCGGTCGCAGCGGGCTGGTCTGCGATAGCGCCGGCCGGTCGTACGGGTCGCTCGGCGAGGTCCACCCCCGGATCGCGCGGGCATGGGGCCTGCCTGACCGCGTGGTGGACGCGTCGATCAGTCTCGACCAGCTCCTCGATCTCGTCCCGGCGGAACGCCGAACCCGTGCGGTGCCGCCCGCGCAGCCGGTCGACCGCGATCTGGCGGTGGTCGCGGACGAATCGGTGCCCGTGGGTGACGTCCTGCGGGTGGCGCGTACGAGTGCCGGGCCGCTCCTGACGGAGATCCGCCTCTTCGACGTCTATCGCGGGGAGCAGGTGGGCGCTGGCCGCGTCAGCTATGCGATCGCGCTGCGGTTCCAGCCGGACGTCCCCGGAGAGACCGCATCGGTCGAGAAGGCCCTCAACAAGGTGCGCGGATCGCTTCGCCATCACCTCGGGGCGGAGATCCGCTAGCTCGTCCCGGACCCTTCCGCGTTCGACGACTGGCTGGTACCCTTGCGCCCGCCCGGGGCGAGCTGCTGCCCGGGAAACCATCGGTGCACGGAGGGTCTGGAAAGCGTGGAGTTCCTCGCGCGATTGGGCTGGTTCGACCTGGTCATCATCCTGGTCCTGGCCGGTGCGGTGTTCGCGGGATTTACCCAGGGGATGATTCGCTACGTCCTGAACTCGGTCGCCGTAGTCGTCGCCTTCATCCTCGCCTCGCAGCTCAGGGGGCCGATCGTCGATCTCCTAGGATTCTGGCAGGCATTCACCCGCGACGGGCGCGAGCTCCTCATCTTCGTCCTGCTCTTCTTCGGATTCGTCATCGCCGGCTTCTTCGCGATCCGGGCGTTCTATCGGCGCACACGGTTGCCCGTGGCGCGCCAGATCGACGAGATCGGAGGGGCCATCTTCGGACTGGTCTTTGCGGCCCTCGTGCTCACGTTCCAGATGCTCGTCTTCGACAGCTTCTTCCGGACCGGGGGGACGACCGGAGGGTGGGTCGCCTCGTACTACGGCGCGCTGAACGATTCGTTGATCATCGAGTTCTTCCGCGAGACGCTGATCCCGATCGCCGGCGCGGTTGCTCGTCCCTTCGTCCCGCAGGAGATCGCCGATCTCCTCGTGCCGTGATGGCGGTCGAGGCCGGAGCCAGGGCTTCCGAGCGGACATGGTTCGACCGCTCGGCCGTCGACGTGGCCAGGGACCTGCTCGGAGCCCGCATCGTTCACGGTGAGGTGGCCGGACGGATCGTCGAGGTCGAGGCGTATGCCGGACCCGAGGACCTCGCGTCGCATGCGGCGCGCGGCCACACTCCCCGCAACCACGTGATGTTCGGCCCGCCCGGCCATCTCTACGTCTACCTCGTGTACGGGCTGCACCACTGCATCAACGTCGTCACCGGGCCGGGCACCAAGCCGGAGGCCGTGCTCATTCGTGCCCTCGAGATCGAACGGGGTCGGCCGCTGGCACGCGCGAGACGCGGGCCGCGCCCATCGGACCGTGCGCTGGCCTCGGGGCCGGGAAACGTCGCCAAGGTACTCGCCATCGATCGCTCCCAGGACGGCATCGACCTATTGGACGGTCCCGTGCGCATCGAGCGTCGCCATTGCCCCGCACCGCGAATGGCGAGCGGGCCCCGGGTCGGAGTGGGGTACGCCGGCGCCTGGGCGGCGCGCCGGATGCGCTTCTGGTGCGCCGATGACCCCCATGTCTCCCGGGGCTGACGCGCGCGGCGCCGCGGACGAGGGGTCGCTGCGCGCGCTCGAGCTCGCGATCGTCGTCGCCCAGCTGAGCGAGCTCACTGCCTTCGCGCCGTCGCGCGAGCTGGCCCTCGAGGCATCGCCAAGCGCCGATCCGGCTCACGTCCGCCTTCTCCAGGACCAGACCGACGAGGCGGCACGTCTGCTCGACGAGCAGGCGCAGGCAACGATCGGCGGGGCGCGCGACCTTCGCCCGGCGCTCGATCGTGCACGGCGTGGGGGACGGCTGGCCCCAGCCGATCTGCTCGACGTCGCGGTGACCCTCGAGGCCACGGCCGCCTTCCGTGCGCGCCTGGCGACATGGGGCGAGCCACAGCTGGCCGCGATCCGCGACGAGCTCGATGCGGCACCGGAGCTCGGCGATCGGATCGCCAGGAGCATCGACGAATCGGGTGAGATCCTCGACTCGGCATCGCCAGAGCTCGGATCGCAGCGGAAGCGCCTGCGGACCACGCAGGACCGGGTTCGCGATCGACTGAACGCCATGCTGCGTTCGACGGAGCTGGCGGGCCTTATCGGCGAGCCGATCGTGACCGTCCGATCCGGACGCTACGTCATCCCGATCCGTGCCGAGGCGAAGGGCCGGGTGAAGGGCATTGTCCACGACCAGAGCGCGTCGGGCGCCACCCTCTTCATCGAGCCGATGACCGTCGTCGACCTCAACAACGCGTGGACCGAGGCATCGCTTGCCGTGCAACGCGAGGAGGAGCGGATTCTCGACGAGCTGAGCGCGGAGGTGGAGTCGCGGGCCGACTCCCTGCGAACGAGCCTCACGGCCCTCGCCCGAGCTGACGTCTGGATGGCGCGAGCACGACTCGGCGCGCGAATGGATGCCGTGCGACCGCTGGCGACCGATGACGCGGTTGAGCTGCTCTCGGCTCGTCATCCGCTGCTCGGGGATGGGGCCGTGCCCATCGACCTGCGCCTCGGTGACCGATTCGGATACCGCGCGCTGGTGGTGACCGGGCCGAACACCGGGGGGAAGACCGTATCGCTCAAGACCATCGGCCTCCTGGTGCTCATGCACCAGGCCGGACTCCGGGTCCCCGCGGCGGTCGGTGCACGGATCCCCGTCTTCTCCCGGGTGATGGCCGATATCGGCGATGAGCAGAGCATCGCCCAGTCCCTCTCGACGTTCTCGAGCCACCTGCGGAACGTCGTCCGCTTCGTGGATGCCGCGGGCCCCGGAACCCTCGTCCTGCTCGACGAGGTGGGCGCCGGCACGGACCCGACCGAGGGATCCGCGCTCGCGATGGCGGTCGTCACGCGCCTGCTCGACGCCGGTGCCATGGTGGCCGCGACCACGCACTACGCCGAGCTGAAGTCATTCGCGACCGAGCACCCGGCGGTCACGAACGCAGCCGTGGAGTTCGACGTCGCCACGCTGCGGCCGACGTATCGGCTCACCACCGGGCTGCCCGGAAAGAGCCAGGCATTTGCGATCGCGGAGCGCCTCGGTCTGCCGCCCGAGATCCTGGCCGACGCCCGGGAGCGAATCTCGGCCGATCACGCGACCATGGAGGAGACGCTGGCCGCGATCGCGCGCGCCGAGGAATCGCAGCGCGCTGCCCTCGATGCCGCGCTGGCGGAGCGGGCGTCGGCCGTAACGGAGCGAGAGCGTGCCCGCTCCGGCGTGGAACGCGCGCGACGCGAGGCGGGACAGCTGCTCGGCGACGCCCGGCGGGCGGCGGACGACATGCTGGCGCGCGCCGAGCGCGAGGTCGCCGACCTGCGCCGCGAGCTGCTCAGGCAGCGGAACCTCCGCTCGCGCCCGGCGCCTCGCGCCCCTGGAGCCCTCGATGACCTCGCCGAGCGGGCGCGCCGCGCACGGTCCGAGGCTTCGGACGTGCCGAGGCCGGCCGGGCCGCCGGCCCCCGACGTCGAGGGCGGCGAGGTGGAGACGATCTCGGGCCCGCAGCCGAGAGTCGGATTGTGGGGACGCTCGAGGACGCTCGGACGTGCCGGCAAGATCATGGAGATCAGCGGACGGACCGGCCGCGTCACGCTCGAGACGGACGGTGCCCGGCTCGTCGTCCCGTCGGACGACGTCGAGGTCGTTCCCGAGCCGGTTGCTGGGCCGGCCCCGCGCGACCTCGAGGCGGAGGAGATGCGTCGTCGTGCGGCGGGGCGCACCGCGCCGAGCCTCGACCTGCACGGAGAGCGGGTCGAGGCGGCGCTGGAGCGACTGCACGCCTACCTGGACGATGCCCTGCTCGCCGGCTTGGACTCGGTGGTCATCGTGCACGGGATCGGCACCGGCGCGCTGCGCCGGGCAGTCCGTGAGGCTCTCGCCGAGCACCCACGCGTGCGGGGAACGCGCGGCGGCCGGCGCGACGAGGGCGGGGATGGAGCGACGGTCGCGGAGCTCTAGGGCGGCGCGACTTCACCTACTGGCGTGGGCGTCGGGGTCGGCGCGGGCGGCGGGGTCGGACTCGGGGCGATGGTCGGGGTCGGCGCGGGAGGCAAGGTCGGAGCGATCGTCGGTTCCGGGGTGGCGGTGGGCGTCGGCGTCGGCGTCGGCGTCGGGCTCGGGGAAGGGGTCGGCGATGACGTGGGGATCTCTCCCGGGGTGCACTCCTCGCTTGGGGCGAACGGTGCATCGACAGGGCCGGGGAATGGGCTGCGCAGGTTCGAGTTGAGCTCGGCCTCGCGATCGGTCCACAGCTCGAGCCATGCCTGGTTGGCCGCATCCCAGGTCGGGTGATCCTCCTCCCAGCCATTGAGGTCGAGGAAGACCTTCTCCTCCGGCTCGGCCGGGCTCGGCTCCGCGGACGGGTCCGGCGACGACGACGGCGCCAGCGTGGCGAAGTCGCCGCAGCCCTCCTGCCAGATCTTCCCGGTGACGACCTCGATCCGCAGCTCTCGATGCGTGGTGTCGCGCTCCGCCGGCTGACGATCCGAGCGGAATATCTCGGTGACGGTGGTCTCCGTGTGATCGCCGGGGATCATGCCGCTGATGGCATCCACGCTGACTTCGACGATGCCATCCGGCCGCGTGAAGTCCCGAACCGGAAGATCGTTGAGGGCGGCCACCTCGGCCATGTAGTCGTGCCAAATGAACGTCGGGCCATCGGCCGCGAAAACGTCCTGGATCTGTGAGAAGTCGCTGTTGCCGACCCACACCCCGGTCACGATCGCGCCATCGCTCACCGTCGGATCGGCATCCGGGGCGAGATATCCCACGGCCTGCAGGTCGCGGAAGTCGTTCGTGGTCCCGGTCTTGAGCGTGGCGGGTCGGCGTCCGCTCTCGGTCTCCAGCTGGAAGCGCGGGCCCCACAGTGGATTCGCCTGGGGGTCGGTGTTATCGGCGAGGATGTCGGTCACCAGGTACGAGGATGCGGCCGAGAGCACCTGCTCCGCATCGGGCGCATCGGTCGCGTGGTCGTAGATGACGTTGCCGCGCGAGTCCTCTATGCGCTCGATGAGGTACGGGGGATGGAACTCGCCGCCGTTGGCGATCGCACCGTAGGCCCCGGCGAGGTCGAGCATGCGGACTCCGATTGTCCCGAGCGTCAGTGACGGGACGGCGACCTCGTTCTCCTGGCGCGGGTCCCACTCGAGGCCGAGCCGCTCCGCGAGGGCGACGACGTTCTCGGTGCCGATGAGCTGCTGCGCCTTCACGACCGG
>JBPCOK010000082.1:0-5107 GCA_051000335.1 Candidatus Limnocylindria bacterium | reverse complement strand
CGCTGGTGGCGATCGGGGGCGACGACACCCTCAGCTACGCGGCGCGGCTGGGCCGCGAGGGCTTCCCGGTCATCGCCATCCCGAAGACGATGGACAACGACGTGCACGGCACCGAGTACTGCATCGGGTTCTCGACCGCCGTGACGCGCGCCAAGGAGCTCATCAACCGGCAGCGGACGACGCTCGGCAGCCACGAGCGCATCGGCGTCTTCCGCATCTTCGGCCGCAATGCCGGCTACACCGCCTGGTATGCCGCCTACGTCACGAGCGCCCGATGCGTGATCCCGGAGGCCCCGTTCGACCTCGAGGCCCTGGCTGACATCCTCGCCGATGATCGCCGGCTCAACCCATCGGGCTACGCCTTCGTCATCGCAAGCGAGGGCGCCATCTGGCAGGGGGGTGAGCTGGGCGAAGTCGGCGATCCGGACGCCTACGGGCACCGCCACAAGGCCGATGTCGGCGAGGCGCTGGCCGACGAACTGCGGCGCCGTACCGGCGTCGAGACCGTGCACTCCGACCTCACCTACGACCTGCGGTCGGGCGATCCGGATGCCCTCGACCAGACGGTGGCGATCACGTTCGCCAACGTGGCCGTCGACCTCCTCGCCGATGGTCAGTTCGGCAGGATGGTGGCCATCCGCGACGGCAAGTACTCGCACGCGCCCCTCCCCGAGCGGTCGCTCGGCGCACGGACCATCGATATCGACGCGATGTACAACCGAGCTCGCTTCCGTCCTCGCTACGAGGCGAAGCTCGGATCTCCGCTCCTGCTGGGACCGGCGGTCATCGAGTGACCGGCGGGGGAGGGACGTTCGCGCCCGAGCGACGCCTCCTGACGATCGGCCTCATCGGACTTGTGACGGCCGGTGCCTTCGAGGGCATGGCGGTGCCGACGGTGCTGCCGGCCCTCGTGTCGGATCTTGGTGGGCTCGACCTCTACGGCTGGGCATTCAGCGCGTTCTGGCTGACGAACATCATCGGCATCACGCTCGCCGGGTCGGATGCCGATCGCCGGGGGCCGGGTCGGGCGCTCGGCATCGGCGTCGTGCTCTTCGCGGTCGGGATGGTGGTGTCCGGGTTGGCATCCGACATGTCCGGTGTCATCGCCGGCCGGGCCATCCAGGGCTTCGGATCCGGCGCCATCGGATCCGTCGTCTACGCGTCGATCGCGCGCGCCTACCCGCCATCGGCCACGCCGCGCATGATCGCGCTCATCTCGAGCGCGTGGATCGTGCCCGGCCTCGTCGGTCCGGCCCTGGCCGGATGGGTCACCGAAGCGATCGGGTGGCGCTGGGTCTTCCTCGGCATCGTCGGTCCGGTCCTCCTCATGGGCCTCGCCGTGTATCCGCAGCTCGTCCGCCTGGGTCCCGCGCAGCGCTCCTCGGTTCCGGTGCGCAGTGATGCGCGTCGCGGATTCGACGCGTTGCGGCTCGCCCTCGGGTCAACGCTGCTGCTTGCCTCGCTGACGGTCGGGAGCGTCGGCATTCCCCTGGTCGCGCTCGAGGTCCCGCGGCTCGTCGTGGCGCTCGTGCTCGCCGGCGCGGGCGGTACGCTGGCGCTCACCGCCGTCCGGCACCTCGTGCCGGCCGGAACGCTGACGCTTCGACGAGGACGGCCGTCGACGTTCGCCGGTATCTTCGCCATCGCCTTTGCCTTCTTCGGCACCGAGGCATTCGTCCCGCTGACGGTGGTCGAGGTTCGCGGCGGCAGCGTGATCTTCGGCGGGCTGGCCCTCTCAGCGGCCGCGGTCACCTGGTCGACCGGCTCGTGGCTCCAGGCGCGAGCCGCCGGCGCGGGAACGCGGCGCTCGCTCGTCGTCATCGGCGCCTCGTTGATCGGAGCCGGCATCGCGATCACCGCGCTCGTCCTGCTCCCGGCGCTGCCCGTGCTGGTCGCCGCGGTCGGCTGGACGGTCGCGGGGCTGGGCATGGGCCTCGCGTACTCCATGCTCTCGCTCCTGGTCCTCGAGACGGCCTCGGCCGGGGAGGAGGGTTTCAGCTCCGCCGGCCTTCAGCTCATGTTCACGCTGGGGACGGCCTTCGGGGCGGGTGCGGGCGGGGCCATCGTCGCGGTCGCCGATTCGGGCGCGCTCACGCTCGCCGAGGCGATCGGCGTCATCGACGGCGTCATGTTCGCGGTGGCGATGCTTGCCGTCCTCGTCGCCGTCCGGGTCCCGCGCCGACCCCCGGAGCGCGCGGCTGCGTCGTTGGCCGCGAACCAGCAGGCCCCGGTGTCGGGAGGCGTGCTGCCGGTTCGCTGAGCAAGCGCCGGCCATCGCGCAATCGGGACCGACAGCTGTCCACCGAGTGCGGGACGATGTCGCCATGCGACGGATCCTCACCATCGACGGTGGCGGCGTGCGCGGGATCATTCCGGCAGTCGTCCTCGCCAGCCTCGAGCGCGCCACGGGCCGGCCCGTTCGGGAGAGCTTCGACTTCGTGGCCGGGACCTCCACCGGAGCGGTGATCGCCGCCGCGGTGTCGGCCGGCATCCCGGCCAAACGGCTCGTGGGGCTCTACGCGACACGGTCGCCCGACGTCTTTCGCAGCGCGCCGCTGCTCGGGGGCCTGCGCCGCCTCCTGACCGGAACGCTCTACGACACCGAACGCCTGCACCGCCTCATCGGCGACGAGCTGGGGCCGGAAGCGCAGAAGTGGCGGCTCAACGACAGCCCGGTCGACCTCCTCATCACCGCCAAGCGGATCGACGATGGGATGCCCTGGTACTTCGTCAGGGATCGACCGGCCAACTCGTGCCGCGCGGGGCACACTCGGATCGTCGATGCCGTGACCGCCTCGGCTGCGGCGCCAACCTACTTCAAGCCATGGCGGATCGCCGGGATCGGGGAGCTGATCGACGGCGGCATCGGCGTGGCGGGGAACCCCGTGTATCAGGCCTGTGTCGAGGCGTTCGAGTACACGGACGCGTACGACCCGGCGGATACCGTGATCATCAGCCTCGGCACCGGGATCCTGCTGCGGCGCGAGCGACCTCGCTGGCTGTGGCCGTGGATCGGCTGGCTGCTGTCCGAGCTCCTGCGGTCACCATCCGAGCAGCAGACCGAGCTGGTGCATCGGCACTTCTCGGCCACCCCGATGTATCGGATCGACATCGCGCTGCGGCACGAGATCGGGCTCGACGCGGTCGACCGGTTGGACGAGCTGCGCGAGGTGGGGGACGAGCTTGCCAGTTCCGTGGATTGGCCGAGCGTGCTCGCCGGACGCGAGGCGCCGTCGCGCATTACCGGCGACCGGACACACCCGCGAGACTACACCCGTCCCGGCGCCGATCCCGGCTGACGCGGGACATTCGACCCTTGCTCGCCCGGCGTGCGAGGCGTCTCATCCATGTTGGCATACGCTCGAGGAGGCGTCCGATGCTCGAGGCCCATCGCGTCATCAGCCGTCGATCCTTCATGCGGCGCGTGCTGGGCGCCGGCATCGGGCTCCTGTCGCTGGAGTTCGTCGGCGGGACGCTCGCGTTCCTGTGGCCGAACATCACCCAGGGTCTCGGCGGCCGGCTGCGCGTCGGCCGGCTCGAGGAGATCCTCGCCGCCAGCCCCCGGTTCGCCCAGGGGTACCCGCATCCCGTGGCGTCCGCCCGCAGCTTTCTCGTCAACGTCCCGGCGGCCAAGGCCCTCGCCCGGGGCAGCTCGGTTGACCTGCCGTCGCCGTCGGCGGGCGAGATGATCGCGCTGTGGCGCAAGTGTCCGCACCTCGGCTGCATGGTGCCCGACCTGTGCGAATCGGTGAAACGCTTCGAATGCCGATGCCACGGCAGCACATACAACATCCTGGGCGAGAAGCTCGAGAAGGGCCCTGCCGAGCGCGGCATGGATCGGTTCCGGGTCGTGATCGACGACGACGGCAGCGTGGTCATTGAGACGAGCGAGGTCCTGCGCGGCGCACCGGAGGGCGTTCTCACCTTCTCGGATCCACATCCACCGAACGCTGGCTGTTCCTAGCCGGATGCCCCGACTTCAGACGACGTTGAGCTCCCGCTCGAGATCGCCCCGCAGGATGCGTGAGAAGCCGAGCGGGGTCAGATCGAGCGATTCGTAGCCGCCGGTTGCGATCCATTCGGCCAACCCTCGGCCGACCGCGGGCGCCTGCTGCAGGCCGTGGCCCGAGAATCCGTTGGCGAACAGCAGGTTCGCGACGTCGGGATGGGGGCCGATGATCGCGTTGGCGTCAAGCGTGTTCACCTCGTAGTGCCCGGCCCACGTGTCGAGCAGGCGCAACTCGTCGAACGCCGGCACGCGGTGGGCGAGCGTTGGCCACACGAACGACTCGAACGGTCCTCGATCCGGGGCCAGGTCCAGGGTGTCCGGGTCCTCGTCGCCTTCGTGCGGCGAGAAGCCGGTGAGGTACGCGGGACCCTCCGGCCGGAAGTAGACCCCGGTCGGGTCGATCGTGAGCGGAGCAGCTCCGAGGCTGGCCGGGGAGGCGACGTGGTACACGAGGCGCTTGCGCGGGTGCACCGGCAGGTCGATCCCGGCTATGCGGGCCAGCTCGGCGGCCCGCGGTCCGGTCGCGTTGACGAACCATTCGGCGCGGATCGTCGTCCCATCCGCGAGCGTGACGGACGTGATCTTGTCGGCGTCGCGATCCAGGCCCACGACTTCGCCCGCCCTCTCGACGACGCCGAGCGATCGCGCCTTGCGCCGGAACCCCTGGAGCCAGGCGTACGCATCGAACCAGCCTTCGTCGGCGAGGCCAAGGGATCCCGCGGCGAGGTCCGCGACGTTCAGCCATGGAAAGCGGCGGGCCAGCTCTCGCGGTTCCAAAAGCTCGACCGGGACATCAAGGGCGCGCTGGACCCGGTGGTTGAGCTCGAGGGTGGCGAGCCCGTCATCGCTTGCCAGGAACAGGTACCCGTTCTCGATGAAATCGACCTGGGGCACCTCCCCGTCCACCTCCAGGTAGCGGTCGGGATGCTTGATCACGTCGATGCCGAAGCGGCTGATCTCGATGTTGAGCGGCGTGCTGAACTGGAGCCGGATGCTCGCCGCGGAGAGCGTGGTGGACGAGGTTCTGAACGTCGGGTCGCGCTCGACCACCACGATCCGGCCGTCGAAATCCGCCCGCGACGCCAGAAAGGCCGCGAC
>JBPCOK010000058.1:0-3573 GCA_051000335.1 Candidatus Limnocylindria bacterium | reverse complement strand
TCGATCCTCCACGATCCCCAGGTGCTGATCATGGACGAGCCGTTCAGCGGCCTCGACCCGGTCAACGTCCGGCTGCTCAAGGAGGCATTCCTCGAGATGAAGGGCCGCGGCAAGACCCTGATCTTCAGCACGCACCAGATGGAGCAGGTCGAGGAGCTTTGCGAGTCGATCGCCATCGTCGACCGCGGACGCGTGGTCGTCAGCGGCTCGGTACGTGACGTGAAACGCGCCATGGGCCGGCAGGTGGTTCGCCTGGCGACCGACGGTGACGGGCAGAACGTCGAGTGGCTGACCCAGATTCCCGGCGTCGAGCTGACGGCGCGCCGCGAGGACTACGTCGAGCTCCACGTCCCGGCGGGCCGTGATCCCGACACCATCCTCCGCGCGGCCATCGACCGCGGCGAGCGCGTCACCCGGTTCGAGATCGCCGATCCCAGCCTCGAAGAGATCTTCGTGGAGCACGTCGGGCGACGAGCCGTGGACGAGGCCGATGAGCACCTGGCGGCATCCACTCGGGAGGCATCGCGATGATGGATCTCCTGCCGAACGCACTGCACGTGGCACGACGCGAGTACCTGTTCCGCGTCCGTGGGCGGGCGTTCAAGATCACGACCGCGCTCCTTGCGTTGGCGATCGCAGCCGTGACCATGGTCCCGACGATCCTGGCCGCGGTTGGCGTCGCCGATCCCCCGAAGGTCGCCGTCAATGTCCAAGCCGACGACATCGCGGCGGATCCGGTGCTCTCCATCCAGACGGCGCTCATCCTGGCGCAGGATCCGTCCGCGGATCCCGGCAGCGCACCGTCCGAGGGTGATCGCGCACGTGTGACCCTCGCCGATGATCCGCACGCGGCCGCCCAATCAGTCCGCGACGGCGATCTCAACGCCCTGCTTACCATCACCCGCGACGACGATGGCGATCTCGCGTTCGAGTACCTCGGCAGCGCCAGTCCGACCAACCAGACGCGGCTCCTCGTCACCCAGGCCTCGGCCGCGATAACCATCGCCGATCGGCTCGACCGGGCGGGCGTGGACCCCACCCAGCAGGCCGAGCTGTTCCAGCCGCCGGACTTCACCGCCGTGCCGGTCGATCCCGATGACAGCCGCAACCAGGACGATTTCGGCGGCGCATTCATCCTCTCCTACGCCCTCGTCATTCTCACGTTCATGGCCATCCTGACCTACGGCAACTGGGTGGCGCAGAGCGTCGCCGAGGAGAAGTCGGGCCGGGTGATGGAGATGCTCATCACGGCGGCCACCCCGCGCCAGCTCCTGACCGGGAAGGTGCTCGGCACCGGGGCGGCCGGGCTGACGCAATACGTGGCGATCGTGGTGGCCGCCGTCATCGGCTTCACCGCCAACGGTCCGATATCGGAGGCCCTCGGCGTCGCGGGTGAGCTTCCGTTCAGCCTGCCGACCCTCGGACCCGGCATCCTCATCGCCTTCGGCGTCTTCTTCCTGCTGGGATTCCTGCTGTACTCGACGCTCTACGCGGCCGCCGGCTCGATGGTCAGCCGCATCGAGGACGTCCAGCAGGCCGTCGGGCCCCTGATCTTCCTCGCCATGGGCGGCTACTTCGCGTCGTTCACCGCCCTCAACGACCCCGATGCCGAGTGGGTGAGCATCCTGTCGCTCGTTCCCTTCTTCAGCCCGTACCTCATGCCGGCGCGGATGCTGCTGACCTCGGTCGGCATCGGCCAGGTGCTCCTGGCGATCGCGCTCCTGGCACTGACCCTGGCACTCGCCATCTGGATCGCATCGCGCGTCTACAGCGCCGGGGTCCTCATGTACGGGCAGCGCGTCGGCATTCGCACGATCTGGCGCGCGACCCGCGTCGCCCGCTAGCCGCATGCAGACCGCCGAGATCGGCCCTCATCGGCTCGAGCTCGTTCAGGGCGACATCACGACCGAATCGGTGGATGCCATCGCCAACGCCGCAAACGCGTCACTGCGTGGCGGGGGCGGCGTCGACGGCGCGATTCATCGCGCTGCCGGTCCGGGACTTCTCGCCGACCTTCGCGAGCGCTATCCGGATGGAACCCCCACCGGCACGGCGGTCGCGACCGGCGGCCATGAGCTGCGCGCCCGATGGATCCTGCACGCCGTCGGCCCGATCTGGCGCGGCGGTGACCACGAGGAGGCGGAACTCCTGGCGGACGCGTATCGGAGCTGCCTCCGACTGGCAGATGACCTGGGAGCGCGCTCGGTCGCATTCCCTGCCATCAGCATAGGCATCTATGGCTATCCGGGACCCGATGGGGCGACCGTCGCGATTCGAGCCACGGCGGAGCATCTCGCGGGGCAGACGTCGCTCGACGTCATCCGATTCGTCCTGTTCAGCGACGAGACGCACGATCTCTTCGCCGATGCGCTCGTCCGATGGCAGACCGACCGCTCGCCCGACCCCGCCTCGAAGTAGGATCGTGAGGCATGGAAGCGAGCCAGGCCGGCGCGGTCATCAGCACGCAGGCGCTCACGAAGCACTACGGGTCGGTGCCCGCGCTCACCGACCTCACGCTGGACGTGGCGCAGGGCGAGATCTTCGGCTTCCTCGGACCGAACGGCGCGGGCAAGTCCACCATGATCCGCACCCTCCTCGGCTTCCTCCACGCCACGAGCGGCAGCGCGACCGTGCTGGGACGGGACGTCGCGACGGATTCTGTCGAGATCCGGCGTCTCACCGGCTACCTGCCCGGCGGCATCGCCCTCTACGACTCGCTGAACGGCGAGCAGGTGCTCGATTACCTCGCCGACCTACAGGGCCGCCAGCCCTATCGGCGGCAGGACCTGTGCGACCGGCTCGAGCTCCCGGCTTCGGTCCTCAAGCGCAAGGTGCGCGACTACTCGCGCGGCATGCGCCAGAAGATCGGCGTGGTGCAGGCCCTCCAGCACGACCCCGAGCTCGCGATCCTCGACGAGCCGACCGAGGGTCTCGACCCGCTCATGCAGCAGGCGTTCTACGCGATCCTCGACGACCTGCGCCGCGAGGGACGCACCGTGTTCTTCAGCTCACACGTGCTGTCCGAGGTGGAGCGCCTGTGCGACCGCGTCGGGATCATCCGAGCCGGACGGCTCATGGCCATCCACGACGTCGATGAGCTGCTCGCACGTCGCCGCCGGCGCGTGACGCTCCGATGGCGTGGGGCCGCTCCTGACCCGGCAACCCTTCCGGGCCTCGAGGACGTGCAGATCGACGGCAACCGGCTGATCGGAACGCTATCGGGCGAGGTGGCGGGGTTCATCCGGTCGATCGCCTCGCCGAATCTCGACGATCTCACGATCGAGCCCGCGAGCCTGGAGGAGGCGTTCCTCGAGTACTACGCCGCGGATGATCCATCGGCCGAACCGCGGCGAGACGGGCGATGAGCCTCCGGCTTCTCGTGCAGACCCTGCGCTGGTACCGCGTGCGCCTGCTCGTGGTGACCGTCGCCGCCGTCGCCTGGGGCGTGATCATCCCGATCATCTTTGACGCCTTCAGCGACGCCATTCGGGACCTCGCGAACTCGGGCGCGATCCCGGAGAGCATGCTGAACATCGGCTCCGGTTCGCTGTTCACTCTGCCGGGATCCATCAC
>JBPCOK010000003.1:0-3264 GCA_051000335.1 Candidatus Limnocylindria bacterium | reverse complement strand
AGGTCACCTCCGAGCTCGGCGCCGTCGGGGTGCTCGTCAACGCCACCTCCGCGTTTCGCACCGAGGGCGTGACGGACATCGACGACGCGTCATGGGACTCGATGATCGGCGACATGCTCGGGGCCACCTTTCGCGTCACCCGCGCGGTGGTCCCCGGGATGCGCGACGCGGGCTGGGGGCGGGTGGTCAGCTTCGCCTCGCGGTCGGGGATCGCGGGTGTCGGCCGCGCCTCGCACTACGCAGCCGCAAAGGCCGGCGTCATCGGCCTCACCGCATCGCTCGCCAAGGAGCTCGGACCGGACGGCATCCTCGTCAACGCCGTGGCGCCCTCGCAGATCCTCACCGTCCGCGACGGCGAGCCGTCAATTCCGGCCGACCGTGCCGAGAAGATGGCGAAGTCGATCCCGCTGCGACGACTCGCCACGCCCGACGACGTAGCGCCACTGGTGCTGTGGCTCGGATCCGCGGCGAATACCTACGTGACCGGCGAGACGATCTCGTTCACCGGTGGCGCGAGAACCTGACGCCGTGCGTCGAGCCGCCTGCCAGGCGGCGACGATCACGGCCACCACGATCAGGCCGATGGCGTGGTAGCTGCCAATGATGGCGAACCAGGTCCAGGGGTGAGGCTTGATCGGATCGAATGTTGCGTCGACCAGCGTGTGCATGAGTCACAGGCCGATGCCGGCGACGAGCCCGAGCACGATGCCCTCGCCGATGGTGTCCGTCCCTGTCCGGCGCCGACGGCTGTCCGGAACTCTACTCGCCGGCTACGGCGCGACGAACGAGAACGAGTCGAACACGACCTCCACCGGGCGTCCGTCGGTGGGCGCGGAGCCACGGAAGAGCCACAGGTTGATGCGCGGGTTCTCGCCCCCCGGGATCGGAACGTCGGTACCGGTGTAGGTGTACGAAGCGATCGGCGCGCCGTTGGCCCGCGTGCTCAGGAAGTCGACGCGGCCCGCCGACCAGGTGAACGTGTGGATCGTGTCGGTCAGGTTCGCCGGCTGCGTCCAGCGCAGATCGTGATTCGGCGCGTCCCAGGGCTGGACCACGTACTGCGCGTTCGTCGGATCCGCGGCGTTGCCCCAGCGCGCGAACTCGATGTCGATCTCGCGGTGCGCGTACGCAGGATCGTCGTTCCAGGTGAACATGCCGATGACGACGTTCGGATCGACGTCCGGCGCTGATCGGATCCTCCACGTGTAATTGCCGTAGCCGAGGCTCGCATCGGCGATCACCTCCGCGGCCGTCCACTTCCGGCCCGAACGCGCGATCCGCAGGTGAAGGTCATCCGTCAGCGGGTCCACCGACACGTTTGCAGCGGAGAAGACGTTCGGCCCGGGTCCGATCTTCCGGTTGTATGCCTTCACCTGCCAGGTGAAGCCCGACCATTCAACCGTGGATGGGCCAGATGGCTGCGGACGAGCCGCTCCGGCGGGGATCGGCACGGCCGCAAGCAGCGCCGCGGCGGTGAGGAGCGCGAGGGTCCGGTGGGCTCGTGTGGGCATGGGTGCAGTACGTTCGTACGGGTCAAACCCTAGGCTGCAGGAGGAGGCCCGGACTGTCCAGCGTTTGGCGCGCTGTTCGGTGCGCATCGGCACCAGTCCACGGCGGCGTGGGCCGCTGGGTAGACTCCGGGCATGCCCGACGATCCTGCCCAACCCTGCCGCGTCCTGCTCGTCGGGATGATGGGCAGTGGCAAGTCGACGATCGGTCAATTACTCGCCGACGCCACCGGATGGCCCTACCTCGACAACGACGAGCTGGTTCGTCGGTCGGAGGGCGCGCTGGCCCGGGAGATCGCGACGAACGACGGGGAGGGTCGCCTGCGGGAGGTCGAGTCGGCCGCCCTCGCGTTCGGCCTGCGGGAGCCGGCGCCATGCATCGTGGGCGTGGCCGCGGGCACCGTTCTCGATCCCGGGAATCGCCGGCGGATGGCGGCCGGGGCGGTCGTCATCTGGCTCGACGCGGACCCATCCGTCCTCGCCGTACGCGCGTCGGGCTCCGCGCACCGGCCCTGGCTCGAGGGTGACGCCGAGGACTGGTTGCGGCGAACGGGCAGGGATCGTGAATCGCTGTACCGTGACGTGGCCGATTTCCGGATCGACACGGGCGCATCCGACGCCAGCGAGACGAGAGACGCCATCCTGACGTGGTTGCGGACGCGCGACTGCCCCGTGCTCGATCTTGGCCAGGACCCCAGACAGGAGACAGCACCATGAGAATTGCACGCGGATCGGAGACGGCGCTCGAGCCGATGGCCACCGACACCTTCAGTGGTACCGTTCGGCGCCGCGACCTCGGGACGATCGAGACGCCGCAGGGCACGGCCCTGGCGGTGACGTTCGAGCCGGGCGCGCGGACGCACTGGCATCGGCACGCTGGCGGCCAGGTCATCCATGTTCTCGAGGGCACCGGCCGGGTGGCCGCGCGGGACGGGGCACCGGTCGAGATTCACCCCGGTGACCTCGTGGAGACCCCGCCCGGCGAGGAGCATTGGCACGGAGCCTCGGAGTCGGAAGGGATGACCCATGTCGCCCTGAGCTTCGGTGAGACCGAGTGGTTCGAGCCGGTCTCGGACAACTGACCGGCACGAGGTCGAGGTGAGGTTCGGCGTCCCCGGCTCGTCCGAGCCGGCCTACCCCGCGCCGGATGAGGAGCTGGTCAGGAACGCGCGGGCATGGCGCGCGCGGATCGACCCCGCACGGCTGCGCGAACGCGTCGAGGGCATGCCCGCGCCGCGCAACTTCAGCCACGCGCCCGAGGCAATGCGGGCGACCGACGAGCTGCTCATCGGCGCATGGCGCGCCGCCGGGTGGCGGACCGGTCGCCAGCGCGTGCCCCCGGACGGAACGAACCTCGTCGCCATCAGGGAGGGAGAGGCCCGCGAGGCGATCGTGGTCGTGGCGCACCACGACACGGTTCCCGGATCGCCCGGCGCCGATGACAATGGCGCGGCGCTGGCCGCCCTGCTGGAGCTCGCGCAGCACCTTGGCGGGGAGCGGCAGCGGCGCACGGTGATCCTGGCCGCGCCCGATTACGAGGAGATCGGCCTGGTCGGCTCGCGTCATCTCGTCCGCTGGCTGCGAGCCGACTTCGACGTCCGCGCCGCGATCGTCTTCGACCCGCTCGGGTTCATGGACCCGGCGCCGAACACCCAGCGCGTGCCGCCCGGCATCGACCTGCTGTATCCGGGACAGGTCGCCCGCCTCGCCGCGAGGCAGCGCGCCGGGGATACCGTCGTCGCCATCTATCGGCGGC
>JBPCOK010000186.1:0-2690 GCA_051000335.1 Candidatus Limnocylindria bacterium | reverse complement strand
CAGCGAAGCGGCCCTCGCCGCCGGCCTGGCCTTCGACGACTTTGCCCCGCGACTCTCCTTCTTCTTTGCGGCTCACAATGATCTGCTGGAAGAGGTTGCGAAGTTCCGCGCCGCCCGGCGTGTGGGGGCCGAGGTCGCGCGCGACCGGTTCGGGGCGCGGAATCCCCGCAGCATGGCCATGCGCTTCCACGTCCAGACCGGGGGCTCGACGCTCACCGCCCAGCAGCCGGACGTCAACGTGGTCCGAACGACGATCCAGGCGCTGTCGGCAGTGCTCGGGGGCGCCCAGTCGCTCCACACCAACGCCCTGGACGAGGCGCTCGGCCTGCCGACTCCCGAATCGGCGCGCCTCGCGCTCCGAACGCAGCAGGTCCTGGCCAACGAGTCGGGCGTCTCGGCCAGTGTCGACCCGCTCGGGGGTTCGTACCATGTCGAGGCGCTGACCGACGAGCTGGCGCGACGCGTGCGCGCCGAGCTCGAGGCCATCGACGTGCGGGGCGGTCCGCTCGCCGCGCTCGCGGAGGGATACCAGCAGGATGCCATCGCCGATGCGGCCTATGAGCAGCAGCAGGACCTGGAGTCCGGAGACCGCGTCATCGTGGGTGTGAATGCCTTCACCGAGGGGAGCGAGGACGCGGGACCTGCGCCGCAGGTGATCGACCCGACCCTCGAGGCGACACAGGTCGAGCGCACTCGCGCCCTGCGATCGCGCCGGGATGACTCAGCCGCCGCCGCGGCCGTCGCCGAGCTCGAGACCGCCGCCGCGGGCACCGAGAACGTCCTTCCCCGCATTCGGACCTGTGTGGAGGCGTCCGTCACGCTCGGCGAGATCGCCCACGCCCTTCGCCGGGTCTGGGGGGAGCACCGCCCATGATCGGCCCGGTCCACCATGTCGCGGTCGTCGTGCGATCGATCGACGAGTCGCTGCCGCGGTATCGGGAGCTGCTGGGCCTGGAGCCGGATGCCGAACCGATCGTCTTCGAACCGCAGGGAGTCCGTCTCTGCTTCCTGTCGACGGGACCGGAGCCAGCCGCGAAGATCGAGCTCATCGAGCCGGTCGATCCCGGCGGCGGGGTCGCCCGCTTCCTCGCGTCGCGGGGCGAGGGCCTCCATCACGTCTGCCTCACGACCGACGACCTGCCGGGCAGCCTCGGCCGCCTCGCCGACCGGGAAGCCGAGCTGATCGACCGCGCCGCGCGGCCCGGGGCGCACGGCGCGGTCGCGTTCGTGCATCCGCGGACGCTGAACGGCGTGCTGTGGGAGCTGCTCGGGATCGCCGGTGATGGAGGCGAGGATCAGGCGCCGCAGTCGAACCCGTAGCGGCCCGATGCCAGCTGCTCACGCGCCAACTGGTCCACCTCGATCGCGATCATGAGATCCTCGCTGGCGTCGCCGCTGCGCAGCGCTTCCGCGGCGTTCGTGAGGGTGATGATCTGGGATCCGAGGAGCTCATCGAGCGACCGTCCGGGCTCCCACTCCGGCAGGTCGGTGAGCGTGGCATTTGCCGCTTCGACCGCCTCATCGACGCCGACCGAGGTCGCGCGGCGCTCGGCGGTCGCATCTGATGCAACGCCCCGCTGGAGCGCCTCGGTTCCCTGGCTGAGCGAGGCGAAGGCGGAGCAGACCGCGTCCCGATAGGCTTCGGGCGCCGGGTTGCGACCGGGATCGTCCCGGAGGTAGCCGAGCAGCAGGACCACGCCCACGAGCACGGCCAGCGCAATCGAGAATCCGAGCCCGCAGCCGGCGTAGCGGAAGACGCCAACGCCTCGGGGTGGCTCCGACTCCTTTTCGCGCTCGGAGGGGGGTCGGGGAGCGTACTGGCTCACCCGCCTATCGGACGCCGGCGTCGCGAAGCAGCTGCGGAATGTGGGACGGAGAGTCGGCAACCCGGATGCCGGCCTCCTCGAGCGCCGTTCGCTTCGACTCCGCCGTTCCGCCCCCGCCGGTCGAGATGATCGCGCCGGCATGCCCCATGCGTCGGCCGGGCGGTGCCGTGCGGCCGGCGATGAACGCCGCCATCGGCTTGCGCACCTCGCGGGCACAGAAGGCCGCCGCCTTCTCCTCTTCCTCGCCGCCGATCTCGCCGATCATCACGATCGCCTCGGTCTCGGGATCCTGGTTGAACATGTCGAGCACGTCGGTGAACGTCGTGCCGACGATGGGATCGCCGCCGATGCCGACGCAGGTCGTCTGACCCATCCCGGCATCGGTCATGGCCTGCACGACCTCGTAGGTGAGCGTGCCCGAGCGAGAGACGAGGCCAACCGGACCGCGCGCATGGATGTTGCCGGGGATGATGCCGACCTTGGCCTCGTCGACGGTCGTCAGGCCCGGACAGTTCGGGCCGATGAGCCTGACGCCCTTCTGCTTCAGGACGTGGTGGACGCGCAGCATGTCGAGCACCGGGACGCCCTCGGTGATGCAGATCACGAGCGGGATGCCGCCATCGGCTGCCTCGAGCATCGCGTCCGGAGCGAACGCGGCGGGCACGAAGATGCAGCTGGCGTTCGCGCCGGTCTGCTCGACGGCCTCGGCCACGGTGTCGTACACGGGGACGCTCCCGCCGATGGCGGACTGTCCGCCCTTGCCCGGCGTCACGCCGGCCACGAGGTTCGTGCCGTACTCGAGCATGGCGGTGGAATGGAACTCGCCCTCGCGGCCGGTGATCCCCTGGACCAGCAGCCGCGTGT
>JBPCOK010000100.1:0-11981 GCA_051000335.1 Candidatus Limnocylindria bacterium | reverse complement strand
CATTCTGTGGTCGGCCGGCCCCGCGCCCGCCGCGCGGAACCAGGAAGCGCCGACCGTCATCCGTGCGCGCTTCGTCGACCTCCACGCCGAATGTCGACCGCACGAGGTGCGGGCGCAGGACGTCCGTGGGATCTCCCTCGGCGATGATTCGTCCCGATCCCAGCACGGCGACGCGCGGGGCGTGTGCCGCGGCGAGATTGAGGTCGTGGAGCACGGCGATCACGGTCAGGCCGCGCCGATGCCGGAGCCGATCGACCGTGGACAGGAGCGTCGCCTGGTGCGCGATGTCCAGGTGCAGCGTCGGTTCATCGAGGAGCAGGAGCTCCGGCTCCTGGGCCAGCGCCATGGCCACGAGCACCCGCTGACGCTCGCCGCCGGACAGCTGGTCCGCATGCCGCTCGGCCAGGTCGAGCGCGTCGGCGTCGGCCAGGGCCCGCTCGACGGCCTCCGCATCCTCAGCCGACGCGCCGAACCATCGCGTGGCATGCGGAGCCCGCCCCATCTCGACCAGCTCGACGACCCGGAAGCCCTCGGGCAGGACGAGCGACTGGGGGAGAACGGCGACGCGCTTCGCGAGTCCGATGCGGGTCCACGAGCCCAGATCACGGCCGAAGAGGGCGATGCGACCGGAGTCCGGCGCGATCGTGCCGGCGATGGCCCGGAGGAGCGTCGTCTTGCCGCTCCCGTTCGGGCCGAGGAGCGCCAGCAGCTCCCCCTCCGCCACCGTGAGCGCGAGGTCGCGCAGGACGCGACGCCGCGGCCCGCTCCCGGTATCGTAGGAGACGTTGAGCTGCTCGATCTCGACGACGGCGCTCATGAGGGTCCGACCGCATTCGTGCCCCGCGACCGCCGCAGCAGCCAGAGGAAGAACGGTGCCCCGACGAAGGCCGTGACCACCCCCACCGGCACGCCGCCGGTCAGGCGCGCCCCGAGGTCGGCCATGACGAGCAGGATCGCGCCACCGACCGCCGACGCGGGCAGCAGGAGGCGGTGGTCCGGCCCGACCACTAGGCGCACGAGGTGCGGCACGACGAGGCCGACGAAGCCGATGGTGCCGGAGATCGCGACGGCCGCGGAGGTGACGAACGTGGCGAGGAGCGTCAGCAGCAGCTTCTCCCGACCGACGTCCAGGCCGAGATGGGCCGCCGCCGCGTCGCCGAGGACCATGAGGTTCAGGCTTCGCCATCGGGCGAACGTCACGACGAAGACGCCGATGATGATCGGGGCCGCGATGGCGAGGTCGAGCCAGCTGACGGCCGCCAGCGAGCCCATCAGCCAGGAGAAGATCGCGGCCAGCGCCCGCCCCGACGAGATCATGATCAGCGCGACGCCGGCCGCCAGCAGCGACGAGACGGCGTACCCGGTGAGCAGCAGCGTCACCGACGGCAGCTGCCCGCCGCTGCGCGCAACCGAGAGGACGAGCAGAACGGTTCCGAGCCCCCCGGCGAAGGCCAGGACCTGCACGATTCCCAGCCCGAGCCAGGCGCTGCCGGCCCCGAGCGCGAGCGCCGGCACGAGGAGCGGGAGCGCGATGCCGATGGTGGCACCGAGCGATGCGCCTGCCGCCGTGCCGATGATGTACGGGTCCGCCAGCGGATTGCGGAGCACCGCCTGGAAGACCGTGCCGGCACCTGCCAGGCCGGCCCCCACGAGCATCGCGCCCAGGACACGCGGCAGCCGAAGGTCGAAGACGATCGTCGACAGGCTCGCGTCGAGCCCGGCCACGCTTCCGATGCCGAGCAGGCGCTGCGCGAGGATGCGGATGACGTCATCGGGCGCGATCGGGACACTCCCGAGCCCGATGGCGACGACGAGCGCCGCGAGAAGGAGCGCCACGCCGCCGCCGAGCACCAGCGCCGCGCGCCCGATGGCGGGACCGCGGACGAGGGGCCGTGGGGCGACGCCGGCTCGCATCGGCTACTGGTCCGCGAACGCGTCGGGATGGATCGCGCGGGCCAGTGCCTCGAGGCCGTCGACGATGCGAGGCCCGGGCCGGGTGATGACGAGGTCGTCGGTGACCACGCTGACGTTCCCGTCGACCACCGCGCTCATGCCGTCCCAGCCCGGGCGCGCGGCAACGCTCTCGGGCGTGACCGACGGGTCGTACGTCGCATCGCCCAGCAGGATGAGCTCGGGATCCTCGGCGACCAGGTCTTCGATCTCGATCGAGGTCGAGAGCGCGTCGCCGGTGATCGGCTCGCCTCCCGCGACATCGATCAGGCTGGCGAGGAACGAGCCTTCCCCCGCAGTGTAGATCGTCCCCTCGAACACGCTGACCTCGTAGAAGGTGCGGGGGCGGTCGAGGCCGGCGACCGCGGATTCGACCGCGTCGACGCGAGCCCGCATGTCGTCGACCAATGCCGCGGCCGCCTCGTCGCGTCCGAGGGCCATGCCCACGAGCTCGATGTCCGCGGCGACCTCGTCGAGTGACTCCGGGTAGAGGACGATCACCGGCAGCCCGAGATCGACGAGCTGGTCGATCACGGTCGTCGGCGTCAGCTCGTTGCCAGCCGCGAGCACGACATCGGGTTCCGCGGCCACCACGGCCTCGAGATCGACCTGGGCGAGGTTGACGACCTTCGGGACGGCCGTGACCTGGGCCGGATAGTCATCGAAGTCGGTGACGCCCACGAGTCGATCGCACGCGTTGAGCGCGCACACGATCTCGGTGTTCGATGGGGCGAGCGACACGATGCGCTCGGGCTCGGCATCCAGGGTCACCGACCGACCGGAGTCGTCCGTGAGTGTCAGCGGATACGCGGGCGGGGCGACGGACTGGCTGGGCGGGGCTGTACTGGGGGAATCGACAGCGGACGCAGTGGCGGACGATGTGCCGTCCGATGCGGCGCAGGCGCTCAGGACCAGGAGCAGAAGGAGGACGGGGGCAAGGAGTCGAGGTGGAGTCATGGTGATGCCTTCCCTTTCACGCGAGGGCGAGCGACATCGCGATCGGGCTGGCGACCTGACTCCCGTGCTCACAGGCACGGATACAGTAGCGGGACTGTGCCGGCTTCTCACCGGCTTCTCCATTCAACCGTGGTCCTTGCGGCCACGGCACCCGTCGGCGTCTCTTCGGTTGGTGGCTGGATGCTACCAGAGCGGGCGGCCGACGAGCGAGCGTTGGCGGTCCACGGAAGCGCCGGGCGACCTACGCCGGTACGGCCTCGGTGTCACGTGCCTCGGCGTGACCGTAGAGCGGCGTCTGGCGGGCCTCCTCGCTCAGCATCGGGTCGAGCATCTTCTGGACGGCCAGGGTGTGGCTGCAGCCGCCGGCCGATTCGTAGAGATGGCAGTCGCAGTGCCATGTATCGGCGTCGAGGGTGACGGTGTGGGTGCCGTTGTCGCCGGCGAAGCGGGCCCGAATGGCCTCGAGCTTCACGCGATCCGGCTCGTGCGCGTAGCGCATGGCCTTCTCGACCTTGCCGATCATGCTCGAATGCACGTCGCGGTTACCTCCATGCGGCGCCGGAACTCCCCGGCGCCCTATTACGTGGCGCCCGTCGGATCGGATCCGGTGGCCCTGGCGAGCCGCTCCTTGAGCATTGCGAGCAGTGTAACCGGCGTGGGGTCGGTCTGGTAGAGGATTGCGAGATAGACGCTCACCAGATCGCCGTATGCCACGCTCGTGAGCACGCGAGCGAGCGACGAGGGGCCCCCGGCCCAGACCTCGCTGCGATTCGTGGCCCGCTCGCCGAGCAGCTCCTCGACCACCCGGTAGCGTTCGGCGATCGCATCCGGCTCGGAGCGCTCGCGCAGCTGCACGACGTACAGCGCATCGCCCAGCTCGCGCGGGTTCAGGCTGCCCTCGATGGCGTTGTGGTTCGCCTCCGGCATCGGCTCGTACGCGGACCACGCCTTCGCGTTCTCGTTCATCTGGGTCTTCCAGCGGTGGGCCACCGCCGACATCGCGCCGTGCCCGTAGATGACCGGGATGCGGCCGAAGATCGACCAGGCCAGCTGCTTCGCGGGGTTGGCGTCGGTTTCGACCGATGGCCCGGTGCGATCGAGCAGCTCCTCGAGCGCGGTCGCGGCCGTCCCGAGGGGGTCCGCATCGATGATGAGGCCCGCGCGCGACAGCAGCTCATGGACAAGGCCCACGCCGAAGCCGATGGCGGCACGCGGCTGGCCGCCGAGCCGATATCGCAGGAGCGGCAGCCCAGCCTCGACGGCCCCGGCCGCCAGCCGACCGCCCGTGGTGACGGCAGCCAGGGGAAGTCCTCGCTCACGAGCCGCCGCGAACCCCGAGAGCGTCTCCGCGGTCTCGCCCGAGTGGCTCGCCGCGATCACGAGGGTTCGCGCGCCGGCCCAGGCTGGCAGTCCATAGTCGCGGTGAACGATCAGCGGCACGCGCAGCCGATCCCCCGCGGCGGCGGCGACCAACTCGGCCCCGATGGCGGAGCCGCCCATGGCGAGCACGAGAACGGCGTCGACGTCCGTCAGCCGCTCGTCGAGCGTGAGCGCTCCGGCGAGGCGGCGCGCCTGGGCGAGGTGCGCGGGCATCTCCGCCACTCGGCCGAGCATGTCGTCGGGGTCGAGGCGCTTCAGCGTCGCCGGGTCGTCGAGGGTGACCGCCTCCTCAAACGACGGCTGGCGATCGCTGTCGCCGTCGTCCTCGGCCGGATCGGGCTTGCCCGGCTCCTCGTCGGGATTCTTGTATCCGAAGAAGTCGCGGGCATCCATCAGGCGCCGGCCGCCACAATGTCGCGGCCGGCGGCAAGCAGCGCCTCGACGTCCGCGGGGGAGCGGGCCTCGACGTACACCCGCAGCAGCGCCTCCGTGCCGCTGAACCGGATGAGCAGCCACGAGCCGTCGGCGCGGTAGAACTTGAAGCCGTCACCGGTCTCCAGTGCCTTGCGCTCCACCACGTCCTGCCCGGCCAGGTTCGTCGGCGAATGTTCGGCGAGGCGAGCCAGGGTGGATGCCTTCACCCCGTCGTACCCGTCGCGCGAGAAACGGATGTCGATGCGGTTGTAGTGGCTCGGCCCTGCCAGCACCTGGAGCTCGGCGAGCACCTCGGACGCCTTCGGTCCCTTCGTGAGCCACAGGTCGAGGAGGAAGAGGCCGGACGCGATCCCGTCGCGCTCGGGGATGTGCATGCCGAACCCGAAGCCACCCGACTCCTCACCGCCGATGACCGCGTCCGTCTCCGTCATCTTCGGTCCGACGAACTTGAACCCCACGCCCGTCTCGTACGCCTGCGTGCCGTAGATCTCCGCCAGTCGCTTCGCCATGCTGGTGGTCGTGACCGTGTAGACCGCCGGCCCGATCGTCTTCCGGACATCGAGCAGGTACCAGTACAGGAGCCCGTACACCTGGAGCTGGTTGACGAACACGCCCTCCTCGGTGGCCATGCCGACCCGATCGGCGTCGCCATCGAACGCAATGCCGATGTCCGCGTTCCAGCGCGGAATCTCGACCAGCCACTCGTCCACGTTCGGCCGGATCGGCTCGGGATTCACGCCGCCGAAGTACGGGTTCCGCTCCGTGTGCAGTTCCCGCACGGTGAGCGCACCATCGCCGAGCAGACGCGTCATCCACCCCGAGCCCGATCCGTGGAGCGTCTCCACGAGGACGCGTCGGTCCGCGCTCTTGATGCGCTCGAGGTCCACGATGCTGGCGAGCTGGTCGCGGAACCGCGGATAGGGATCGAACGTTTCGACCAGCCCGGCCGCGACGGCATCGTCGTAGTCGCGTCGTGGTGGAAGCTCGTCCTCGGGGTGGGCATCCATGGTCGCCTCGATGGCGGCCAGCATCTCGGGCGCGGCGGCACCACCGGAATCGGCCTTGACCTTGAACCCGTTGTCGGTCCACGGGTTGTGACTGGCGGTGATCACGATCCCGGCACCGGCGCCCAATTCGCGCGTGAAGAAGCTCCCGACCTGGGTCGGCACCGCCTCCCCGGGTACGAACGAACGGATGTCGTGGGCCGCGAGCACCTCGACGCAGGCCCGGGCGAAGTGCTCGCTGGCGAAGCGCCGGTCCCAGCAGATCACGACGCCGCGATCCGACGCCCCGTTCTGCTGGAGGTACTCCCCCACGCCCCGAGCGCAGCGCCGCACGTTGTGGAAGGTGTAGTCCTCGGCGATGGCGGCGCGCCAGCCATCGGTTCCGAATTTGATCTTGGTCACGGTGTTGGGCGACTCGGCTGCAGGCTCCATCAGGTCCGCTGGTCACCCAATGGTAGCGAGTCCCGCGATCCCGCCGGGCTGACGGCCGTCGTCAGGCCATCCGGCGGTCCGCGCGGCCGGCCACATCGTCGAGTGCCACCTGGAGCTCCGCCAGCAGCGGTCGCAACGCCTGACGACGGCCGACGCGGATCGGCTCCGCCTGCTCCACGCGCAGGACGCCGAAGGGCAGCGGCACGAGATGCCGATCCCAGCGCCCCGACATCCGCCACGGCGGCCGCACCGCGACGGCCCAGGGCTGGAGCGGCACCCCGGCCTCCCGCGCCACGATCAGCGCCCCGGCCTTGGCACGCCGATACGGTCCGACCGGCCCATCGGGGCTGACGACCGGGGACGCCCCCTCGCGACCGATGCGAGCGAGCTCCAGCGACAGCCGCGCCGCTTCGGATCTCTCCCCCTCCGCCGGCAGCTGGACCGAGCCGGAGTCGAGCGCTGCCAGCATCGTGCTCATCACCCCGCCGCGGAACGTCCTCGTGCTGAAGCTCACGTGGTGCTGATGGCGGCGCAGACGCCACGCCGCGATGGCAGCGGCCAGGTTGTACTCGTGCCAGAACGCCAGCACCACCTGGTCCTGGGTGACCGCGTCACCTCGAACCCTGCTGGTTGAGCCGACGAGTCGCACGTACCAGGCCAAGCCCAACCCCAGCACCCGGGCAAGCCACGCGTGCGGGATCTGGTCGTTCAGAGGTATCGCTCCCCCGCCGTGCGCGCGATCTCGTCGAGCACCGGCTTGATCTCCTCGGCCCGATCGCGGTGGCAGACCAGCAGCGCATCGGGCGTGTCGACGATGATGAGATCCTCGAGGCCGACCGTGACCACCAGCCGTTCACCGCCGTGAACGAGTACACGGTGGGAACCGCGATCGAGGTGCGGGCCGCTGGCGACGAGGTCGGCACCGCTGGCCCCCGAAAGTGCTTCCAGCAACGACGACCATGAGCCGATGTCCGACCACCCGGCCTTGAGCGGGACGACGGCCATCCTTCCCTCGGCCGCGGCCGGCTCCGCGATGCCGACGTCGATGGTGATGGCCGGAACGCCCTCGAGGATCGTGCGGACCTCGGTCATCCAGCCCGGCGTGCGATGCAGCGCCTCCACCCGTTCGAGCGCCGCGGCGAGGGCCGGCTGGAATCGCTCCACGGCCTGCCGAAACGCGTACACGCGCCACACGAACACCCCGGCATTCCAGTAGTGGGCGCCCTCATCGAGGAACTCGGCAGCTCGCTTCGCGTCCGGCTTCTCGACGAATCGGTCGACGAGGGCGGTTGACGTGCTGGCGTGCAGCGGGTCCCCGGCCTTGATGTATCCGTACCCGGTGGCCGGATGGCTCGGCACGACTCCGAGCGTGACGAGATAGCCCCGTTCCGCCGTTCGCGCGGCCTCGCGAAGGCTCTCGACGAAGGCGCCTTCATCGGCGACGAAATGGTCGGCCGGGATGACCACGGCGACCTCGTCGCTCTCGCGACGCGCCAGCACCGTGGCCAGGCCCGCAGCCACGGCGGTTGACCGTGCCAAGGGTTCACCTAGGACGTTGTCCTCCGGAAGCTGAGGCAGCTGGCGCTGGGTTGCGCGCACGTGCGCCTGGCTGGTGATCACGTAGATGTCGTGCGGTTTGAGCAGGCCGCCGAGCCGGGCGACCGTCTGTTGGAGGAGGCTCGTGTCCCCGGTCAAGGGGAGAAGCTGCTTGGGCGTCTCGCGTCTCGACAACGGCCAGAGGCGAGTGCCGGACCCTCCGGCCATCACGATCGCGAACATGGGCCTGAGGCTACCAGAGCCAGCGCCCGCGGCGGAGCGGGCAGGGTGTGCAAGAGGCTTGCACACTCGCCACCGCGGCGACGATACGGGCGCTGGCTTATCGCCGGGTTCGCGTTGGATTACCGGGCTTCGGACTCCGGGGCTTCGCGGCCGAGATCGGCCTCGAGGCGCTCGCCGAGCTCGAGGGTGCGCCGATAGGCGGCCCAGACCGCGTCACTGAAGACGGTCCGGATTCGGCCCTTCTCCAGCTCGTAGATCGCCGCAGCGCTCGTGCCCCCTGGCGACGTGACCGCGTTCCGCAGCTGCGCCGGGTGGAGCTCCGACTGCTGCGCGTATTCCGCGGAGCCAACGAGCGTGGCAACGACCAGATCATGCGCGAGCTCCCGCGGAAACCCGAGGTGGACGCCGGCGTCGATCAGCGCCTCCATGATCGCGAACAGGTAGGTGGGCCCGGTCCCGGACAGGGCGGTGGCCATGGCGACGAACGACTCGTCGGCGACCTCGCGCTCATCACCCAGTGAGCGAAGCGCGGCGCGCGCCAGATCCCGCTGGCGCGCCGTACAGGTCGGGGATGGTGTCCAGACGGTCATGCCGCGGCGAATCTGGGACGGGGTGTTCGGCATGGCGCGCACGACGGCCGAGTGCTGCAGCCCCTCGACGAGGGTGTGCAGCGTTGCGCCTGCGACGATCGACAGCACCACCTGGTCCGATGTGAGCCGACCCCGGAGATCTCGCATGACGCGAGCCAGCATCTGCGGCTTGACGGCGAGGACGACCAGCTCCGCGTCGGACAGCGCGTCGCGGTTCGCCTCCACCGGCCGGATGCCGTGGCGCTCCGCCAGCAACTCGCGCCGCTCGCGACGCGGGTGCGACGCCGAGAGGAAGTCGGGCGTGACGGCGCGGTTCGCCAAGAGGCCGACGATCATGGCCTCGGCCATCACGCCGGCGCCGATGATTCCCACGTGCATGGGACGACGAGCCGTCATCGGATCTCCTTCATATGCGAACCGACGCGAACCTCGGTACCGACGAGCATGCGCGCTTCCTCAATCTGTCCGGCCTCTGCCCCCGATCGCTCGAGGAGGACCACCGCGGCGGACGCCACGCGGCGGGCAGTCGTCGCCTCGCCGCGCTCGAGCAGCGCGTGCCCCAACCCCAGCGATGCCAGTCCCTGCTCGTGCTCGGCGCCGATGTCGCGGGCCTCATCGACAGCCTCCGCATAGTACCGGCGGGCGCTGTCCGGATCACCGGCCTCGAGCCGGACATCGCCGATCAGGCGCGCGGCGCGGACCGCCTCGATCGACATGTCGGCCTTCTCGTAGTGCCAAAGGGAGCGATGGCCCCAGACGTCGGCAGCCCACCAATCGCCCCTCGTCATGGCGTCCATCAATGCCGACGTGGCCGCCGCGCCGGCGGCCGGATGATCGTCATCACGCTCGGCCGCGAGATAGGCACCGGCGCCGGGGTCCCTCCGGAGAGCCAGCGGCAGCTCGCGCTGCGACTCCCGCTTCACAGGAGCCGAGGCTCCGAGGATGGAGCTGGCCCGGGTCATGAGCCGTCGAAGCGGACCGGGACTCGGCTCACCCCATGGACGGCGTGATCCAGGGGTCATCGGTGCTCGGCGGCACGCAGCTCGTCGATGCGGTCCGTGCGCTCCCAGGGAAGGTCGAGGTCCGCGCGTCCGAAATGGCCGTATGCCGCGGTCTGGCGGTAGATCGGCTGCCGCAGCTCCAGATCACGAATGATCGCGCTCGGCCGCAGGTCAAAGGTCCGCTCCACGAGCTCGACCAGGCGAGCCTCGGAGACCGACCCGGTCCCGAATGCCTGGACGTTGATCGCGAGGGGCCGTGCCACGCCGATGGCGTAGGCGAGCTGGATCTCGCAGCGCCGCGCCAGTCCCGCCGCGACCAGGTTCTTGGCCACGTACCGCGCCATGTAGGCGCCGGACCGATCGACCTTCGTCGGATCCTTGCCGCTGAAGCTGCCACCGCCGTGCCGCGCCATGCCCCCGTAGGTGTCGACGATGATCTTGCGCCCCGAGAGCCCGGAGTCGCCCATCGGGCCACCGATCACGAACCGGCCGGTCGGGTTGACGAGATGGCGAGTCCCGTCATCGAGGAGGCCCTCCGGGATCGCGGCCTCGACCACGCGCTCGCGCACGGCTGCCGAGAGGTCGGCGAGGTCGATGTCGGGATCATGCTGGGTGCTGACGAGAACGGTGTGGACCCGGTTCGGGCGCCCATCGGCGTCATATTCGACGGTCACCTGGCTCTTGCCGTCGGGCCGCAGGAAGGGCAGCGTGCCATCGCGCCGGACCTCGGCGAGGCGTCGCGCCACGCGGTGCGCCAGCACGATCGGCATCGGCATGAGCTCGTCCGACTCGTCCGACGCGTAGCCGAACATCATTCCCTGGTCTCCGGCACCGAGCTCGTCGCCGTCACGGCCGTCACGGCCCTCGAGGGCGCGGTCGACCCCTTGCGCGATGTCGGGGGACTGCTCCTTGAGCGCGGTGAGCGTCCCGCACGTCTCCCAATCGAACCCGAGCCGGCTGTCGTTGTAGCCGATCTCGCGGACGGTCCGGCGGACGACCTCCTGCACGTCGACGTAGTGCGTCGTCGTCAGCTCACCCAGGACGAGGACGAGACCGGTGGTCGTTGCAACCTCGACGGCCGCCCGAGCCGTCGGGTCGTGGGCGAGCACATCGTCCAGGATCGCGTCGGCGACGGCGTCGCACAGCTTGTCGGGATGGCCCTCGGTCACCGATTCGGAGGTGAACAGGACGGATGGGGTCGGATCTGGCATCGGGTCTCCGGCTGTCTGAAAGGGGGCCCGGCGAGTGTAGCGCGCCGACGTTGGACGGCTATGCTTCGGCCCGATGCCTGCACCCACCGTTCGTCATCCGGAGCTGCTCGACTACCGGGCCGAGTTCCCGCTTCTCGAGCGGTCGGTATACCTCAACACGTGCTCCCTCGGCGCGCGGTCGGAACGATCGAGGCGGCACCTCGATGCCTTCATCGCCGATTGGGACGCGCTCGGCGCGCGCGCCTGGTATCGGCGCTGGCTCGGCGAGCTGGACGGCCTTCGCGACGACTTCGGAGCCATCCTGGGCGTCGCCGGTGACGAGATCTCGCTGGCACCGAACGTCAGCTCGGCACTGTCGGTGGTCGCGTCGGCGCTCGACCCGATCCATCGCGGAGACCGCGCGAGCCTCGATCGGCTCGCGGCTGCGGGGATAGACGCCGGACATGCGCCGCGGACGCGGGTGGTGACGACTGCGCTCGACTTCCCCACCATCGGCCACCAGTGGCTGGCCCGCCGCCCGCTCGGCGTTGAGCTCGTGGTGGTGCCCTCGACGGACGGACTCACCGTCGGCCTCGACGAACTCGCCGAGGCGATCGACGAGCGGACGGCCCTCGTCGCGATCGGTCACGCCTTCTTCACCACCGGCGCCGTCAACGACCTCGCCGTGCTCGGCCACCTCTGCCACGAGCGCGGCGCGCTGCTGCTCGTCGACGCCTACCAGGCGACGGGCATCGTCCCGACCAACCTGGCCACGGCGGAGATCGACATCTACGTGTCGGGAACGTTGAAGTGGCTCTTCGGCGGACCCGGAACCGCGTTCCTCCGCGTGCGGCCGGAGCTTCGCCAAGCACTGGTGCCAACCACGACCGGCTGGTTCAGCAGCGCGCGCCAGTTCGCGTTCGCGGTCGATGAGCTGGAGCTCGCTCCCGACGGTCGTCGCTACGAGCTGGGCACGCCGTCTGTTCCTTCGGCTGCCATCGCGCGTGGTGGCACCGAGCTGGTACGCGAGATCGGCGTCGATCGGCTCGGTGAGCGGACCCGCGATCTCGGCGAGCTGCTCATCGGCCTCGCGGATGCGGCCGGCCTGGAGGTACGCGCCGTCCGTGATCCAGGCAGGCGCGGCGGGATCGTGCCGATCGGCGTGGCAGATCCGAAGCCGGTCGTCGACGCGCTCGCCGCCGACGGGATCATCGTCGATTTTCGGCCCGGCATCGTGCGCTGCTCGCCCGCCTTCTACAACAC
>JBPCOK010000085.1:0-18924 GCA_051000335.1 Candidatus Limnocylindria bacterium | reverse complement strand
CAGGCCCAGCTCGCCCGCGGCTTCGAACAGCGACCGGTCGTACCGTTCCGCCTCGTCACGCTCGGCTGCGCCGGGGGCCACCTCGCGCTGTGCCCAGTCCCGGACCGTGTCGCGAACGCTCCGCTCTTCCTCCGACAGCGTGAGCGGATCGCGGGTCGCGGGCGTCTCGACGGCCATCAGCTGATCCTGTTTCCCTTCTGGTCGTAGCGATAGAAGCCGCGCCCCGTCTTCCGCCCGAGATGCCCGGCGGCGACCATCTGGCGCAGCAGCGGGGCGGCGCGGAACTTCGGATCCCCGATGCCGCGCAGCAGGACGTCCATCACCCCGAGCATCACGTCATTGCCGATGAAGTCGCTGAGCTCGAGCGGCCCCATCGGATGATTGAGGCCCAGCTTCGCGCCGGTGTCGATGTCCTCGGCCGTGCCAGTTGACTCCATGAGCGCGAAGATCGCCTCGTTGATGAACGGTCCCAGCATCCGGTTCACGAGGAACCCGGGCATGTCCTTCGACTCGATCACCGTCTTGCCGAGCTCCTCGGCGAATGTGCGGCACGCCGCATAGGTCGCATCGTCCGTCTCGAGGCCTCGGATGATCTCGATGAGCCCCATGACCGGAACCGGCGAGAAGAAGTGGAGGCCGATGAACTTCGCCGGCCGATCGGTCGACGTCGCGAGGCCGGTGATGCTGATGCTGCTGGTATTGCTGGCGAAGATCGCATCGGCGTCGGCGCTGCCGCTCAGCGCCTTCCACGTCTCTCGCTTGATTCCCTCGTCCTCGAAGACCGCCTCGATCACGATGCCGTGGCCGGCCGCGCCGTGCGTCCCCTCGGCGGTCGCGACCCGGCTCATCAGATCGTCAGCCGCCTGCTGCTCGAGCTTGCCCTTGTCGACCTGTCGCTTGAGATTGCCGGCGATTCGGGCCTTCCCCTTCTCCGCCAGCTCGAGCGTCCGATCCGCGAGGGTGACCTGCTTGCCGGCCGCCGCGCTGACCTGCGCGATGCCGTGCCCCATCAGCCCCGCGCCGATGACGTAGATGCGTTCGATGCTCATGAGCATGGAAGCGTACAGCGCTCAGCCGGCTGCCGATGCTGCTCCGCGCGCCGAGCTCGAGAGCTCACGCGTCGCCGCGGCGATGATCGGGGCCGCCGGCTCGACGTCATCCGGCGACAGCGCGAACACGACGGACTCCATCCGGCCGTGCGCCGCGTGGACGTGGCGGACCAGGCGTTCGACCTCGCGGATCGGTCTCTCGAGGAAGGCGAGCGTCTTGTCAACCTGGATCGTGTGCTCGCGGAGATGGGATGCCCAGCGCCCGAGACGGAAGCCGACGTCGAGGCCGAACCCCGACCAGCGGGCGTTCGCCGCCAGCTCCTCGTCGGTGAGCAAGCCGAGCCGGCCGGCGGCGACGTCCATCGCCTCGTCCAGGCGCTCGCGAAGCTCGGCCAGCGTGCCCAGCCCATCGCTCGCCTCGTCCGGGAAGTCCGGGCCGACACCGTCGGGTACCTCGGCCGGGAAGTCGGGCTCGCGGCGACGGCCGAGCCACCAGGCCGTGTAGCTGGCATAGGCGCGCTGGACGTTGATGGCGTGGGCCAGCGTCTGGCGCAGGGTCCACTCGCCGTTCCCCGGGTCGCGGTCCAGGTCGTCGTCGGTGAGGGCGGCCAGGATCCCGTGGAGCTCCCAGCGCGCAACAGTCGCGCGAGCGAGGATGCGCGATGAGGGCGGGCGCGCCACCCCAGCCGCGGCCAGCGCGGCCTCGGCATCGATCCCGGCTCGATCGAGCGCCTCCGCGCAGCGGTAGAAGGCGTAGCGCGCGTCGGTCCAGCCGTCCTCGCCGTCTCGCCAGGACCAGGGCCGTGCGAGCGGGTCGCCGTCGCCGACTCCCAGGAGCAGGGGCGTCGCCTCGGCCAGTGCGGCGCGCGCCTCGAGGATGACGTGAGCAACCGGGACGGTCGGTCCGGGTGTGTTGTCGCGAAGCAGTGAATCCATCGGCTCAGCCTACGCCGTCGAGAAGCCGCTCGGCGGCCGTCAGCGGATCGAGCTCGCGATCGGCCACGGCCCGGACCGTCTCGTCCCACGCGTCGCTGGCCTGGGCTCGGCCGGCCGCAAGGTCGGCGAGCGCGCGTCGGACCTGGTTCGCGGCGCGATCGCGTGCGGCGAGCGGCTCACGGGCTGCCGCCCGGTGTGCCTCGATGGCATCGGCGAGTTCCGACACGCCCTCGCCCGACGTCGCCGTCGTCACCATCACCTTGGGTGGGGTGCGCCCGACCCGACCCCCGGCCGTGGACATCATGGCGCGCAGCTGCCGCGCCGCGCGATCCGCACCCGGCCGGTCGCCCTTGTTGACCGCCACCAGATCGGCGACCTCGAGCAGGCCGGCCTTGATGGCCTGCACCTCGTCCCCCATCTCCGGGGCCTCGACCACCACCGTCGTCTCGGCCAGGCGCGCGATCTCCACCTCGGACTGGCCCGCGCCCACGGTCTCGATGAGGATGGGGTCGTAGCCGGCGGCGTCGAGCGCGGCCGCGGCGATCCAGGTCGCGGCCGCGACGCCGCCGAGCTCGCCGCGAGAGGCCATCGAGCGCATGAAGACGTCGCGATCCGCGGCGTGCTCCATCATCCGGATCCGATCACCCAGGATGGCGCCACGGGTGTACGGCGACGACGGGTCCACCGCCAGGATTCCGACCCGCTTGCCCCGGCGGCGCCACTCCCCGATCAGCGCGTTGACGAGCGTCGACTTGCCGCTCCCCGGCGGACCGGTGATGCCGATGACGTGTCCGGCATGCCCCGCCGCGAACAGCTCGGGAAGCATCGGCCCGACGGACGGGTCGCCGTTCTCGATGCGGGTCAGCAGGCGCGCGAGCGGGCGCCGTGCGCCCGATGCCAGCTCATGGATCATCGGCCCGGACGTATATACGGATATACGCCGCAGCTCATGTGCGTCGAACGTGCTCGCGGAAGTACCGGGCAATCTCTCCGATCGAGGTGCCGGGCCCAAAGATCTCGGCCACGCCAGCCGCTTTCAGCTTCGTCACGTCCGCGTCGGGGATGATGCCACCGGCCGCCACGAGGACCTCGTCCATGCCGCGCTCGCGGAGCAGCTCCACGGTTCGCGGCAGGAGTGCCATGTGCGCGCCGGAAAGGATCGACAGCCCCACCACGTCGACGTCCTCCTGCTCGGCGGCATCGGCGATCATCTCAGGTGTCTGGCGCAGCCCGGTGTAGATGACCTCGAATCCCTCGTCGCGGAGGCCGCGAGCCAGCACCTTGGCTCCGCGGTCATGGCCATCGAGGCCGGGCTTGGCGATGAGGATGCGGATCGGCGTGTCGGTCATGCGCCGCCGATTCTACCGGCGATCCGATCGATCTCGGCAGCCAGCTCGACGTCGCGTCGGGTCATGGCGCTCGCCGCATGGGTGGTCAGGGTGAAGGTCACGTGGCGATAGCGCGTGACCGCAATGTCGGGGTGGTGGTCGACGGCCTCGGCTGCATCGGCCACGCCATTGACGAGCGCGATCGCCTCGCGGAACCCGACGCAGCGGATCGTGCGGGTGATCGTGGCTCCGTCGCGTTCCCATCCGGACAGGTCGGCCAGGGCGGCCGTCAGCTCCTCATCGGTCAGCGGATCGGCATAGGGCATCGGTCAGGGGCCGCCCTTGCCGATGAGCCCCATGAACTCGGCGCGGGTCCTGGGATCCCGCCGGAACGTTCCGACCATGCTCGAGGTGACCATGGTCGCCTCCTGCTTCTTCACGCCACGCATCATCGTGCACAGATGGGTGGCCTCGATCACGCACGCAACCCCTTTCGGCTCGAGCGTCCGCATGAGGAAGTCGGCGACTTCGACGGTCAGCCGTTCCTGCACCTGGAGCCGCCGGGCATACATGTCGACGATGCGCGGGATCTTCGAGAGGCCGATGACCCGACCCTTCGGCAGGTAGCCGACATGTGCCTTGCCGATGAACGGCAGCAGGTGGTGCTCACAGAGGCTGAAGAACTCGATGTCGCGCACGATGACCATCTCGTCGTAGTCGACGGTGAAACACGCGCCGTTGACGAGCGCGTCAGGGTCGACGTGGTACCCCGCCGTCAGCTCTCCGTACATGCGCCGCACGCGTTCCGGCGTCCGGGCCAGCCCCTCCCGGGCCGGATCCTCGCCGATCTCGACCAAGAGCGTCCTGACGGCCTCCTCGAGCGAGGCCTGCGAATCTGCCATGGGCCGCATCATACGGTCTTCGGGTGCCACGTCCTGTCGGTCGGCCGCCCCGCGCGCTACACTCACCCTGCCCATCCGACGCCCAGCAGGAGAGGAGGTTGGACGCTGCGATGATCCTCCACCCGGCTTCGCGTTCGCGTCGGATGGGCATTCCCGGGCTGAGTTCCGGCGAACGCGCCGCGGCGGCCATCGCGCCCCGCCTCGACGACGACTACCACTGGTTCCGCTCCCTCGCCCCCGGAGGAACCGATCCCATCGACGTCATCATCGTCGGCCCGGGTGGGATCTTCACGATCACGCTCACCGGTCAGCGCGGGCGCTTCACCCGCCGCAATGGCCATTGGTATCGATGGAATCCTGGGACGGACTCCTGGGTGCCGTGGGAGCCGGCGCCGATCACCACCGCCCGGCTGGCAGGCCGCCGCCTCAGCCTGTACCTCGAGCGTGCCGGTCTGCCATCGACGGTGGATCCGCTGCTCATGCCATCGGAGCAGATGGAGGTCGAGCTGCACGCCGGTGAGTCCATCGGCATCGTGGTCGAACGATCTGCCGACCGGGTCGCCAGTCTCGTGAGCGTCGACAACCGCCTCAGTCGTGGGCAGGTGGATCGGATCGTCGCGTTGCTGGATCCGAGGCAGCCGCTGCCGCGATTGGCTCAGGCGACACCGAACGGGTGATCCGGGCGAACAGCACGACGATCACCGCCCCCCGCGGACCATCCGGCCAGCACGTCCGAGGGGTAGTGCACCCCGAGCCAGACGCGCGAGAGGCCGATGAGCAGGATCCCGAACGCGAGGACGGCGAGCACCGTCGCGCGCACGCCGCGCGACAGCATCGAGCGCGAGACCAGCACGCCGAGGATGCCGTAGGCAACCGTCGACAGCAGGGCGTGTCCGGATGGGAAGCTGAATCCGCGCTCCACGAGCACCGGCTCGAGGAAGTCGGGGCGCGCGCGGGCGATCACGGCCTTGAACGCCTCGTTCCCGATCGACGCCAGGCCGATGGTCACCGCTCCCGCGACCCCGTGTCGCCAGGGCCCGATCGCCAGGCCCACGAGCAGCGTCACGACGGCCACGGCGGTGATCGCCGCCGTCGAGCCGAGCTCGGTGATCCAGCGAAGGGGCGACAACACGACGGCCAGCGCCTCGCTTCGCACGGCCTCGATGACCGTCCGGTCGAATGCATCGGTCAGGCCCATGCTGACCGCGATGGTCAGGGGCATCACGATCGCCACCCCGATGAAGACCGCGAGCGTGGTCGTCGGCACCGGACGACGCATCAATAGCTCACGAATCCGATGACCGTGACCGCCCAGACGCCATAGGCGTTCACCGCGATCCCGATGAGGATGGCGGCCCGCGCTTCGATCGAGATTCGGTCACGGAACACGAGGCCCAGCAGCAGCATCATGATCGGCAGCACGTCGAGGATGAAGCGATAGCCGAACTGCGCGAAGCCCGGCGCGCCGTGGAGGAGGTCGGGCACCATGCCGAGCGCGATGGCGATCCAGGCGGCCCCTACCAGCCATCCGGATCGAGCCTTCACAAGCCACAGCACGATGGGCGTGGTGAGCAGGAGCGACATGCCGCTCCAGTTCGGGCGGAACCACGGCGCCTGCTCGACGTAGTCCGGGCCGCGCATGAAGATGAGGTGGAGGTGGCGCGGCACATAGTCGACGGAGAGCAGGCCGTTCGCGTACCACGGCTCGTCGAGGACACCGGGAATCAGGCCGTAGCCGAACTCGAACGGGCTCGCGAACCGCGCAACGTTGTAGAGCGCAACGAGCAAGGCAGGCACGGCCAGCCCGACGACGAAGATCGCCGCCGAGCGCCATTGCGACGGTGACGGTGGAGCGAATCGGCTCAGCCGTGCCGCGCCGAGGTAGAGGGCGAGGTAGAGCGGAAGGGTCAGCCCCACCGGCAGACGCGAGGCCGCAGCGAAGCCGAGGAAGACGCCGGCAAGCAGCGGCAGTCGGAGGCGAACCGCCAGGTTGAGGGCCAGCAGTGCGAAGAAGACGGCGACGATCTGAGCGTGCAGCCATACGGTCCCCGTCCCGGCCGCCCACCAGTGGACCGTGCCGAACGCAAAGGCCGCCGTGAGCCAGAGGGCGGTGCGGCGCGCGGTGCCGATGCCCCGCAGCAGGAGCATCACCAGGGCGACGTTTGCCGCCCCGAGCAGAGCCGTGGCAATTCCCTGGTCGAAGTCGGGACCAAAGAGCGCGACGAAGGGGATGAGAACGATGGCCGGCATGGGCGGAAATGGCGAGTAGAACCCACCCTCCGCGCGTGGCACGAGCTCGAGCCACGGCATCGGCTCGGCAATGTGCAGCCGTCCCTCGAGGAAGCCGTTGGCGAGCGGCAGGAAGCTGTCGAGCGTCACGCGCTCGGACACCGTGAAGAAGTACACGATCGCCGCGATGGCGGCCAGGAGTGCCGCGTCGGGGAACGCGCTGCGCTGGCCGGCGGACCGCGCCGGAGACGCGACCGTGACCGATTCGCTGTTCGCTACCATGAACCTCCCTCCGCTCACCGATGGCATGCACAAGGCTCGCGATCGAACACCGGCCTCGGATCCTCCGCGCTCCTGGCTGAGGCCGATCTGGGTCGCGATCGGGCTGGCCGTGGCCCTGCGAGTCGGCCTCTCGGTGTTCGGCGCCATCGTCGCATGGAGCGGCGTCCCTTCGCCGTGTCACTTCGAGGAGGCGCTCAACGGATGGCGAACGATGCCCGAGCTGCTGCGCGAGGGTCCGGCGTTCGCCATCGGCGGCATCTGGGAACGCTGGGATGCGTGCTGGTACATGAAGATCGCCACGTTCGGGTATGAGCCGGGCGAGCATTCCGTGGCGTTCTTCCCGCTGTTCCCGGCGCAGGTTCGGCTCGTGGGAAGCGTGTCATTCCTGCCGTATCCGATCGCCGGCATGATCGTGTCGGCGGTGGCCTACGTCGTGGCGGCCGTGGGACTCATGCGACTCGTGGGCGCGTCCCACGGCGCACGGATCGGGCGCTGGACCGTCGTCCTCATGTCGATCTTCCCGTCCGCATTCTTCCTCCTCGCGCCGTATACCGAAGCGACATTCCTCGCGGCGGCCGTCTGGAGCCTGCTATTGGCGCGTCAACGCCGCTGGGGCTGGGTCATCCTGGCGGCGCTGCTCGCCGGCCTTTCCCGTCCGCAGGGCCTGCTGCTCGCCGTTCCGATCGCCTACGAGGCCATCCGAGCCGCGTCGGAGCGGCCTCGTCCGCGCTCCGTCGAGGTCGTGCTGTCGAGGGCGGCCGCGGTCGCGCCGGTTGCCGGGTTCGCCGCGTTCGCCCTGCTCACGGCGACGATCACGGGCGAGTCGCCGCTGGGCGCGCAGGCGCTGTGGGGAGGCGATGAGGTCCACGCACCATGGGAGGTGGTGGGGGCCAGCCTGGCCTGGATCTTCGATCGCGGAGAGGTCGTCCAGGCTCTGAATCTCGCGGCGCTCATCGGCGCCGGCGTGCTGCTCGCGGTCGGCGCGCGGCGCATGCCGCTGACCTTCTCGCTCTACGCCTGGCCTCCGCTCCTTCTCCTGGCGACCCGGCTGCAGCCGACGCCGCTGACGTCGACCACGCGGTACGTGCTCGTCCTCTTCCCCATCTTCGTGGTCGCGGCGCTCCTCACCGAGCGCCCCTGGGTGCGAGCGGCCTGGATCGCGACCTCGATCCTCCTCCTCGGCCTGCTCAGCGCGTGGTTCGTCCGGGGGGACTTCGTCGCCTGAGGCGTGTCGGGCCGCCCGTATCATGGGTCGATGCAGGACGCCACCGGCGCCGTCGTCTCCTTCGAGAACATCACGAAGCGCTACCCGGGCAGCGATGCCCCGGCCGTCGACAACCTGTCGCTGACCATCCCCGCCGGGGAGATCTGCGTCCTCGTCGGACCATCCGGCTGCGGCAAGACGACGAGCATGAAGATGGTGAACCGGCTCATCGAGCCGACGAGCGGCCGCATCACGATCGACGGCGAGGACGTGATGAGCCTGCCGGTGGTCGAGCTCCGGCGACGGATCGGCTACGTGATCCAGCAGGTCGGACTCTTCCCGCACCAGACGATCGGCGACAACGTGGCGGTCGTGCCGCGCCTGCTGAAATGGAAGCCGGCCCGCATTAGGGAGCGGGTCGACGAGCTGCTGGAGCTGGTCGGCCTCGAGCCCGGCCAGTACGCGGCCCGCTATCCCGGCGAGCTCTCGGGCGGGGAGCGCCAGCGCGTCGGGGTCGCACGGGCGCTCGCCGCAGATCCGCCGGTGATGCTCATGGACGAGCCGTTCGGCGCGGTGGATCCGATCCGTCGGGATCGGCTGCAGAACGAGTTCCTCAGGTTACAGGAGCAGGTCCGCAAGACGATCGTCTTCGTCACCCACGACGTGGACGAGGCCATCAAGATGGCGGATCGCATCGCCATCCTCCAGCGCGGCGGGATCCTGGCCCAGTACGACACCCCGGCCACCATCCTGGCGCGACCCGCCTCGGAGTTCGTGGAGCGCTTCGTCGGTGCCGATCGCGGCCTGAAGCGCCTGTCGCTGGGTCGCGTCCGGGACCTCGAGCCCATCGAGGCGGTGACCGTCCGGGCTGGCGAGGATCGAGCTGCGGTCCGCGCTCGTCTCGATCGCGCCGATGAGCTCGACTACGCGCTGCTCGTCGACGACGCCGACCGACCACTGGGCTGGATCGATCAGCTCGACCTGCGCGGCAGCGGGCCGATCGATCCCGACGCCGGCACGCCGGGCGCCCCGACCGTGCAGCCGGAATCGACCCTGCGTGATGCGCTGTCCGCCATGCTCGGGTCGAGCGTGCAGCTCGGCGTGGTGGTGGACGACCGCGACCGCGTCCTCGGATTGGTCAGCGTGGACGCCATCGGCGAACGCCTCCGCGCGCCGGTGCGCGCCGCCGACGGGGAGCTCCACCCGGTCGGTGAGGCCGCCGGCTGATGGACTGGGCGTGGATCGTCCGTGAGGCCGACGAGATCGGACGGCGCACGCTCGAGCACGTTGCGCTCACCCTCGTCGCCGTCGTCATCGGCTTCGTGCTGAGCTTCGCGCTCGCGCTGCTCGTGCGTCGCGTGCCCTGGCTCCAGGGGCCGGTCATCGGCGTCAGCGGCATCCTCTATTCGATCCCCAGCCTCGCGCTCTTCGCGATGCTCGTCCCGTTCACCGGCATCCAGAGTCCGGTCACGGCCGAGATCGCGCTCGTCAGCTACACGATCCTCATCCTGCTGCGGAACATCCTGGCTGGCCTCGAGGGCGTGCCGGACGACGTGATCGAAGCGGCCAAGGGGATGGGTTACACGCCGTGGCAGCGGCTGTGGCGCGTCGAGCTGCCGGTGGCCCTGCCGGTCATCGTGGCCGGGCTGCGCATCGCGACCGTTACGGTCATCGGGCTCGTCACCGTGACGGCGCTCATCGGGCTTGGCGGGCTCGGGTACCTGATCGTCGAGATCGGGTATCGGCGTTTCTTCCTGACGGCCACGATCGTCGGGTCGGTCGGCGCGATCCTGCTGGCGGTGTTCGCGGATCGTGGCTTCGTCCTGCTCCAGCGTGCGCTCACGCCGTGGGCGCGCCGGACGGGCAGCTGAGCGTGGAGTTCTTCGGCGAGGTCGCGGCCTGGTTCGCCGACCCCGCGAACTGGTCCGGCCCGGACGGCGTACCGACGCGGATCGGCGAGCACCTAATCCTCTCCGTGATCCCGCTTGTCATCGCTGTCGCCATCGCCCTTCCGATCGGGGCCTGGATCGGGCATACGGGGCGGTTCACCAGCCTGGCCATCAACGTCGCGAACGTCGGACGCGCGATCCCGTCGCTCGCGATCCTGGCTGCCGTCGCCATCGTCTCGCAGCAGTTCATCGTCTCCCTCGGGCTGCGCTCGATCGCGTCGGAGATCGCAACGATCACCGCCCTGGTCGCGCTCGCGATTCCACCCATCCTGACGAACACCTATGTCGGCATCAGCGAGGTCGATCGGCAGCTGGTGGAGGCGGGGCGCGGCATGGGCATGAAGGACGGCCAGGTGCTGCGCCAGATCGAGATACCGATCGGACTGCCGGTCATCCTCGTCGGCGTCCGCACGGCGGCGGTGCAGATCGTGGCCACGGCCACGCTCGGCGCGGTGGTCGCGACCGACGGCCTCGGCCGTTACATCATCGATGGCCTGGCACAACGACGGAACGACGAGATCTTCGCCGGGGCGCTGATCGTGGCGCTCCTCTCGATCGCGACGGAGCTCACGTTCACCGTGATCCAGAAACGCGCCACATCGCCCGGGCTGCGCCGCCCGGCGATCTCGATGCGCGAGCCGGGTCAGAGCGGACGGCCGGTGGGCATCTGATCCATTCCGTGCCCCGCCGCGTAGGTCCTATAGGCGGTAAGGGCCCTTGCGGACGCGATTGGTACACTGACCTGGCGCGGTCCGGGGGTCCATTCCAATCCCGCCGCCAACCCATGTCTTGAAAGTGGAGGAATACCCAACATGCGGATGCACCGCAAGCTCGTCCTCGGGGCGGCGACGCTGGCGCTGGTCCTCAGCGCATGCGCGTCGGGTGAGGGCAGCAGCTCGCCGTCGGCGAGCGATTCGGCACCAAGCTCCCCCGCCAGCGCTGGTGAGGGCGAGCGATCGATCGTGATCGGCTCAGCTGGCTTCTACGAGGCCCAGCTGATGGCCGAGATCTACGCCCAGGCCCTGGAGGCCAATGGCTATACGGTCGAGCGCAAGCTCGGCATCGGTCCCCGCGACACGGTCCAGCCCGCCATCGAAGATGGCGAGTTCGATCTCGAGCCCGAGTACATCGGCAGCCTGCTCACCTTCCTGGGTGGCGCGGCGGCGGGCGATCCGGAGGAGACGTTCTCGAACCTGCAGACGGCCCTCGCCGACGTCAACCTGACCGCGCTCGACTATGCGCCGGCGCAGGACCAGAACGCGTTCGTCGTACGCCAGGAGACGGCGAACGACCTCGGTGTGAGCACGATGAGTGACCTCGCCGATGCCGGAGGCGAGCTCGTCTGGGGGCTCCCGCCGGAGTGCGAGACGAACGACCTGTGCTCGGGTGCGCTGGAGCAGTATGGCTTCACGTACGCCGACCTCGAGATCGAGCCGTACGCGGCGTGTGACGCCCCCGTGGCGCAGGCACTGAACGACGGCGTCGTGGACGTCGCCGAGCTGTGCAGCACGCAGCCGGACATCGAGCGCTTCAACTTCGTGGTGCTGGAGGACGACCTGCAGACGCAACCGTCCGAGAACATCGCGCCGATCGTCCGCACGGAATGGCTGGACGCCGCTCCGTCGGACTTCGCCGACATCCTCAACGCGGTCAGCGCCGCGATGGACACCGAGACCCTCACCAGCCTCGGCGTCCGCGTGGCCGTCGACCAGGAGGCGATCGAGGACGTGGCAGCGTCCTGGCTGAGCGACAACGGCCTGAACTAGGCCCGAATCGACCCAGCACACCCGCGGGGCGGGCCGGTTCGCCGGTCCGTCCCGTTGTCATGCATCATGGATGGCGCCGATGACCCACTCCACGTCGTCACACCTCGCGCTCGCCGACTGGCGGCGCCGAACCGCCGGGCTGTACGCCACGCTGCGCGCCGATGAGCGGCCCGGGCCGATGCGCGCGGTCGCCTTCCGCAGTGCGCGGGATCGACTGTTCGGGTCGCATCCTTCGTCGGCGGTCCCCGAGGAGGCTCGGCGTGACTTCCTGGGCCTGGCGTACTACCGCCACGACCCGGCACTTGCGCTGCGTGCGACCTTCGAGCCGGATCCGGAGGCCGCTGCTCTCGATGTCCCGCGCTCCGGCGAGGGTCCCCAGATCCCGATCGCGCGGATCGGCTGGGTGAGCTTCTCGGTCGGAGCCACGCCGTGCCGGCTCAGCGTCTTCTGGCTCGACGAGTACTCCGGCGGCATCTTCATCCCCTTCCGTGACGGGACCAGCGGCGACGAGACCTATGGCGGCGGACGGTACCTGTGGGACTCGGCGAAAGGGGCGGACCTCGGCACGGAGGGGGACGAGATGGTGATCGACTTCAACTACGCCTACCACCCGTCCTGCGTGCACGACCCGATCTGGTCCTGCCCGCTGGCGCCTCGCGAGAACTGGCTCGAGGTCGCGATCCCGGCCGGCGAGCGGCTCCCTGCCTCGAAGGCCAGATGACGGGCGAATCCGGCGACGTTCGGCACTGCATCAAGTGCGGACGGGAGGTCGGACCCGACGAGGCGATCTGCGCGCTCTGCAACCGGGCGGGGATGGCGACGCCGTCGGCGTCGCAGTACCACGGGACGGTGGTAGTGGCGATCATTGTCGCCATCGCGGGACTGGCGATCGCGGCCAGCCTGTCGCTGCGCGGTGTCGGCCCCTACGAGGCAAGATACGTCGGCGTCGAGCCGGCTCAGCCGGTCGGCTACACCATCAGCTACGCGGTCACGAACGAGGGCACACAGCCCGGGCGGGCGAAGTGCCAGCTCATCGCGCTCGGTGCCGACGGGCGACGATTGCGGACCCACGGCACGGTCACGAGCCAGATTCCCGGCGGCGAGAGCGCGGTCCTGGCCGCGACGGTGCCGGGCCTCGAGGTCGAACCTTCGACCGTGACGATCACCTGCTCCTGAGACCGCTCAGCCCTCGAGGATCAGGCGCACCTCGACCAGGCCCTTGGCCAGCGGCGCGTCAGTGACCAGCGCCCATGCGGAATGCGAGAGGTCCACGACCCGCTCGTCGGCCGTACCCCAGTAGCACTGGCACCAGTCGACGACCGGGAGACGGACGCAACGATCCGCGCAGACCGTGACGTGCCCGCTCACCTCGCCGGTATAGCGGCCACCGAGGTCGCCGGGCAGGGCGACCGTCGCCTCCCCCATCCAGCCCGCGGTTCCAGGGTAGTTGCTGCCGATCCCCGCCACCTCGGTCGCCGGCGCGGCTGCCGGCGTCGCGGGCGGGGCTGCCGGCTCGGGTGTCGGCGTCGGGTTGGCCGAGAGCACGGCGCCGCGCTCGGGATCGGGGACGTCGAGGGTGCCCGCATCGGCCTTCGCGCTCCATCCGTCCAGGATCGGGGACAGGTCGAGCGGACCGTCGGCGATCGTGGCCGCGGCGACGCCTGCGGTCGCCACGACGGTGACGACCGCGCTGAACAGCAGGGCGGCAAACGCCCCGAAACGAATCTTCACGAGGTGAGTTGCTCCAGCGTGGCAAGAAGGCATCGGCGCCGCATGGGGTGCCGATGGGGCGGGCCGCGCACGGCGATATGCCCGCGCAGACAGGATGCCGCCCGAATGCGAGCACAGGGTCGCAAGAAGGGTGCCAGCCGGTATCCTGACGGCCATGAACCGCCGGATCCGCGCCATCCTGGCCGGCTCGTCGCTGAGCTTGATGATCGTGGCCGCCGCTGCGGCGGCGGGACCGCCGTTCCCCGATCCCACCGAAGGCCGCACCGTGTACGACGAGCCCGGCGTCCTGCGGCTCGAGACCGTCACCGACCTCGAGCAGCGCATCGATGCGGTTGAGGCCGAGACCGGGGCCGAGATCGTCGTGTACATCCAGGTCGACCCCGGCATCACCGAGGACGAGAACCTGGCCAAAGCGGCCGCCCTCATCGATCAGTGGGGCATCGGTCGGTCCGGGTTCGACGATGGGCTCGTCCTGCTGGTGGGCCTCCAGCCGAACCTCATCAATGGCAAGGTGAGCCTGTTCGGCGGGTCGGGCTTCATCAGGCAGCACATCGACGAGGACACGCTGACCGGGATCATCGACAGCGACTTCGTGCCGCGGGCGCGCGACGGCGACCTCGACAGCGCGACGCTCGACACGATCGAGGCGGTCCAGGAGCGGATGGCGCCCGACACGATCCCGCTGACGGTCGCGCGGGTCGCGAACGCCGCGCTCGGGCTGATCGGCGCACCGCTGGCGCTGCTCGTGATCTTGGGCATGGCGTGGACCCGATGGCGTCGCGAGGGCGACGACCCCGAGCTCACCGACTCCCCGTCGATCCTCATGGCCGGACCCCCGGCCGGCATGACGCCGCCGCTGGCGACCGTCGTGCGCGAGGGCCGGGCAACGCGGCAGGCGACGAACACGATCCTGGCCGAGCTCGCCTCCACCGGGCGCCTGGCGTTCCACAACCTGGACCAGGTGGCGAAGGCGCGCAGCGACGAGGATCCGGACCCGGTGACCGATCCGGCGATCGACGTGCTCACCGGTGCCGGAGAGGACGAACGGTTGCCACTGCCCGAGCGAACCGCATGGGATGCCGTTCGATCGCTGGCGGGTGCCTCCACCCGGCTCAGCCGTGAGCGGCTGTGGAAGATCAACGAGCGGATGGCGCCGGTGGAGAAGGTGCTCGAGCGCGAGGCGCTGCGCCTCGGGTGGTTCACGGAGATCCCTTCGACCACCATCGGCCGGGGCACGCGAGCCGGCATCGGCATCGCGGTCATCGGCCTGGGCGTGCTCGGCCTCGGCATCTTCCTGCCGATGAGCGGCGCGGTGCTGCTCGGTGGCGCCGTGGTCGTCGGCGGGCTCGGCACCATCGGCTTCGGACGCGCGATGAGCAAGCGGACCTCGCAGGGGGCCTACGTTGACGCGATGCTGAAGGCATACCGGCGCACGCTGCAGAAGACGATGGAGCAGGCTCGCTCGATGCGCGAGGTGACGGACGATCCCGAGGTCGCGACGCTGGCGGACACGCCGGACAAGGCGGTGGTCTGGGGCCTCGCCCTCGGGCTGCACGACGAGGTGGCCTCCCTCCTGGCACGCGGGCTCGAAGCGCAGCGATCCGCCACCGGTTCACCGAGCGGCGCCTACTACCCGCGTTGGATGGGATCGACGCCCGGCTCCGCCTGGTCCGGCGCCTCGGCAGCCGACCTCCGCGGCAGCGTGAGCCACGGCTCCGGCAGCATCTTCTCGGGGTCGGCCATCCCCGATATCGGCGGCATGTTCAGCGCCCTCGGATCGGTCGGTTCGACTCCTCCGTCGTCGTCTTCGTCGAGCGGCGGGGGCGGCGGGTTCTCCGGCGGCGGCAGCTCGGGCGGTGGCGGCGGCTCGGGTTCCTTCTGAGGCCGCTGCTGGCGCCGCCGTGGTCCAGGGGCTATGGTGGAGTCGAATGAGCTTCAACCGTCGCGGCCCAGACCGCCGTCCCGATCGCCAGGATCGTGACCGACCCGACCGATCCGATCGACCACCGCAGCGCGGTGGCGACTGGCAACCCCGAGGACGCCCCGGTGGCGACCGTCCCTACCAGCCGCGACCCGGTGGCGACCGGCCCTACCAGCCGCGACCCGGTGGCGACCGGCCCCATCAGGGGCGCCCCGGTGGCGACCGGCCCCATCAGGGGCGCCCCGGTGGCGACCGTCCCTACACACCGCGCCAGGGCGGCGACCGGCCGTTCACGCCGCGGCCGCACTTCGATCGACCCCCGGACGAGGGCGGGATGTCCATTCGGCTCGATCCGCGACGCGTCAATGCCCTGAAGCATCTCGCTGGCGAAGCCGGGATGCGTCCCGGCGACCTCGTCCGTCAGTGGGTGGAGGAGCGGATCGACGCGTCACGTCCGGGAGCGCAGCCCGTACCCGTGGCTCCCGGTCAGCCGACCCTGCTCGAGCGCATCGGGCAGCTCGACGCACGGATCGAGGCGCTCGAGCACGGCAACGGCGCCCCCGAACCGGCAGTCGCGGAGAACGTCGAGGAGCCGACACCCGCACCCGCCCCGAAGGGGAGCGCAAAGCGCGCCTCGGCCGCCCCCACGGAGCGCGTGGCGCTCCACGATGAGATGATTGCGGTCCTGCGCGAGCGAGGCTCGATGCGGGCCGCCGACCTTGCCGAAGCCATCGTGGAGCGCGGCCGGTACCGGGTTCCACGCAGCGGGAAGCCGCTCGACGGCAAGACGGTGAGCCAGCGGGTGAGCAACCCGACCTACCGCTCCCGGTTCACGCGTGACGGTGGGTTGATCGGCCTCGCCGAAGACTAGCTCGTGCGAACGACCGGCGCGAGGCGCGCCGGTCGCATCGGCCCCGAGCCGGTCAGTCCTCGAGGAGGAACGTCACGAGGATGTTCGCCTGGAACTCGACGGCCCCATCCCGTCCGACATTCACGCGCTGCTCCTTGACCCAGGCGCTCTTCACCCCACGCAGCGTCTTGCTGGCGCGATCGATCCCCTGGCGGACGGCGTCCTCGAAGCTCTCATTCGAGGTGCAGGAAAGCTCGGTCACCTTGGCGACGGACATATCGAATCATTCTCCAGTGCGGGTGGGCGTCCAGTATGCGCCCGCCCCGGGACGATGCAGGTCACGGGCCAACGGTGGACTCAGCCGTGGGACGCCGTCCAGTCCATGAGCGCATCGGCCTCGAGCGCGTTGACGATCATCGCCGGGTCGACGCCGCACAGGAAGGCGCGCTCGCAGCCATTGCGCAGCCAGGCCAGCTGGCCGGGGGCGTGGGCGTCCGTGTCGATCGCGACCCTGCATCCGGCCTCGACCGCGAGGCGCAGCAACCGCTTCGGCGGGTCAAGGCGCTCCGGGCGGGAGTTGATCTCGACCGCCTTGTCGAAGCGTACCGCCGCGGCGAACACGATCTCGGCATCGAAGTCGGACGGTGGCCGCTTCCGCTTGCCGGTCACCATCCGCCCGGTGCAGTGGCCGAGGACGTCGAGGTTCGGGTCGGCCAGCGCCGTGACCATGCGCACCGTCATCGGCCGTGCGTCCGAGCGCAGGGCGGAGTGGACGCTGCCGACCACGACGTCCAACCGCGCCAGCAGCTCTGGATCCTGGTCGAGGCTGCCGTCCTCGTTGATGTCGACCTCGATGCCGGTGAGGATCCGGAACGGGGCAAGCTCCGCATTCAGTGTGCTGATCTGCGCGAGCTGGGCTTCGAGCCGCTCCGCGGTCAGCCCGTTGGCCACGGTCAGCCTGGGCGAGTGGTCGGTGATGACGACGTACTCATGGCCGAGATCACGGGCCACCTCCGCCATCTCGCGGATGCTCGCTCCCCCGTCCGATGCCTCGGTGTGGACGTGGAGGTCGCCTCGCAGCGCGGCGCGCAGCTCCGCCGCTCCTTCGTCCATGGGTCGTCCCGCGGTGGCCTCGAGCCGCCGGAGGTAGACCGGCTCCTCGCCGCGAAGGCTCTCGAGGATCGTGCGCTCGGTGACGTCACCGATCCCGGAGAGCTCGCGCAGGGTTCCGGCGGCGGCCCGGGTGGTGAGCTCACCTTCGCCGATGCGGTCGATGGTGGCCGCGGCGCTCCGGAATGCCCGCACCCGGTAGCCGGGTTCCTGGGCGGCCTCGAGCAGGAACGCGATCCGCTTCAGGTCCGAGATCGGGGCACGCGCATCGGGCATGCGGCGAAGTATGCTCGGCGGCGCTGCGGAGGAGAACTTGGGGCCAGTGGTCGACTCGATATTTCGAGCCCATTTCACGCGAGGCGCTATTGGCGCGTCACATGCTCGAAATATCGAGCGCCGGACAGCGTAAACGGCGCACCGGAGTGCACTTGGTGCACGCGGGTGCTCGATATATCGTGAACGTGACGCCCGAACCGGCTCCCGGGTGCCGCACGCTCGAAATATCGAGTGGGTGGGGCGGGGACACGCCCCACACGCCCACGCGCGAGCCCCACCACCTACGGAATGGTGAGGATCCGCTCCGGGTTCTCGAAGGTCATCTGGTGGATCTCGCCCTCTCCCACCGCCGCGGTCCGGAGCGTCGGCAGGAAGTGCTGCTGCAGGTACACGTAGCCGAAGCCGCCGTTCGCCTTGAGCTGCCGGTTGTGGCACACGTCCTGGCTCAGCAGGATCTGCGAGCCGTACCCGCGCTCCAGGAGCTCGACGATCGTCTCCACCAGGCGCGGCTCCAGCGCCTCCTCGGACGCGAAGCGATGCCCCAGGAAATCGAACTGGAGGTTCGCGCCCTGGTCGAGCACCTCGAGGTAGAAGTCCAGGTCGTGATACGAGTCCGCATGGCCGATGACGACTCGGCCCGGCTCCACCCCCTCCTCGATGAAGATGCGCAGTTGGGCCAGCCCGACGGACGACTGCACGCCATGGGTGGTGATCGCCATTCCGGTCTGACGCGACGCTCGGGCGGCCGCCCGATGCACGCGCTCCTCCCGGGCGCTGACCCATGGCTTGTCGGTCCCGATCTCGCCGATGATGCCCGGCCGGATCCCGCTTCCGGCGACGCCATCGGCAAACTCCGCGACGATCTCCGCCGCGAGGTCGTCCACGCTGCGCCGATCGACGAGCATCTCGGCCGGGTAGTACGCCTCGCGATACCACCCCGTCCCCATGACGATGTTCAGGCCGCACGCACCGGCCAGGCGCCGCAACCGACCGGGATCGCGTCCGACGCCGGGGAGGGTGAGGTCGACCAGGGTCGCCCCTCCCCGTCGCCGGAAGTCGCGCAGCTCGTCGATGATCAGGTCGTCATCGGGCGTGAGCTCCCAGTAGTCCCAGCGATTGGCGATGTGCCACAAGCTGATGCCGGTGTGCTCGTGCGGCAGCGTGAAGCCGAGCTCCTCGGGCGGGATCGGGCCGGAGACGGTCATGACGCGGGGCGTCATCGGCGGTCCTCCTCGGGTTGCGGTGACGCACCGGTCGGATCTGGTGAGCCGCCGGCGCATCGGTTTGGGGAATGGACCGGATCATCTTGCCACCGCAACCCGGGCGAGGACGGGCTTTCGAACGTCGAAGGATCGTAGCCGGCCGGCGGCGGGTGCGGAGTACTCTCGCAA
>JBPCOK010000074.1:0-15584 GCA_051000335.1 Candidatus Limnocylindria bacterium | reverse complement strand
CGGACCTCGCCGAGCCGTCCGGCGCGCTCCTCCTCGTCCGGCGCGACGGCCGCGGCACTGTCCTCACGGCGCAGCCGCTCGCCGATGGCGACGGGCCCGCACCGAAGCCGGTCCGCATCGGCGGCGGCTGGACCGCCGGTCGCGTCGGGTCGGTGTACACGGCCGCCGAGACGGTTGCCGCCCTTCATGTCCGGTCCGAGCTCGTGGACGCCGTCTTCCTGTTTGCCCGCGGATCGGAGCGTGACCGGGTTGCAGCACTGGTGGCCGTCGAGCGCTGAACCGGCGGGGGCTTGCTCGAGGGGCGAAGATGCTGGGTACACAGCACTGGAGGACATCGCCATGGCGTGGGAGTCCCTCGGCGGAGCAATCGTCTCCGCTCCCGCGGTCACCAGCTGGGCCGTGGACGAGATGCAGGTTTTCGCGATCCACGCGGACGGGGCGCTCTGGAACCGCTACTGGGATGGCAAGCGATGGCACGACTGGGAGTCGCTCGGGGGCACCCTGGTCGGAAACCCGGCGGCATGCAGCTCCGGGGCAGACCGGATCGACCTGTTTGCCCGGGATGCTGATGGCTCGCTGCAGCATTGCTGGTACGAACCGGGCGGATGGTCCAGCTGGGAGTCGCTCGGTGGCGAGCTGACGAGCGACCCGGCCGCCTGCTCGTGGGGCCTGAATCGTCTCGACGTGTTCGCCCGCGGATCCGACGGTGACCTGGCCCACGCCTCATGGAACGGAAGCGAGTGGTCCTGGAACTGATTCGGGCGAGCTCCCCGACCGTACCAGCGGCATGAACTCGAAATCCGCTCCGCCGACGCCGCCCGTCACCCGCGAATCGGTCTGGGACTATCCCCGACCGCCGGCGGTCAGTCCGTCCACGCGGCATGTGCGCGTCGTGCACGCCGGACAGGTGGTTGCGGAGTCGCGGCGCGCGATCCGGATTCTCGAGACGGCGGGGGCTCCGGTCTGGTACCTGCCGCCCGAGGATGTCCGGCTGGACCTTCTACGACCCTCATCGGGTCCACGCACCATCTGCGAGTGGAAGGGCACGGCGGTGTACTTCGACCTGGCCGTTGGCGGCCGCGTCGTGCCGCGTGCCGCGTGGTCCTATCCGAGCCCTCAGTCGGCCTACGAGGCAATTGCCGGGTACCTGGCGTTCTACGCCGCTGCCGTCGACGAAGCCACGGTCGACGAGGAGCGCGTTCGACCGCAGCCCGGCGGGTTCTACGGCGGCTGGATCACCGATGACGTCCAGGGGCCATTCAAGGGGGAGCCGGGAACCGAGGGCTGGTAGGGCGGACGGGGCTCAAGGCCCTGCCAACCTGATTGGCCCAGTGACCTTCGGGTCCGGTCCAGTCGGCCAGGACGCCAATGGGGTTGGCATTCTAACGGGCTATCAAGCGTCCAGGCCGGCATCCCGCGACCTCGCCGGTCGTAACGCCAACCTGGTTGGCAGGACCCAGGCCCCAGCCCGGACGCCCCCGACTACCGCGAACCCAGACCGCCCCCCGCATCCACGCCCGTCGTAACGCCAACCAGCATGGCCAGCCCCGCGGAGAACGCGCCGCGCTCTACGTGACGAGCATCACCACGATCGTTGCGAGGTACGCAAGGAGCAGCAGCCCGCCGACCACCAGGTTGAGGTTGACGTTCGTGCCCATCACGGCCATGAGGGTGTAGGGGCTGTCGTAGTTGACCTTGATGCCTCGGTGCACGCGGAGGGCGATCGGCACCGCGGCCAGCGCGATCAGCGTCGGCCACGGCAGGACCCCGAGGAGCGAGCCGACCACGATCACCGCGAACGCGACGACGGCCGCGGCCAGGTATGCGGCCTGGATCGTCTGCGGCGCGAAACGCACCGGAAGCGTCCGCTTCCCCGCCTCGGCATCGCTGCGCCGATCCGGGATCTCGTTCACGAACAGGATGAGCGCGATAAGGATGCCCGGCACGAGCGACAGGACGAGCGGCTCGAGCGCCAGCTGCCCGGTCTGTACGACGTAGGCGCCGAGCAGCATGATCGGGCCGAAGCCCAGCGCAACGGCGAACTCGCCCAGCCCGCGGTAGACGAGCTTCAGCGGCGGGGCCGTGTACGCCACGCCGACCACGATGCCCGCGATGCCGATCCACAGCAACGTCATCGACCCCGTGACGGCCACGAGCAGGAGGCCGATGAGCGCGGCCACCGCGAACAGCGCGATCGACAGCTTCGTCAGCCCACGGATGCTCACGAGGTCGTAGACCGCGACGCGTGACCCGCCGGAGAACTGGGTCGGGGTGGTGTTCGCGTCATCGGCGCCGGAGAGCGTGTCGAAGATGTCGTTCGAGACATTGATCGCGAGGTGCGCGAAGGAGCCGCCGATGAGGGTCAGCAGCGCCGTCCACCAGGTGAAGGCTCCGTGGCTTGCGGCCACGGCGATCCCGAGCAGAACCGGCACGGCGGTCGCCGACAGGAACGGGAGACGCGTCGTGCGCAGTGCCAGCCAGAACGGGCTGAGCCTGGGCCGGATGGTCCGACCCTTCTCCTCGGACAGCTGCGCGAGATAGCGGCGGGACTGCGGGACCGATCGCTCGGAGTATTCGAAGAACGGCACCTCGGCCTCGTCCCAGCCCCAGGCTCGCGACGGCATGAAGGCGGTGCCGTCGGCGCGGCCCCACAGCTGGATGTACCGTCGCTGGTCGTAGCCGATGCCTTCCTGCGGATGGATGTGGCTGCCCATGACGTTGATCTCGCGATCGGTCGGGATCGGCATGCCGGCCGGCTCGGCCAGGGTCACCCGGCCGCCCGCGGCGTCGACGTCGAACGAGGTTGCCACGCTGGTGGGATAGCCAGCGTCGTCGACCCAGCTGACGATGGCGTGGGCATACGTCGCCAGGCGCTCGAGATCAGCGGGCGCGGGATCGTGCGCGGGGATCGAGCCCGAGCGCATCTTCGTCGCGGTGGTCATCAGGCCGCCTCCACGCGGCCGACGCTGCTCTCGACCGGTACGCGGTCGGTGCGACCATCGGCCCAGAACAGCGCGCGCTCCGGGGCGATCTCGATGACCGCCCGCTCGAAGAACAGCGGAAGGGCGACGCGTGCCTTGAGGAAGTCGTTGATCGCCGGTTCCTTCTGCTGCCACAGGTCGAGGATGAGCCGCTCCCAGTCGGAGTGCGGATCGTCCTCGATCACGCGAGCCGTTCCCTGGATCGTGGCCCGGTCGAGGTTGCCCTTCATGGCGATCGGGTCGGTGAGCGCCAGGCTCACCCGCGCGTTGCGCTTGATGTGCTCGAGCTTCTTGCTGAACAGCGTCGAGGAGTGGAGGTAGATCTTCTCGCCGTCGTACAGGGGGATGAGGGGGTGCGTGACCGGCCGCCCACCACGCCCGATGACGGTGAGCTCACCGACCAACGCGACCTCGAGAAGGCGCTCGATCGGTTTTGGTAGCCATCCCATCGGAGGTCTCCAACGTCTGCGAAATAACGTGTTACTTGATCCTAGCATAATTACGTTCCGGCTCCCCCACCGCATCATCGGGACGGCACGCGGACTGCAGAACAGGACGGCATGACCATTCAGCCACCACCCGACGACGACGACGGAACTCCGCCCCCCATGCCCGATACCGATCCGACACCGATGCCGATCGGCACGCCCGATGAGCCCGAGCAGCGCGCGCCCGGACCGGATCAGTCGCCGGTAGGCGCTCCACGCGACGAGCCAGATCCGGAATCGAGCTGAGTGCTGGTGACGGCGGCATCGAGCCGTCGTGCCAGGCCGATCCGGCCCCACTCCATGATCTGGTCGTGATTTGCCTCGAATAGCGGGCGAGCGAGCGGCCCGATGAGATTCATCCACCACCGGGTGGTGCGAATAGGCGGTCACGCGACGGTGGTACGAGCCGAGGCCAGGCCGGTCGTGCGGACCGGCCCGGCCTCCGAGAGCTACTTCCCGCCGCGCCTCGGCTGGAAGGCGACCCGCATGACCGATGGATCGTGATCGCTCGCCTGGTCCGCGAATTCGGCGTTGACGTGGACCACGTCGTACGCCGGGCTCCTCGCGATGATCGAAGCGCTCACCAGGATCTGGTCGAGCACCTGGCTGTTGCCGTCGAACACGTACGAGTACCGCTCGTTCGGGGCGAGCAGGTCGAACAGCGTGGCGAGGACCGGTGTGGCGCCGGTCGCGGCCGTCTGCCCGCTTCCGTCAGCGTCCGGCATGAAGGGGCCAGGATCCAGGGCACGGCGCTCGCCAGTCAGGATCTCGACCGTCTCGCTGAAATCGAAGTCGTTGATGTCACCGAGAACGATCACGTTCGCCGATGCATCGACGGCCAGGATCTCGTCCACGAAGTCGTTGATCGCCTGCGCTTGCGCGTGTCGCCACCCATCCTCCGGATCGCCTGACTCAAACTCGCTGAGCCGGAACGGAGGCTGGAAGCGGCCAAACAGCGGACGGTCGTCGCCCTTGCTGCTGAAGTGGTTGACGACGACGAACAGCCGCTCGCCGCGCCACTTGAACTCGCCCGCCAGCGACTTGCGCGTGGCGAGGAACGCCTTCTCGCCGCCGAGCGCTGCATCGAGCACACGGCCGGGACTGATCGTGAGCTCCGCCCGCTTCCCGTTGGGCGCGGCGACCACGTCGGTGTCGGTCACCGCGTCGCCGCCGGGCCGATCCACGAACTCCAGGCCACGATCAGTCCGGAAAAGGAACCCGACACGAATGTTCGCTCCCGGCGCGCCACCATCGGCATTGTTCACCGGGTCGATCGATCGGAATTCGTAGGTCGGACCGCCAGCCGCCAGGATGGCTCCGATGAGACGCTGCCAGCCGCCATCGGCGGTGACGGTCCCGTCGTTCGTGCGACCGCTGTCATCCTGCATCTCCTCGATGCCGATGAGGTCCGGCGACCGCAGGTTGTCGACGATCTGATGCGCAAGCTCGTCGAACTTCGCCTGGTCGTTGGTGACTGACAGGTTCTCGACGTTGAACGTCGCCACGGCCAGATCATGGGAACCCTGCGCCGCGGTGACTTCACGGGCGAGGCCGTTGTCGATCCGTCCCGGGTCGGCCGTCACCAGCAGCTTGAAGTTGCCGAATGCGTAGTCGAGCACGCCGATGGGATCGCTGACGAACCCGTCACCGGTGTTGACGACCGGCGTGCTGGTCAGCACGTCATCGAGGATCAGCCGCTCGGGATTGAAGTCACCCGGCTGGTAGTTGCCGGCGGTGGCCAGCTTGCGAACGATGATGCCGCCGCGCGGCGTGCGCAGCCCCGCATCGGCCTGGAGCCGGCTGATCACGGCGATCTCGCCGAATCGATTCCTGGGGCCGACCGCGACCGCATCGGCGACCCGGAGGTGCATCCCCTCGAGGCTCTCCCAGAAATCGATGCCGTCGTTGGCCGGATCGAAGACCGCGTCGCTCGCCTCGACCGTGCTCGCCGAGTCGTCATCGATCACCAGGGTGGGAGGCATGCGGTCGACGCCGATCACGGTGGTCGGCAGGGCATTGCCGCTGCTGACGACGGTCACGGTCGGCGAGACGAGCTCGGTGGTCGTGAGGTTCGTCGAGCCGCTGCCACGGGAACGGAATTCGGTCACGCGGCCGTCGACCGCGACGAGATCGCCGACCGTGGCCGTCGCGCCGAACACGAGGATGCCGTCCGAGGTGGCCGGGTCGGCGTCCGAGGTCGGATCGGTCATCCAGAACGAGCTCGAGCGGCGGGCGGTGACGACACCCTCCACGCCGAACACCTGCTCACCGTTGAGCGGCGAGGTGTGGGCCGTCCCTTGGATCTGCCAGATCTCGGTCGGCGCGCCGCTCACCGTCAGGGCGATCTGCGTCGTGGCGCTGCGGTCCTGCGCGTCGCCGATCGTCGCGGTGATGGATTTGCTTCCGGCCGGGACGGCCCCAACCGTGGCCAGGAAGCTGAAGGTGAGATCGCCGGCGGTGGCATCGCCGTTCGACCCGTCGTCGAAGAACGGCTGCGTTGCGCTTCCGCCGATCGGCATGAGGTCGGCCTCCACCTCGAGGCCCGTGCTGGTGGGCTCTGCGCCCGGCGTCACCGCGACGGTCAGCAGCGTCTGCTCACCGGTCATGACGCTGGCGGGATCGGCCGAGCCGGACCCGGACGGATTCGTAGGTCCGCCGGTCACCGTGTGGCTGCCCAGTCCATCGAACGTGTCGTTCGCGTAGCCGTCCCATTCGACCGAGGGATCGAACACGTCGGCACCGTTCGTGTCACCGGCCTGGATCGAAGGCTTGCGCCGGAGCGTGTTGTCCTGCGTGCTCGTAAGACCGCTGCCCCATTCGGTTCCCGGATCGAAGCCGATCTGACCGATGACGTCGACGACATCGGTGCCCTTCCGCAGCGTGACGGCGTCGTCGCCGTTGAACCAGCCCGATCCGTTGGTCTGATCGGCCTGGGCGAGGATCGCGGCATTCGCCGAGGAGTTGGCGACGACAAAGACATCGCCGCTGGCAACCGTGCCGGTCAGGGTGATGGTCAGCCCGGCGGTGGATGCTTCGTTGAAGAACATCTGGACGTTGTAGCCACCTGCCCCGAGATCGATCGGCGCACCGGTGCCGTTGTAGATCTCGAGCGCCTTGTTGTTGCCCGAGCCCTCGATGTACTCGCTGAAGAACAGCTCGGACGAGGCAGCGCGTGTCGCCGCGGGAGCGAAGAGCGGGACGAGCGCTCCGAGCGCCAGGGCGAGGGTCATCATCAGCGCGAAGCCGCGCTGCATCGGCATCGGGGTGGAGATCGGCACGGTGGAAACAGCCTCCGGCAAGCAGTGTGATTGGGTCCCTTAACCTTAGCCCGGATCGGCCGCGTCACAATGGGCATTCCGGTCAACCACCCATGAAACGATCTGCGCCACCACCCACCCCACTCGACTGGCCCGGACTCTGCGGGAGATGCCTCCATGGGCACCGAATCGCGACCGCCCGAGGCACCGAGTACTGGCGCTGCCGCCTGGCCGAAGCCGATGCGCGCTTCGCGCGATACCCGCCGCTCCCGGTCCTTGCCTGCATCGGGCATGCTCCAACGGAACATCCCAGCGACCGAGGCCGTCTGAACATCCCGTGAATACGCAACGCTCCGCTCCAGTCTTTGTCAGTGTCATCGCGCTGCTCCTCGTGGGTTGCGCTGCTCCGGGTGCCAGCGTCGATCCCTCTTCCCTAGAGTCGACTCCGCCGGCTTCGGCGACCGCCCGCTCGAGCCCGTCGAACGGTGACGCAACCGATGCGCCGTCCGGGATCCCGAACGAGGTATGGGCCGCCGTGCTCGAGGACCTCAGCCGCCGCTTCGATCGACCGATCACCGACCCGGTGGTCGCTTCCGCGGAATCCGTGAGCTGGAACGACGGCTCCCTCGGCTGCCCGAAGCCCGGCCAGGCGTACACGCAGGCGCTGGTCGACGGCTTCCAGATCCTGGTCGAGGTGGACGGCGAGCAGTTCGACTACCGCTCGGCCGGGGGCGACAGCGTGCGGCTGTGCGAGGGGATCATCGAGGGCGGCTGAGTCCCGCCGGGTTGCAGCGATGCCCCCGCCGGCGGACCGGCGGGGGCATCGTTTGGTCGCGAAACCGTCGGGGGATCAGTTCCCCTTCTTGTTCCCCGGAACGCTGATCAGCTGGACCTCGGCGCCGGCCGCGTCGTCCGGCGACACGATCATGACGCCGAGCGGCTTCTGCTTCGCATACGTCTTGCCGTTCATGGCCAGCTCGAAGGTGGCGGAGTCACCAGGGGCGACCTCACGGAACGGGAACTCCTCGTCGGAGACGAGGGCCGGGTTCCATGGGTCGAACGACGCGGTCCCCCGCATCGCATCCGATCCGGCACCCTCGAGCGAGTAGCTCTCGACGCCGTACGAGAATCCACCACTGGCGGCCGTCAGGCCGATGTCGCTGGCGAGGACCGGCATCAGATACGTGCTGCTGTCGGTCGGTGCGGACGCACCGAAGCCTGTGAACGACAGGCCTCCGGTCGCCAGGTCGAGCACGAACACGGCCGGGATGCCATTGAAGCTTCCCGTCGTGAGCGCGCCAAGGTCGAAGCCGATGACGATGTAGTCCGGCTGCTTGTCGCCGTCGACGTCCACGATGACGTCGTACTCGTTCACCGCGGCATTCGACCATCGGTCATGGGTGCTCAACGCGAACACGATGAACGCGTCGCCGTCGCCCAGGTCGAACGACTGGACGCCGGCCGCCTGCAGGTCGTAGCCGGCGCCGCCGAGGACCGCCTCGTTGACGTCGTCACCGTCCTCCAGTCCCCACTGGTACACATCGGCCGAGCCGGTGATCACGCCGTTCGGATTCGTGACCGTGAAGGTCGCGGGCTTGCCGTTCGGCGTCAGCTTGCCGGACGTCTCGATGGTCGAGAGCGCCCGAGGCACGAGCAGGTACGGCACCCGCAGCGTGACCCCTTCGCCGGTCAGGACGACGTTGCCGCTCACCTGCCGGAACGCCGCGGAGTTGCCCACCGTGGCGGCTGCCACGCCGAGCGTGACCGACAGCGTGGCCTCGCCACCGGCTGGCACCACGACGGATCCCGCGCCAAGCGCCACGGAATGGGGCCGCGCACCGGGACCGGCTGCCGAGCCGGTGCCAAGCGTGACATCGGCCGTGCTGAAGTTCCGGAGGGTGATCTCCCGGGTCACGCTGTAGTCCGCCCCCAGCTCGTCGAACCCGAAGCTCAGGTTCGAGTTGTGGAAGTCGGCCAGCCCGAGATCCGGGTCGCCGGCCACCATGTCGCCGAGCGCCACGACCGGAGTCGAGATCGCCGCGGCCGTCGACACGAGGCCCGTGCCGGAGCGAGTGACCGAATAGCCGACCACGCCATTCGGATCACCGGTGTTCACGATCGCGGCCTTCGCCTCCTCGACCGTCCAGTCCGGGTGCGCCTGGCGAACCAGCGCGGCCACGCCGGCCACGTGCGGCGACGCCATCGACGTCCCTGACAGGATGTGGCCCTTCGTGCCGGTTCCCGACGCGGTCGACATGATGCTCACGCCCGGAGCCGCGATGTCCGGCTTCAGGGCGCTGTCGCCATTCCGCGGCCCACCCGAGCTGAAGCTCGCGAAGCCACGGAACCCGGGGTTCGGAAGATCGACGATCATGGTCGTCGCCGAGGAGGCAGCGCGAAGCGCCGTCGCATCGGGGCTGTTGAGCGGACCCTGGACACCGAGGAACGGGATCGTGACCTCGAAGGCCTCGCCCGTGCCGGGGTCCCCGGCGATCGGGCCCTCGTACGGCGGATAGCCCGGGCTCGTGTTGATCATGGCCACCGCATCGGCTCCGGCCTGCTGGCCGTGGACGGCGCGCGCCACGCGAGCGCAGGTTCCCCGTTCGGTGACCGCCAGGACGTTGTCGTCGCCCTCGGCGATGCCATTGCTGGTGAAGGCCTCCAGCGTGCATCCGAGCCGCTCGTTTTCCGCCGTGCCGGCAATGTCCTGGAGGACGACGATGTCGTAGACCGTCCCATCGGGAGGGGCGATGCCATTCGCGGCCAGCGCCACGATGCTCGATCCGGTGTCGAAGTCGAGCTGAACGCCGGTGAAGTTCTCCGTGCTGTCGACGGCGGCTGTCGAGATCGCACCCGTGCCGGCGGCAGGAGCGCCAGTGATATACGGCGACGGGCCGCTGTTGCCGGCCGAGGCCACCACGATGACGCCCGCGGCTGCCGCATTCGTTGCCGCAACGGCCGACGGATCGTCGCGGCGACCGAAGGACGACCCCAGCGACATATTGATGACGTCCATGTCGTTTTCGACGGCCCATTCGATGGCCTCGACCGTCACATCGGTCGATCCGTCACAGCCGAAGACACGGAGGGCGTAGAGGTCGGCCTGGGGCGCGACGCCCGGCCCGATCTCGAAGTCGTTGTCGTAGGCCGAGCTCTTGTAGGGCCCGGTGTACGTGGTCCCATCCTCAAGCACGCCGAAGCCGGTCGCGGTGCCGGACACGTGCGATCCGTGGCCGCTGCTGCCTTCGGTGAAGACGCAGTCGAGGGGATCCGGATCGGGATGGGGAATCAGCTGCGGCGAGCCGTCATCGGCGGAGGCGTCGTAGTCGTCGCCGACGAAGTCATAGCCACCCTTGACCTTCGGAGCCGCAGCTCCGAACGAGGCGGCGTCCTCGGGGCCGAGCGTCGTGTCGGCGGCGTCAGCGGCCTCGTAGGCCTCCACGGTTCCCGGGCCGCCGAAGTTGGCGTGGGTGTAGTCGACGCCGGTATCGATGACGGCGATCTTCACGCCGGTTCCGGTATAGCCGAGGTCCTCCCAGGCCTCGCCGGGAATGCCGAGGAATGGAACGCTCGTCTCGTTGCCGGGGGTCTGAAGCTGCAGACCGCGGACCGCCACGACGTTCGGGAGCGTGGACAGGGCGGCGACATCCTTGCGCGCGATCCGCACCTTGATGCCGTTGTACGCGGATTGCAGCTGGGCGAGGACTTGGCCGCCATTCGCGGCGATCTGGCCCTTGATGGCGTCCTGGCGACCCTTGAGCTCGGCCTTGATCCGGGCCCGCTCAGCCTTGGCGAGCTGGCGATTCGCCGTGCGGGACTCGACGACCGCGACGGGATCGCCGCGCAGCTCGAGCATCACGTTGACGATGCGAGCGTCATCGAGGGCAATGGGGAGCACGGCGGGATCAATCGGCCCGGCTCCGGGGTGCGTGGGAAAGAAGCGGTCGATCTGGGCAGGGTCTCTCGCGAGGGTGGCGCTCGGGATGAGCAGCGCCAGCAGGCTCACGAAGACCATCAGTCGTCGTAGCACGAAATCGGAAACCTCCGCTCGGGCAGGGTGGAGATGACGACCGCGTCGGCGGCCGGTCGATGGGGCGTGTCGATCCGGCTTGGTCGATAGGCGAGTTTCCCCCGGGGTGGGCTGCGGGAGTGAGACTTCGATGCTAGTCCCGCTGGCGCGGCACGGTCAACTCTCGTTGGACGTTCGCAGAGCCTGGCGTTGACCCGGTGCACCACCGGCCAGGCAGACGACCATCCTGGCGACCACGAGCGACGAGACGTCGCAGACGTCGCGGGCCGGAACGAGCTCGGTGAAGACGGCGCCGGCCAGGCGATCACGGATGCCCAACAGCAGGTCCCACGCGTCCCGATAGCTCAGGCCGCCCGGTGTGAGCGCCGACACCGCCGGCAGGACCGATGGATCCAGCCCGTCACAGTCGAAGCTGACGAAGACCGATGCGTCCGCGGGGATCTGCCCGACCACCCAGTCCACGCCGCGCTCGCGGAGCTCACGGGCGGTGACCAGCAGGTTGCCCGCGGCGCGTGAATCTTCCACGTCCGCCGCCCGCGCGGAGCCCACGCCGCGCAGCCCGACATGCATGATGCGTTCGACGTGGGGCATCTCCGACGCTCGACGCATCGGTGAGGAATAGCCCTCCCGGATGCCGGCGACCTCGTCGCGGTAGTCGAGATGCGCGTCCACCTGGAGGATCGTCAGGTGACCGCGGTCCGCGAAGGCTCGGAGAATCGGGATCGGCACCGAGTCGTCACCACCGAGGCAGATCGGCGTGGCGCCGCGATCGAGGATCGCCGACACCGCGGCCGTAATCCGGGCGCTGTTCCCCGCTCCGTCGTCGGGGCGTCCTGGGACGTCGCCGGCGTCGACGAGCGGGCGGGTCCGCATCGGCGCATCCGCGTCGAAGTCCCAGTGGTCCGTGAAGTTCGCGAGACGCGCCGCGCGGTCGCGGACGGCGGCCGGCGCATCGGCGCAGCCGCTGGTGGCTCCCGGATCGGGGTAGGGCCAGCCGAACGGCGTGCCGAGGATGGCGATGTCGGCGTCCAGCTGCTCGAGGTCCGTCTCGACCGGTGCGCCGAGGAAGCCCGTCCGGGGCCGATCCGTCTTCACGCCGGGCAGCCTATCAGCCGGCTGCCGCGCACTCGCGGCATCGACCGACGAGCGTCACGTGGCCGATGTCGATCTCGAACCCGTCGCCCGCGCGCAGGGAGCTGGCAACGGCGTCGGCACGAGCGGTGCCGATCTCCCAGCTCCGACCGCACTCGGCGCAGTGCAGGTGCCCATGCTCGGCCGCGGGACGCACGTGGAACTCCTCGCGCCCATCGGCTCCATGGCCGTGGCGCACCAGGCCCAGGTCCTCGAGCACGTCGAGCGTTCGATACACGGTGGACGCGATGGTGGTCTCGTCGCGCGCACGACACAAATCCACCAGCTCGGCTCCCGAGATGTGGCCGTCCGTCGCTGCGAGCACCTCGATCACGGTCCGTCGCTGCGGCGTCCAGCGCAGGCCGCGCGCGCGCAGCCGGTCGCCGACTGAATCCCACGGCGGTTGGAGTGATTCATTGGCTTCCATCGCCCGTAGTCTATGCTGTACGCACCTATTGCAATGAGTTGCAATAACCACGAAGGAGGTCCCCGATGTCCCAGATCCTCGCCCTCGCCGGATTCGGATTCCTGCTCGGGATGCGCCACGCGACCGATGCCGATCACGTGATCGCCGTCACGACCATCCTGAACCGCAGCCGGCGGTTCGCGCACACCACCATGATCGGTGCGCTGTGGGGTCTCGGGCACACGATCACCGTCGTCGTCGTCGGCGTACTGATCATCGCGTTCAACGTCGTGATCCCGCCGCCGGTGGGCCTGGCGATGGAGTTCACGGTCGCCCTCATGCTCATCGCACTCGGCGTGCTCAACCTGACCGGCGGGATGCGGGCCATCACCGAGCGGTTCACGCCGCCCGCACCGCTCCACGGACATGACCACGAGCACGTCCATGCGCACGACGAAGCCTCGGACGACCATGCCCACGGCCACGCCCACCTCCATGGCCACGGCACCGATCCGCACCTCGGCGGCCCGACCGGCCTCGTGGCGACGTTCGGCTGGTACCAGCTGCTGCGCCCGGTCGCCGTCGGGCTGGTCCACGGTCTGGCGGGGAGTGCGGCGGTCGCCCTCCTCGTGCTCGCCACGATCCAGGACACCGGCACCGCCATCGCCTACCTGGTGATCTTCTGCCTCGGTGTCGCGGGTGGGATGGCCGTGCTCACCACCGTCATCGGCCTGCCCTTCTGGGTGGCACGAGCTCGGTCCGCGCAGATCAACCGATGGCTGACCCTCGGGTCCGGCCTGCTCTCGCTCGCGTTCGGCCTCTACCTCGCGTACCAGATCGGCTTCGTGGATGGCCTCTTCACGGGCGACTTCCGCTGGGATCCCGCCTGACGGTCTGCGTCAGCGGGCGAACCAGGGTCCGGTCGTCGCCAGGGCGTAGATCACGAACACGTTCGCCACGGCCAGCGCCAGGCTCACCACGTCTCCCCCACCATTCCCGACGCCAGCCAATGCGAGGACCCCGGCGATCACGGCGACGACGATGCCCGCGATTCGGGCCCAGCCTCGCCCTCCGAGGACGCTGAATCCGGAGACAACCTGGAGGATTCCGAACCCGAGAACGATCAGCACGACGAAGATGATGATCCCGGCAAAGGCTCCCAAGGAGCTGGCGAAGCCGGGCATGTTGATGCCGAACCCGCTCTCGCCCACGGCGCCCGCGAAAAACATCGCGCCGAACAGGAGGATGGTTGCGATGATCAGCGTGAGGATCCCCAGCACGATAAGGGTGATGCCGGCCGCGGTGATGAGGCCCGGGCGAGCCGAGCCCGGCGCCAACGGCACCGGGGCAGACTCCGGGTACGGCTCGCCGGGTGGGGTCGTTGCAGTCACGTTCAGTCCCTCCGCACGCGATCGGGCGGTCTCGACGCCGCCCGCGATGGCGCGAGTGTACCGGGTGGGTCCATCGCGCTCTTCCAATCCCGGCAAGCTTGCGGTGGGGCGCACGTAACGACGAAGGAACCCCTGATTCCGGCCGAAACGAGGCCACGGCTTGCATCCAGGCGCAAACCGTGATCTCAAATCGCCCGAAACTCGTCGTTAGATGCGCCGGAGCGCAAACGGACGGAACGGGACTGGCGGAATCCGGCCGGGCCCGTCAGTCCCGGACGCCCTCCGCCACGGGATAGCTGATCTCGAGCGGCTTGCCGGTCTCGAGCAGCGTCTTCATGGACGACAGGATCGGCACCCAGCCATGGGCCACCGACTTGTACGTCTCGGTCTCGCTCTCGAAGCCGTCGTGCACGAGGGTCAGGAGCGAGGTCTCGCCGCGGGCCTCGATCGACCACGTGCAGCGCGAGGACTCGTCGCTGCCGGGGAAGCCGAAGGTGTGGACGAGCTTCTTCGGCGGATCGGCCTCGACGACCTCGCACGAGATGGCAACCGAGCCGTCGGGGTTGCGGTAGAGGAGCGGCGAACCGGGCTTCCAGTCCGACTCGACGCTGTTGCTGTAGTAGTACTGCTTCGTGAACTCGGACTCGGTCAACGCCTGCCACACCCGCTCCGGGCTGGCCGCGATGTAGACCTCGTACACGTGCTTGAGCTCTGCCATGGGTCGCTTCTCCACGCTGTACTTGATGTCCGCCATCGTGTTGACGATGGGCTCCGCGTAACGGCTGATCCATCGGTCGGCGATCAGGCGGATGGGAACGGGGTTGAGGAAATGAAGCTTTCGCCGGCCGTCGCGGCGGGTGGCAACGAGGTGCGCATCCTCGAGGACCCGCAGGTGCTTCATGACGCCGAAGCGGGTCATCTGGGGCAGCGCTTCCTCCAGGTCACCCAGCGTCAATCCGTCCTGCTCGCGAAGCCGATCCAGGAGCGTGCGCCGATGCGGATCGGCCAGCGCCCGGAATGCAGCCTCCATCTCTTCCATGCCGGCACTATATGTGACTTTTTGGTCACGTGTCAACCCAGATCGACGAATCCGGTGCCGCTGGGCGCGCCGCTCGAGGGCACCGATTGGAATGCCAACCCACTGCCCGCGGCGCAAGCCGGCCGACCAGGAATCGTCGAGTTCAGCACACGTCTCGCGGATGGGCGGACGGTTACCGTCGACACCAACCTGGACGAGGACACCGCGCGCCGCATCCTGTTGTCCCTGTACCTCCGCAGGATCCAGCCGAGTCCTTGATCAGCCGCCGGCGTCGGTCCGCCAGAGCCATTCCCGCAGAGTCAGGCCACTGGCCCTGACCGCCGCGGCCGTCGAGCGGCCGACGTAGCGGTAGTGCCACGGCTCGTAGTCGTAGCACGTGATCGCCGATGCGCCACGCGGATAGCTCATGACAAACCCATAGCGCCACGCGTTGTCGCGCATCCATGATCCGGCGGCGGTTCGCGCCCAGTCGGACACCAGCCACGGGGATCCGCCTCCGGCGCTCCGTGCGTCGATCGTGGTGCCGAGCTGATGCTCCGAGTGACCGGGACGCGCGCTCCGACGCAGCGCAGCGTCATAGCCTGACACCGCCACCCAGTGATTGAACGTCGCGATCTGGGAGTCATAGCTGCGGTAGGCCGAGGTAACCCCGATCGGCGACCCCGCCCTGCGGGCCGCGTCTGCCATCGCCCGCAGGTCGGCCGCGAGCCCCGCGCGGACCCGATACCCGCCGTTCAGGCCGGCCGACCCCGAGTCGACGAGGGCGCCAGGCCCATAGGAGGCGGGGAGCGCGTAGATCGTGTCCAACACGGTCCGCTGCCAATCCTCCGTCGCTGCGTGCGGCGTCAGGACGTCGTCGTA
>JBPCOK010000025.1:0-2902 GCA_051000335.1 Candidatus Limnocylindria bacterium | reverse complement strand
GGCGATGTCCTCATGGGTAACGACAGGGACGCCGCGCGATGGATACGCACCTTCCGCACCGTGCCAGCGGCTGGTGAGCAGGGCCGGCGTATCAACCGGCGTCGAGTCGTGGCGACCGGTCCCGGCTGAAGGCCGATCACGATGAGTCCAGCCGCCGAACCACTCGTCATCTTCACTCCGTCGGGCCGGCGCGGCCGCTTCGCCTCGGGCACCAGCTTGCTGGACGCGGCGCGCGCGCTGGGCGTTGACATCGACTCGGTCTGCGGCGGGCGCGGGATCTGCGGCCGTTGCCAGGTCCAGCAGAGCGTCGGCAGCTTCGCCAAGCATGGGATCGAGTCTCGCCCTGAACACCTTTCCCCGCTGGGCACCGCCGAGGTGGAGTACCGCGACCGTCGTGGCTTCGAGCTCGGCCGCCGTCTCTCGTGCGTCGCGCATCTCCGTGGCGATGCGGTCATCGACGTCCCGCCGGAGAGCCAGGTCTACCGCCAGGTCGTCCGCAAGGGCCTCGACGTCCGCGACTTCCACATCGACCCGGTCGTCCGGCTCCACCACGTCCAGGTCACCGCGGCGGAGCTTGCCTCGCCGTCAGGCGAGCTCGTGCGCCTCCAGGCCGCGCTCGAGGCGGAATGGGGACTGATGGACCTCGATGCGGACCTCCACGTCGTCCGCGCGCTCCAGCCGGCGCTTGAGGGCGGAAAGGGGGCTGTCACCGTGGCCGTGCACGATGGCCGCACGATCATCGCCGTCTGGCCAGGCCTGCACGAGAAGGCATACGGCGTTGCGATCGATATTGGTTCGACGACAATCGCCGGGCATCTGGCGGACCTGTCCGACGGCGCGGTGCTCGCGTCGAACGGTGTGATGAATCCGCAGATCCGGTTCGGCGAGGACCTGATGAGCCGCGTCTCGTACGCCATGATGCATCCCGAGGGGGCGGCCGAGATGACTGCGGCGGTGCGCAAAGCGCTCAACCGCCTGCTGGCCGGGCTCGCCACAAAGGCCGGGATCAGGAGCGATGAGATCCTCGAGCTGGCGATCGTGGGCAACCCGATCATGCACCACCTCCTGCTGGGCATTGACCCGATCCCGCTCGGGTCCGCGCCGTTCGCGCTCGCCACCGATCGTGCGGTCCGAGTCCGCGGTGCCGAGCTCGAGCTCGAGACCCATCCCGGCACCCGCGCCTATGTGCTGCCTTGCATCGCCGGGCATGTTGGCGCCGACACGGCAGGCGTCATCCTGGCTGAGACACCGCACACGAGCGAGGGGATCAGCCTCGTCGTGGATGTCGGCACGAATGCGGAGATCGTCCTCGGGAACCGCCACCGCCTCCTCGCCGCCTCCAGCCCGACCGGCCCTGCCTTCGAGGGCGCGCAGATCAGCGGTGGCCAACGTGCGGCGCCCGGAGCGATCGAGCGTGTTCGGATCGATCGTCAGACGCTCGAGCCCCGGTTCAGGGTGATCGGATCGGACATCTGGTCGGACGATCCGGGGTTCGAGGAGGCCAACCATGAGACCGGGGTGACCGGGATCTGCGGGTCCGGAATCGTCGAGGTCGTGGCAGAGCTCTTTCTGGCAAGCGTCATCACGCCTGATGGCATCGTCGACGGATCGCACGCCGCGCGCACGCCGCGCGTCATAGCCGACGGCCGGACCTTCTCGTACGTCCTCCACGACGGCTCGGCCGCCGGCCGGCCGCTCATCGTGGTGACCCAGAATGACGTGCGCGCCATCCAGCTCGCCAAGGCGGCGCTGTACGCAGGCGCCCGGCTGCTGATGGACCATCTCGGAATCGAAGCCGTCGATGAGATCCGGCTGGCCGGTGCATTCGGCAGCCAGATCGATCCGTTGCACGCCATGGTCCTGGGGCTCATCCCCGACTGCGAGCTCGGCCGCGTCAGGTCCGCGGGGAACGCGGCAGGGACCGGGGCGCTCATCGCGCTGTTGTCGCGCGCCGCCCGACGCGAGGTCGAGCAGGTCGTCCGCACGGTCGAGAAGATCGAGACCGCCGTCGAGCCGCGCTTCCAGCAGCACTTCGTGGAGGCCATGGCGTTCCCCCACCGGACGGCGCCACACCCGCATCTGTCCGCCGCCGTCGATGTGCCTCAACGCTCGGCCAGCACCGCCGGCTCTCCCGAGCGTCGGCGCCGACGTTCGGGCGAGCCGTCACGCCCGGTCTCGGACGCCTGATCGATGCTCTCCCGACACCGGCCCCGAATGTCCGCCTCCGCTGCAGAGGCGCTGACGCGTGTCCTCGCCACGCCAACGTTCGAACTCATCCCGGTCAAGGGCGCCATGGACCACGCTGCGTTCCTCCCGCCAGGGGCGCGGGTTTCAGTGACCGCCTCCCCGATCAAGGGCATCGACGCCACGGTCGCGCTGTGCGAGCAGCTCCAAGCCGCCGGCTTCCGGGCCGTGCCGCACCTGGCGGCGCGGATGGTGCGCGACCGCGCCCACCTGACCGACCTCGTCGCCCGGCTGGAGGGCGCGGGGGTCGACGGAGCCTTCGTGGTGGGTGGCGACGCGAAGGCGTATGGCGAGTATCCCGACGGGCTGTCACTCCTCCGCGACATGAACGAGATCGGGCATCGGCTCTCCGAGATCGGCATCCCGTGCTACCCGCAGGGTCACCCGTTCATTGCGGACGGCCCACTGCTCGAGGCGCTGCGTGAGAAGGCCGCGTATGCCAGCCACATGACCACGCAGCTCTGCTTCGAGCCTGCCGCCATCGCATCGTGGCTTGCCGCACGGCGGTCGGAGGGCATCGCGCTGCCGGCGCATATCGGCGTGCCCGGGGTCACGGAGCCGCATCGCCTCCTCGCGATCAGCGCACGGATCGGCGTCGCCGACACCCACCGCTTCCTCTCCAAGAACATTCGGTTCGTCGCGCGGCTCGTGCGTTCCG
>JBPCOK010000166.1:0-13081 GCA_051000335.1 Candidatus Limnocylindria bacterium | reverse complement strand
GGCCCGTCTGGGGGGTCGGTCGCCTGCGATTTCTCGCTCCCGTTTGTTCTCGCCGGTGGCGGGGTGTTGGCCTCGCGGGCCCCCACTCCCAAGACGAGGACCGCCAGCAGGGCCGCGGCACCGCGTCCAGCATCGATCACCACACGATCCTCCGCGTGTGCTCGCTGATGAGGGCCGCGATGTCGCGGGTGGGGTCCCAGAACTTCCCGGTGCTACCACCCTCGTCCCGCGACGAGTCGGTGTAGTAAATCCGGGCGAACGTCGTGCCGGTGTAGTTGCCGTACCAGCCGTAGGCGGCAATCCAGTGCCCGGGGGACTTCACCGCCTTCGGCCAGCTCACCAGGTAGTAGCGGGAGACCGGGTCGTGCGGCTTGATCGGGATGGCGAGCGGCATCTTCGATCCGCTGACATTGCTGCGAACGTACCCCTGGAGCTCGTCTGCGGTGGATCCATCCGCGTCGCGGTCCCGGACATCGAAGACCACCCAGTCCCAGCCGGCGGGCCGACGCGGCGAGCGATTCGTGGCGACTTCCAGTCCATCCTCGAGCTCGGGAGCGTTGGTCATGCCGAACCGGTCCGTCTGCATCCACACCGCGATGGCCGCCTGGGTGTACTTGTTGGCGCCCGCGCGCATGGCCCAGCTGTAGTTCGCGATCACCTGACCCGTCGCGGGCCCGCAGTACGTGCCCTTGATCTGGTCGCGCGCCTCGACCGCGAGATAGCCCTGGGGGACCGTGCACGCGGCGGTTGCCTGGCCCTGCGGTCCGGTGCCGGTCGGGCTCGGACATCCGAGGGTCACCAGGTCTGACCCGGACGCCCGGATCGAGGCGAGATAGGCATCCGATGCTGCGACCTTGCGGTCGGCCGCGGCCAGCTCCTCAGCGGTCAGCGGTCGCTCGGGCGGGGGATCGGACGTCGGGGGCTTGGTCGGCTTTGCCGCCGATACCGGCCCGACGAGCGTGGCCGTCAGCACGAAGCCGCCGGCGACCGCGAGTGCGACCCTTCTCGAGAACATGGGGCAACCTCCTGTTCGACGGAGGCGAGCCGGCGTTCAATGGCGTGGCGTCATCCTGCCGGGCAGTGTCGTATCGGCGGATTACTGCCGCCTTATCGGCGTTCATCCCACGACGCGCGAGAATGCCGGCCCGTTTCCGAGCCGGCATGTCTCCGACCGTCGCGCCGGGGTGCCACTACTTCAGCCCCGTTATCGTTGGATTACAGGAACCCGACGCGACGGATGTTCAGTTGTGGCGACATCATTGACCAGCGCCTGACACCCGCCAAGGGTCGAATGTCCCGGGTCGACCGGGACGTGCGCTCAGTCCTCGAACGGCCCCGCCGTCTCGTCGGATGCTCCCTCGTCCGTGACGATCACCACGTCCGGGCCGACCGAGACGACTCGGGCCGCCGGGATGGCATCGCTCGACTCGAACATGCCGCCGCCGATGAGGATCGAGCCCACGCGCCTCGACTCCTCGTTCACGACGAGATCGGCGATCTGTCCCACGACCGTTCCGCTCTGGGTCACGATCTTCCGCCCGACGAGCGCCCGATCCCCGTTGCGAGCCTCCTGGAAGTTGGGCTGTGTCGCCTCGGGACGGTGGATGATCTCTTCGTCCTCGACCGTGATCGCATCGGCGCCGATCGAGCGGACGTCGTCGATCTCGACCGCGGATTCGTCTCGGCTCAGCATGCCGCCGCTCTTCAGCACGAAGCCCAGGAGCCGTCCGTCGTCGGGCGACACCACCGTCTCGGAAACCGTGCCCAGCTTCTTCCCATCTCGCACGTTGATCACGGCCAGTCCGGCCAGTTCCTTGGTCGTTCGCATGAAGTCCTCTCTCGCTCCGCTGTGCCGTGGCAGATTCGGTCGCAGGTCCGTGACGTCACTGCTGCGCGGAACGCGCTGTCGGCATGCATAGGGTACGCCGCGGCGAGCTGCGGGTCGACCGCTAGAATCAGTGCTGCAGTCGAGCCGCGCCGACCGAGCGCGCCCTGCCATGCCAGGAGATCCAACCTCCGTGACGAAGACCTACAGGAACCTCGTCGGCGCCGATTGGGTGGCTGCCGACTCGGGCGCGACCTTCACGAGCACCAGCCCGGCGAACCACGACGACGTCATCGGCGAATTCGCAGCGTCGGGACCCGCGGACGTGCAGGCGGCCGTCGAGGCCGCCGCGCGCGCATTCCGAAGCTGGAGCGCCATGCCGGCGCCCAAGCGTGGCGAGATTCTCTTTCGCATCGCGCGCGTGCTCGCCGAGCACAAGGAAGAGCTGAGCGAGCTCATGACGCGCGAGATGGGCAAGGTCCTGCCCGAGGCGCGAGGTGACGTGCAGGAGGCGATCGACGTCGCGTACTACATGGCCGGTGAGGGTCGGCGTCTGTTCGGCCAGACCGTGCCGTCTGAGATGCCCGACAAGTTCGCGATGGCCATCCGCCGCCCGATCGGTGTGGTCGGAGTCATCACCCCCTGGAACTTTCCGGTCGCGATCCCGGCATGGAAGCTCTTCCCCGCGCTCATCTGCGGCAACACCGCGGTCATCAAGCCCGCGTCCGACACCCCGGCGTGCCTCGTTCGCTTCGTCGAGCTGCTGCAGGAGGGCGGTCTGCCGGACGGAGTGGTCAACGTGGTCACCGGATCGGGTGGCGAGGTCGGCAACGCGATCGTCGAGCACCCGGACGTGCGGGTCATCAGCTTCACCGGACATACCGACACCGGTGTCGAGATCAGCACGCGGGCGGCGAAGACACTGAAGCGGGTCAGCCTGGAGCTCGGTGGCAAGAACCCAATCGTGATCTGGGAGGATGCCGATCTCGACCTCGCGCTCGATAGCGTGGTGTGGTCGTCGTTCGGCACCTCAGGCCAGCGCTGCACGGCCGCCTCGCGCCTCATCGTCCATCGCGGCGTCCACGATGACTTCGTGCATCGCCTCCAGCAGCGCGTCGCGAAGCTCGTCCTCGGCGACGGCCTCGACGCCAAGACCGACGTCGGTCCGGTCATCAACGACCGGGCGGTCGAGCGCATCGCGTCGTACGCTGCCATCGGACGTGACGAGGCCGAGCTCGTCATCGGCGGAGAAGCTGCGCGCGATGGGAAGCTCGCGAAGGGATCGTTCTTCCAGCCCACGATTTTCACGGAGGTGAAGCCGGATGCGCGGATCGCGCAGGAGGAGATCTTCGGGCCGGTCGCATCCGTCATCCCGGTGACCGACTGGGACGAGATGGTCCGGATCGTGAACGGCGTGAAATACGGCCTCTCGACCTCGCTCTTCACCCAGGACATCAACCTCGCCTTCCGCAGCATCCGGGACTTCGAGTCGGGTCTGGGGTACGTGAATCACGGCACGATCGGCGCCGAGGCGCACCTGCCGTTCGGCGGAACGAAGGCGACCGGCAACGGCCACCGCGAGGTCGGGCAGGCTGCGCTGGACTTCTTCAGCGAGTGGAAGAGCGTCTACATCGACTATTCGGGCAAGCTGCAGCGGGCGCAGATCGACACGACCTTCATCGACGAGCAGTAGCGGGCGCGGCGTCGCCGCACGTTGCGGTCGCTGCACCCCCGTGGGAGCATGCCGCTGATGAGACTCCCGCACTTCCCGCTGCACGTCGTCCTCTTTCCGCATCTCCCGCTGCCGATCCACGTCTTCGAGGACCGGTATCGCGCGCTGGCGACCGACGTGATGGACGACGGATCCCCGTACGACGGACGATTCGTAGTCAGCATGATCACCGAGGGGCAGGAGGTCGGGGGCGGCGCCGTGAGCCAGGCCATGGGCACGGTGTGCGAGGTGCGGAGCGGTGAACGATTCGCCGATGGGCGCTGGCTGCTCCTCGTGGTGGGCGTGGCGCGGGCGCATCTCGGCGCCGTCGACACAGGCGGACGCTATTCGGTGGTGGAGGCGTCGATCCTCGACGATCCGGCCGGTGATGGCGCGCCCACCCTCGTCCCTGCCGTGCAGTCGGCGCTCGACACGTATCTGGCGACCGTGAAACGTTTCGTGGCACGTACTGCGTCCGGGGTAGACGCATCGCAGGAGACTCGTGACGTGACCGCGACACTCGACCAGGTCCTGAAGGCGATCCAGCTGCCGGATGATCCGGTGGCGGCAAGCTACGCCGTGGGAGGCATGCTCCAGGTGGAGCTCACCCGGAAGCAGCAGCTGCTCGAGATCCCCGACGCCGCGACGCGGCTCCGCGCGGAACTCAAGCTCCTGCGCCGAGAGACCCGTCTCCTGGACGAGGGATCGATGCGTCCGATGCCGGCCGGCGACCTCGGATACAACCCGAACTAGAGCCGTGCGCGCATCGATCCTCCTGCTGGCGGCCCTCCTGGTCCTGACCGCCTGCGGCGCTCCGGCCGCATCGGCGCCGACGAGCCAAGCTCCGTCGGTTCCGGGGGGCTCGTTCACGCCGTCAGCCGTCCCATCGGATTCATTCACGCCGTCTCCCACGTCCACGCCGGAGCAGCCGACCGAAGAGCCCGCGCCGACCGAGTCCGCGAGCCCGACCGATCAGCCGCCGTCCGGCACCACGCACACGGTCCAGCCCGGGGAGACGCTCTCGGCGATCGCGCGCGCCTACGCGACGACGGCGACGCAGCTCCAGGCTTGGAACGCCGCGCGCTATCCGTCGATCGCCACGAATCCGAACGTCATCGAGCCCGGATGGCTCCTGCTGGTCAGCAGCGATCCGAACGTGACGCCTGTGCCGCAGCCGACCGCGGTGCCCGACACTCCGAAGCCCACGGCGCCCCCCTCGGCGTCAGGCTGCACGGCCGGCAACCGCGTCGCCGCCGGTTCGGCGCAGACGTTCCGGACCATTCCCGGCGCCGGTCCCGGCGTCGCCCTCACGTTCGACATGGGTGGTCGCATGGACCCGGCGCTCGACATCATGAACTTCCTCGTGGCCAACCACGTATGCGCCACGATCTTCGCGACCGGCATCATGAGCCAGACGCCCAAGGGTCAGCAGGTGATGGGGGTCATACGAGCCCACCCGGAGCTGTTCGAGATCGCGAACCACACGATGTACCACTGCGACTTGGTCAGGGGAGGTGGTGGCTCACCCTCGACGCAGCCCTGCGTCGGCGGACCGTTCAGCGCCGATCGTGTCCGAACGGAGCTGTCCGACGCCGAGGCAATCCTCCGATCCGGCACGGGCCAGCCTCCGCAGCCCTACTGGCGCCCGCCGTACGGCTCGATCAGCGACGCGGTCATCGCCGCCGCCGCATCGGCCGGCTACACGAAGACGTTCCTGTGGGACATCGACACCATTGACTGGAAGCCGATCGCCGATGGCGGGCCGACCGCCGAGCAGATCGCCTCCAAGGTCATCACGAACAGCGTGAACGGATCGAACGTGCTGTTCCACCTCGGCGGATACGAGACGCTGGACGCGCTGCGTCTCATCGTCCCCGGCCTGCGTGACCGTGGGTTCGTCGTCACCAGCCTCTCGGACCTGCTCAACTGATCGACGCAACGAGGGCGCGGCTTCACACCGCGCCTCTCGACCAGGCCAGCCCGCGTCAGCTCCCGGCGGCCGCGGTCACCGCTTCGGCAAAGATCCGGATCGCTGTGTCTACCGACGCCTCGTCCACGATCAGCGGCGGACTGAAGCGCAGTGATGACTCCCCGCATTCGAGGGTCAGCAGGCCGCGTCGGAAGGCGGCGTCCTGGACGGCATCCGCCGCCTCGTGGGTGTGGAACTCGACGCCGAGCATGAGGCCGACGCCACGGACGTCCCGGATCGCCTCCGTTCCCGAAGCCACCTGCTCGAGGCCGGCACGCAGCCGGGCGCCGCTCGAGGCGGCGTTGGCCAGTCCCTGGGACTCGATGATGTCCAGGGTAGCCAGCCCCGCGGCCGCACAGACGGGGTTGCCGGCGAACGTCGATCCGTGGGCGCCCGGCGGCCATGTCCACACCGAGTCCCGCGCGATGAATGCGCCGATCGGCATGCCCGATGCGATCCCCTTGGCTGTCATGAGGATGTCCGGCTCGACCTCGGTGTGCTCGATGGCCCACCACTTCCCGGTGCGGCCCATGCCGGACTGGATCTCGTCGGCCACCAGGAGGATGCCGTGCTCGTAGCACAGGTCACGCAGGCCCTGCATGAAGGCCTTCGGCGCCGGGAAGTAACCCCCTTCGCCCTGGATCGGCTCGACCACGATGGCCGCGACGTCGGACGGCGCGATCTGGCGTCCGAAGATCGTGTCCCTCAGGTGTGCCAGCTCGGCGGAGCCGTCACCGCCGGACCCCTCGCGCCACTCGCGGACGCGGGGAAATGGCGCATGGTGCACCATCGGGATGAGCGGCCCGAAGCCAGCGCGCTGCTTGACCTTGGAGTTCGTGAGGGACAGCGCGCCCATGGTGCGACCATGGAAGCCGCCCTCGAAGGCGATGATCCCGGGCCGATGGGTGTGATAGCGCGCGAGCTTGATCGCGCCCTCGACCGCCTCCGTGCCGGAGTTCGTGAGGAAGACGCGGGCCTTCTCCCCGAAGGGCGCGATCGCCGCGAGGCGCTCCATGAACTCGGTGTAGCGAGGCTCGTAGAAATCGGTGGCCGCGATGTGGATGAGCCGGTCGGCCTGCTGCTTGATGGCCGCGACGACGTCCGGGTGCGAATGGCCGGTCGAGCAGACCGCGATGCCGGCGGCGAAATCGAGGAAGCGATTGCCATCGACGTCCGTGATGACCATCCCCGAACCGGACTCCGCGACGAGGGGATAGGCTCGGGTGAGGGACGGGCTGGCGACCGATTCGTCTCGGTCGATGAGCGCTCGGCCCTTCGGCCCGGGCAGCTCGGTGTGAATGAACGGCGCGTCCTGGTTCTGGGCAGCGCCGCCTGAGGTCGGGACCTCCAGGGTTGTCATGAGGTGGTCACTCCGGATTCGGAGCGGCGCGTCCTGCCCGCGCACCTTGGCTAGACCGAGCCATCCTAGCAGGGAGGCAGGTTCCGTCCATTAGGACGGTCAGCGGATCGTGGGTCGCCGCGACCGCTCGTTGCCGATGGCCCACATGCTGGCACCGAGCCCGACCGCCGCGGCGGCGAACAGCGGCCCGCCCCCGAAGGCGTTCGCCCACGCCAGCGCGGCCAGGGCCAATCCGCTGCCGATCGCCGACATCACGATGACGTTCGCCGGATCGCGCCGCACCCGTCCCGCCAGGACGGCAACGACGACGCCGGTCACGAACCCGGCGATCGCGAGGGGGCTGAAGAGGATGTCGGTCGGAATCATGCGCTGCCGATCATCGCACGACCGCCTGTCGCCGGTGTCGCCGTGGACTAGCCCGCAGCGCCTCGCGGATCAGCCCCGGCCCCGAGTACACCAGGCCGGTCCACACCTGAACGAGATCCGGACCGGATTCCCACGTCGCCGCCGGGCCACCCTCCCATTCGCCGATGCCGCCGGAGGCCACGATCACCAGCCGGTCGGCTGCCACCTGCCGGGCCCGGGAGACGGCTCGTCGCGTCCGATCGGCCAGCGGCCGGCCCGAGAGGCCGCCGGGCTCGGCGCGTCTCGTCGAGCGGAGCCGGGACCGCTTCGTCGACGTGTTCGCAAGGATCAGACCGCTCGCCGACGAATCGGCAAGGCTCGAGACGAGTCGATCGAACGACGCGGGCTCGAGGTCCGAGGACAGCTTGACGAGCAATGGCGTGTCTGGCGCGACGGACCGAACCGCGGCGAGCAGCTCGGCGAGCCGCATCGGGTCCTGGAGGTCGCGCAGCCCCGGTGTGTTCGGGCTGCTGACGTTGATGGCGAGGTAGTCCGCGGCCTCGGCGACGGCATCTGCCGATGCCACGTAGTCATCCACGGCACGATCATCCGGCGTCTCGCGGTTGCGCCCGATGTTCACGCCGATCACGCAGCCGTCGGGCAGGGCGGGGCGGGCGTCCATGATCCGCTGCGCCAGCGCGGTGGCACCGGCGTTGTTGAAGCCCATCCGGTTGATCAGGGCCGCATCGGCTTCCAGCCGAAAGAGGCGCGGCCGTGAGCTGCCCGGCTGAGGCCGTGGCGTCACCGTGCCGAGCTCGATGAACCCGAACCCGAGTGCCGCCCAACCGGCGATGGCGGTTCCATCCTTGTCGAATCCGGCCCCCAGGCCGATCCGATTCCGGAAGCGCAGCCCCATCAGCTCGACGGGCTCGCGGCCCGCGTCCCTCGACGGCACGCCGGACGTCCAGCCGAGCGCTCCTCGCCCGAGACGTCCGGCACCGGCAAGTCGCAGGCCGTGGAGCGCGGCGTGGTGGATGCGCTCGGCGTCGGCGCGGAAGAGGAGCGGGCGCGCGACCCGGTAGGCCGCCATGCGCCAGCTCATCGGTCAGTCGTCGCGCGCGCGGGGAAAGGCCATCTCCTCCGGGTAGACCGGCGGCAGCGGCTCGCCCTCGTCGTCGATCTCGGAGCGGGACGGATCGGGAGACATGAACTCGTGCCAGACCTCGGCCCCCGGCCCAGGGGCGTCGTCGAGCTCCTTGATGGCGACGATGCCCTCGAACCGGATGGCGCCGGCCTCGCCACCTTCGGTCTCATAGTCGTCCTCGTAGTCCGGCGCCAGCTCGACGGCCCGACCCAGCGCCGCTTCCTCGTCTGCCCCCTCCACGAGAATCACCCGGTCCTCGACCAGGGTGACCGACTCGTGCTCGCCCGAGAGGTACGCGTAGCGCAGCTGGACGGAGAACCAGCCGGACGGCTCGACGATCGTCGCGTCGGCCGTCACCGTGCCGCGGGCTCGTCGCCGATGACGGTCTGCGACTGCTCGCGCAGGAACTGTTGGACGTAGTACGGACCGAGGCCGCTCTTGCCGGACGAGCCCGAGCCCTTCCACCCGCCGAAGCTCTGGATGCCCGGCCACGCCCCCGTCGTCGCGCCGGCGCGGCGGTTCACGTAGACCACGCCGGCCTGGATCGTGTCCAGGAACAGCTTCACCTCGGCGTCGTCGTGGCTGAAGATCCCGGCCGTGAGTCCGTACTCGCTCGCGTTCGCCTCGGTGAGGGCCTGGTCGAGCGAGTCAACCTCGCCGACCACGAGGAACGGGACGAAGAGCTCGTCGCGATAGAGGCGGTGCTCGAGCGGCAGTCCGGACACGACCGTCGGCGTCGGGAAGAAGCCGCGTTGGGTGTCGCCGTCGCGGAGGACGTCGCCACCGATCTCGATCGTCCCCCCGCCGCTCTTCGCGTCATTCACCGCCCGTTCGAAGGTGTCGAGGGCGCGCTGGTTGATGACGGGCCCCATCCAGGTCTCGCGCTTCGTGGGATCACCCACCGTGATGCCACGCGCCTTCCCCACGAGCTTCTCGATGAACTCGGCGGCGACCGGCTTCTCCACGTAGACGCGGGAATTCGCGCTGCACTTCTGTCCGTCGAACCCGAACGCCGAGCGCATGACGCCCTCGGCCGCCTCGTCGAGATCGGCGTTGCGGGTCACGATCGCCGGATTCTTGCCGCCCATCTCCGTGATGATCGGCCGCGGATAGTCCTTGGTGAAGCTTCGGTAGAGCTTCATGCCGACCTCGTACGAGCCGGTGAACACCATGCCGTCGATGCCGGGGTTCTCCTGCAGCTCGGCGCCGACCGTCTCGCCCGGGCCGGTGACGAGGTTGAAGACCCCGTCGGGCAGGCCCGCGTCGCGAAGTGCCTCGGCGAACTTCCATCCGCTCAGTGGAGCGTCGCTGCTGGGCTTGAGGACGACCGTGTTGCCGGCGATCATCGCGCCGCCCGCCGGTCCGCCGGCCAGCGCCATCGGGAAGTTGAAGGGGCTGATCACTCCGAACACGCCATACGGGCGAAGCACCGAGCGCGTGGACTCGATGGGTGAGAGCGAGCCGAGCGGCTTCACGAAGCCATCCGCCTTCTCGAACTCGTCGCCGTAGTAGCGGAGAAGGTCCGCGGTCTCCTCGACGTCACCGAGCGCCTCGAGCCGGTTCTTGCCGACCTCGAGCGCCATGAGCGCCGCATAGTCAAATTGCCGCTCGCTGATGAGATCGGCCGCGCGACGCAGGACGGCGAGCCGCTCGCGCCAGGGCGTGTCGCGCCAGGCCGGATAGGCCGCACGAGCCGCGGCGATCGCATCGCGGACGTCGTCCCGGGTCCCGACCGGGAAGCGTGCGATCACGATGTCGGTGTCGATCGGGGAGCGGTCCTCGAACGTCTCGTCCCCGGTGCGCTCCTCGCCGCCGATGAGCATCGGGTAGGTGCGGCCGAGATTGGCGCGGGCCCGCTCGACGGCCGCGTCGAACGACGACTGCAGCTCCTCGTTGTCGGCCGAGAGCGTCGCGTAGGTGATCTTCATGCGTGGCGTGGTGGCCATCGGAGCGGACGCGTGCCTCCTGCGCTGCTTCTGGGGTGGGCGGCGAGCCGCGATCATTATCGCATCGGCCGAGCGGCGGACACGCCGAAGGCCAGGCTCCGGGGGGAGAAGAGCCTGGCCTTCGGACCGACTGATCATATCCGCGGACCAGCGTGCCCGCAAGACACTTTGCGCATGACCGCGGATGTCGGCCGCGTGGATCTCAAGCGGTGCCCGCCCGGACCCGGTGGTAGAGCCCCAGCTTCAGGCTCAGCGACGTCCCGTGAGCGCCCATGAGATACGCCCGTCCGCGGTCGCCGTACAGGAGCGGCAGCAGTGCGTGCGCCGTCGTCAGGTCGCTCAGATCCAGCCTCGCGTGGACCACCTTGATCTTGAACCCGTTGCGGACCCACCACCCGGTCCGATGTCGCGTTGCGGCGGCGGTGTGCGCGACCACCTCCGGCTCGAGCAACGCCGACACGTCGTCCCGCCCGTAATGGCCGATGACGATGAGCCGGCCGCCCGGACGGAGCACGCGTTCCGCCTCCGCGATCGCGGGGATGAATCGAGCGTCGGGGTCGATGAGGCTGGTGAGCACGACATCGACCGCGCCGTCGCGGAGCGGAAGGGAGATGGCAGTCCCTTCGACGATCCGGACATTGGGCTGGTGGGCCTCCGCCGCACGACGCTGCGCCTCCGCGCGGAGGGACGGGTCGGCCTCGACGCCATAGGTCCGCCCGGTGCGACGGGCGAGGAGCATCGGAAAGTGACCGATGCCGGTGCCGACGTCCGCAATCCGCTTGCCCCCGAGCGGCGTGATGCGCTCGAGCGCGCCGAGCACCTTGCGGTCGGGATCGATGGCGGCACCGAGCCGGGCGTGCAGCGCGGCGTCGGACTCCGTCCACGCCGGGAGGATCGGCCGCATCAGGGGATCTCGATCCGGAGCTCGGCCGGGCCGCCGCCCTCCAGGGTCAGGAGGTCGTTGTTCGAGAGGATCTGGAGATCGAACGCGATGGGCTCGTCCGTGAGTCGCGTGGCGTCGAGCTGGATCACGAGGGTGGCCTCCGACAGGAGCGGTCCCCATCCGAGCGACACGGCGCCGTCGGGCTCCCCACGCTCACCGGGGCCGATGACCCACTTCGTCCACGGTTGAACGAGCGGCGGTCCGCCGTCCCGAATTCGATCCTCGGTTGGCGTGAACGGCGCGAGGAAGAGAACGTCGTTCAGCTCGGTCGGCCAGCGCAGCACGAGCTCGTCGATGCGATCGGCGGCGCTGCTGGTCACCGTCACGACAAGCGTGCCACCGTCGGCGCCGACCTGGGCATCGACGCTGGCACTGACCGCGCGCTGATCGGTGGACTCCGGGAACGCCAGGCTGAGCGGGGGTTCGGGGGTCGCCGTTGGCTCGGGCGACGGCGTGCCCGTTGCCGACGGCGCGAGGCTCGGGCTGGCCGTCAACGACGGAATGGCCGTCGGCGACGGTGACTCATCGGCGGCGCATGCGCTCAATGCGAGAAGCGCGGCGACCAGAGCGACGCGCCATGTGCGGACGCTCATGCCCCGTCCTCGCCGATCTCGGGCAGCCGATTCCGGATGGCATAGCCGGCCGCCTGGGCTCGGCTGTCGAGCGAGAGCTTGGCGAGCACGCTCGAGACGTAGTTGCGGACCGTCTTCTCGGCCAGGCCCATGCGATCGGCGATCTCGCGGTTCGAGGCGCCGTCGGCGATATGGGCCAGCACGCGTCGCTCCTGCTCGGTGAGCTCGGCGAACGCGCCTGCCTCCTCGAGGCGGTTCGTGCTCCGGATGCGATCGAGCACGCTCTTCGTCACCGCCGGGTCGAGCAGCGAGCCGCCGGCAGCCACCGTGCGTACGGCGTCGACGAGCTCCGTGGATCCCACGCGCTTGAGGACGTAGCCGGACGCGCCGGCGTCGATCGCCGAGAAGAGGGCATCGGAGTCCGCATAGCTGGTCAGCATCACGACCGGCGTGCCCGGCAGATCGTTCGTGATGGCGCGGCACGCGTCGATCCCCGATCCGTCCGGCATCCGAATGTCCATGACCACGACATCGGGTCGAACGCGGTGGGCCGCGCGGACGGCCTCCTGTCCGGAACCGGCTTCGGCCACGACGGTAAAGCCCTGCTGCCGATCGAGCAGCGAGGCGAGGCCGATGCGCACGACCTCGTGGTCGTCGGCGATGAGAATGCGGACGTCATCGGCGGGAGCGGTGGGTCCGGTGGTTGGGTCGGTCATGGGGTAGGGCGACGAGCGGTCGCCACTGGCATCGTAAGCGACAGCGCCGTTCCGCGCCCGCGTTCGCCCTGAATGTCGACATCGGCGCCAAGGAGCTCGGCGCGCCGCCGAATGTTCTCCAGGCCCTGAGCTCGGCCGCGCCCCGACCCTTCGCGACCGGCGGGATCGAACCCGGCCCCATCATCCCGGATCTCCAGCGTGAAGTGGCGGCGCGTGCAGCTCATCGTGACGATCACCGAGGTCGCTTGGGCGTGGCGCAGGACGTTGCTGAAGGTCTCGATCACGATATGGCGCAGGTGCTCGGCCTGTTCGTGCTGCAGCAGCGGACGGTACGGCCCCTCGGCTTGCACCTCGAGCCGGACGAATGTCTGGGCCTGCAGCTCGTCGGCCACGGCGAGCACGATGGCTTCGGCGTCACGGCTCTCCAGCGCCTCGGATCGGAGGTCGAAGATCGTGCCCCGGATGTCGCCGGTGATGCGATTGAGCTCGCCGAGGACCGTACCGATCCGCTCCCTGGTCGCGTCCGGGGCTGCCCCGACGTCCGCCGCCG
>JBPCOK010000054.1:0-4763 GCA_051000335.1 Candidatus Limnocylindria bacterium | reverse complement strand
GATGGAACGTTTCGACATCGTGGTCATCGGCGGCGGCAGCGCCGGGGAGGCCGCCGTGCACCTGGCAACCGGGCGCGGAGCTTCGGTCGCCGTGATAGACAAGGAGCTCTTCGGCGGTTCCTGCCCGTTCTGGGCATGCATGCCATCCAAGGCACTCCTCCATGCCGCGAGGGTGCATCACGACGGCGGCGACTACGACTGGTCGAAGGCAAGCGACTACCGCGACTACATGATCAGCCGCGAGGGAACCGACTTTCCCGATGACAACGGCCACGTGAAGTCGCTGGAAGGAGCGGGTGCGACCGTGATCCGCGGCGAGGCGCGGTTCGACGGCCCCGGGCGGGTGATCGTCTCGGCGGAGGATGCCGATGACCGGGAGCTCCAGGCGGGCGCGGTGATCGTCGCGGTCGGAACACACTCGAAGGTCATCGATCTGCCCGGGATGGAAGACATGGAGCCGTGGACGAATCGCCACGGCACGTCGACGCGGGAGCTCCCGCGCAGCCTCGTCATCCTGGGTGCGGGTCCCACGGGTGTCGAGCTCTCGCAGGTGTACGCGCGCTTTGGCGTGCCGGTGACCATCGTGCACCCGGCCGAGCACATCAACGACAAGGACCATCCGAAGAGCAGCGACCTCGTCGCTGAGGCACTGAAGAACGAGGGCGTCACGCTCCGGCTCGGGGTCCGCGCCGAGCGCGTCGAGGAGGGAGCCGGTTCGGACGGAGCCCACGTCGTGACGCTGTCCGATGGCTCGAGCGTCGAGGGCCACGAAATCATACTGGCCGTGGGTCGCGAGGTGCCGCTCGACGCGCTCAACCTGGACTCCATCGGCGTCACGCCGGAGGAGGGGAGGGTGAACCCGGACGAGAAGCTCCGGATCGCGGAGAACGTGTACGTCGTCGGCGACGCGGGTGGACCGGAGATGCACACTCACCTGGCCCACTACCAGGGCGAGCTCGCGGCGCAGCTGGCACTCGGCGACGACGTGGCGCCGGACCACACGGCCATCCCGCGGGCCATTTACACCGATCCCGAGGCTGCGTCGGTCGGTCTGAAGCTCGACGAGGCGAAGGAGCGTGGGATCGACGCGGCCGAGTTCAGCGTCGACCTGGGACCGACCGCGAAGGGCTACACGGCGGAGGCCACCGGCCACTGCACGATCGTGGTCGATCGGCAGGCGAAGGTGCTGGTCGGCGTGTTCCTGGCCGGACCCGGGGTCAGCGAGACGATCCACGAGGCCGTGCTGGCGGTGAAGCTCCGCACGCCGCTGGCCGTGCTGGCGGACACGATCCACGCGTTCCCGACCGTGGCGCGCGTGCTCAGCACCGCCTTCATGAACGCTCATCGCGAGCTCGAGGCCGATTGACCCGGCTCGGCAAGGGCCCGCGGCGCGTCGAGACGCCTACAGGTACCGGTTGTCGGTGTAGCACCAGATGAAGCCGCCGCCCTTTGGATCGGCGTGGATGATCGGGTGCCCCGCCTCGTTGGCGTGGATCCGGGCGTGTCCGGACTGCGAGTCGCAGCAGCCGACGTGGCCGCACGTACCGCAAAGTCGAATGTTGAAGCCGCTGCCGCATTCCTGGCACTGCGTGGCCTGGGCGGTGGGCGGGGAGGCGGGCAGATGCTGGCACGTATCCGTGGAGCCGAGAAGCTGTTTCATGAGTTGCATGGATGCAGGATCGCCCGCCCACCCGCCCCGCGGATGTGATCCCCCTTACGGCGCGAACCCGGTCGAAGCGCGATGCTGGGTCCCATGAACTGGCCGAACTATCGATCGATCACCGTAGTCTTGGCGGGGGGACTGCTGCTCGCCGCCTGCTCCACCGGCGTGACACCTGGCGGAGGCGGGCCGTCCGCTGGCGCGGGTGACCCGGGCACGAGCGCTCCGCCCGGCGCGTCCGACGATCCGACCGAGGCGCCCGGCCCGGGCGATCAGCTCAGCGTCAGCATGGCCGGCTGGGAGACCGATTTCAGCCGGCACGACGTCCCGCTCAACGAGTTCCTCAGCGGCGGGCCGGGCAAGGACGGCATCCCGGCCATCGACGATCCGAAGTTCGCGGATGTCTCGGCCATCGACTTCCTCGAGGACCACGAGCCGGTGATCATGGCCGGGGTCGAGGGAGACTGGCGCGCCTACCCGATCCAGATCCTCATCTGGCACGAGATCGTGAACGATACGATCGCGGACGTGCCGGTTGCGGTGACCTTCTGCCCCCTGTGCCACACGGCCATCGTGTTCGATCGCACGGTGGATGGTCAGGTGCTCGACTTCGGCGTGAGCGGGAACCTGCGCCACTCGGATCTCGTGATGTACGACCGCCAGACCGAGTCGTGGTGGCAGCAGGCGACCGGTCGGGGCATCGTCGGCCAGTACAGCGGCGCCGCGCTCGAGTTCCTTCCCTCGCAGCTCGTCAGCTGGGCCCAGTTCAAGGAACTGCATCCGGACGGAACCGTGCTGACCCGTGACACCGGCCACAGTCGCGACTACGGAGCGAACCCGTACGGTGGCTACGACCGCGCCGACTCAACTCCGTTCCTCCTCCAGGACACGACCCTGCTCGACGGCCGCCTGAACCCGAAGGTGCGGATCATTGGCGTGGTGGTCGGCGAGGAGGAGGTGGCGTATCCCCTGCCGGACATCGCCGAGGTCGGCGTCGTCAACGACGAGGTTGGGGGTGAGCCGATCGTGATCCTCTGGGGCCCGGGCACCTCATCCGGGCTGGGCGGCGCAACGGTCGCCGGTGGCGACCTCGTCGGATCGGCCGTGGTGTACTCGCGCGCCGTGGATGGCGCAACGCTCGAGTTCGAGCCCGCGGCCGAGGGCCTGATGACCGACACCGAAACCGGGTCGACCTGGAACCTGGGCGGCACGGCGATCGACGGACCGATGAGCGGCAGCCAGCTCGATCCGGTTCCGAACGACCAGCCGTTCTGGTTCGCGTGGGTGATCTTCCGGCCCGATACGACGATCTGGCAGCCCTGACCACCCGCGTCTAGCATGGGGCCGATGAGCCCCGATGCGCTGCTGCTGGCAGCGCTGTTCTTTGGCGCGGCACTTCTCTACTCGAGCGTCGGCCACGCTGGCGCGTCCGCGTACCTGGCGGCCATGGCGCTCGTCGGCGTGCTCCCCGAGACGATGCGTCCAACCGCGCTCGCCCTCAACCTCTTCGTCGCCAGCATCGTCATCCTCCGATTCCATCGGGCGGGGCATCTGCCGTGGCGGCAGCTCGTCCCGCTCGCGATCGGGTCCGTGCCGATGGCATTTCTCGGGGGGTCCGTCCAGCTGCCGGGCGAGATCTATCGGCCGCCGGTGGCGCTCGTGCTCGTCACCGGAGCCGTTCGGCTGGCCACCGCCCGCACGGGCGATGATGCCGCCACGGCTCGCGGCGTTCCGCTGGTCGGGGGGATCGCGGCCGGCGCGGGAATCGGACTGCTGGCCGGGCTCACCGGGACCGGTGGCGGGATCTTCCTGACGCCGCTCCTGGTGCTCGCGCGATGGACGCCGACGCGGGCGGCCGCCGGACTGTCCGGCGCCTTCATCCTCGTGAACTCGATCGCCGGCATTGGTGGCCTGCTGCGCAGCGGGCTGGTGCTGCCCCCCGAGCTCCCGGCCTGGATCGCCGCGGTCGTCCTCGGCGGATTGATCGGATCACGCCTTGGTGCGGCGCGCTTCAGCATCCTCAGCCTGCGACGCGCGCTGGCGTTCGTCCTCCTGCTGGCCGCCGCGAAGCTGGTCTTCCTGCCCTGAGCTGGGGGTAGGATTGACCCGATGACGGCCACCCGAGAGCCATCGATCCACGGAAGCGACCTCGTCAAGCTCGTCGGCGCAGGGACCGAGGTTCCCCTCGTCACGGGCGGGACGCGTCCCTACGTCAACCTCGACTACGCAGCCTCCGCGCCCGCCCTCGAGGCCGTCCACGATGCGGTGGAGGAGCTCCTCGGCTGGTACTCCAGCGTGCACCGCGGCGCCGGCTTCAAGTCCCGCGCCTCGACCGCCGCATACGAGGGCGCCCGCGAATCCATCCATCGGTTCGTGAACGCGCGCGATGACGACGCGGTGATCATCACCCGCAACACGACCGACTCGATCAACCTGCTGGCCGGGACGCTGCCAGCAGGCACCCACGTCGTCGCCTTCGCGGGCGAGCACCACGCCAACCTGCTGCCCTGGAAGCGATGTGCCGGCGCCCGCTACCTGCCGGTCCCCGAGACGCCGGCAGAGATGCTGGAACAGCTCGAAATCACGCTCCGCGACCTCCCCCACTGCGAGGATCCGCACCTGGTGGCGGTGACCGGTGCGAGCAACGTGACCGGCGAGATCTGGCCGGTGGCAGAGATCGCCCGCATCACGCACGAATACGGCGCGCGGCTGCTGGTCGACGCGGCGCAGCTCGCGCCGCACGCCCCGATCGACATGGCGGGCGATGGGATCGACTACCTCGCCCTGTCCGGCCACAAGCTGTATGCGCCGTACGGCGCCGGTGCGCTCATCGGCGAACGAGACTGGCTCGTCGCAGGCGATCCGTTCCTGCGCGGCGGTGGCGCAGTCAAGCTGGTGACCGTGGAGGAGACGCTCTGGGCCGATCTACCGGACCGCCAGGAGGCCGGCTCGCCGAACGTGCTCGGGGCGGTCGCGCTGGGTGTGGCATGCGACACCCTCGCCGCTGCCGGCATGGAGAACATCGCAGTAGAGGAGCGTGCGCTGCTCGGCTACGCACGCGAACGCCTGGCCGGCATCGAGGCCTTCGAGCACTATCGCGTCT
>JBPCOK010000016.1:0-2835 GCA_051000335.1 Candidatus Limnocylindria bacterium | reverse complement strand
TCGTCGGGTTCGGACGCATCGGGCGCGAGATGGCTCGACGCGGACGAGGATTCGGGATGCGAATCCTCTACCACGACGTCCATCCGGCGACGCCCGAGGACGAGGCGGATCTCGACGCCACCCGCGTGGAGATGGACGAGCTGCTCCGCGAGTCCGACTTCATCAGCCTCCACGTCAACCTCACCGACGAGACGCACCACCTGATCGACGCCGATGCGCTGCGCGCCATGAAGTCGACCGCGGTGCTGGTGAACACGTCCCGCGGCCCGGTCGTCGACCCCGCGGCTCTCGAGGCCGCCCTCCGCGACGGCCAGATCTTCGCCGCCGGCCTGGATGTCACCGAGCCGGAGCCGCTGCCGGCTGATCACGGCCTGGTCGCCCTGCCGAACTGCGTCGTCGTTCCGCACATCGCATCCGCGTCGCGGGTCACGCGTGATCGCATGGCCGAGATGGCCGCCGCGAACCTGCTCGCCGGCGTGCGCGGGGAACGGTTGCCGACTCCGATCAATCCCGAGGTCTACGAGTAACGTGCCGGAGACGCGCTTCAAACTGCCCGACCTGTCGCAGCCGCAGCCCTATGAGCATCGGCGTCCGCGGCGGCCCTCCCACCTGCCGCGACGCCTGACGCCGCCTCCCGAGCGCGCGGGGCCCCCGGATCTGTCCCTCTTCCTCTATGCCGGGATCGTCCTGCTCGTGATCCTCGCCATCCTGGCCATCCCGTACGTCATCGGCTACCTGTTCGAGGTGGTCTTCTAGCGCGCGCGTGCCCGCGGGGTGCAGCAGTGATCCCGCGCCGATGCGCAGAGCGCTCGGTGAAGGTCGCGACTCACGCCTGTGCGGTCCAGACCAGGATGCGATCCTCGTCGACCCTGATCCGCGGTCGGACGAGGTCAGGCAGCTCGATCGGATAGGCCGTTGCATCCCCGCGGTACGGAGCCTCCCGCCACGCTCGGCGGCCGTTCGCGAGGCGGCCGCTGAGGTCGAAGCTCGCGCCGTGGCATGGGCAGCGCAGGTCCCGCCATTCGGGCCGGAACTGGAGCGTGCAGCCCATGTGCGAGCAGACCGAGGACAGGGCCCGGACCTCGCCGCCGTCGTTGACGATGAAGCCATCGAATGCGGCCGTCGAGAAGCGGACCGCCGAGCCAGCCGGGAGGTTGGCCAGCAGTGCGACCTCCTGCCAGAACCCCTCGCCCGAGATGAGCTCATCCGTGCCTCCGATCGACGGTGGCTGGCTCGAGCGGGATGCCAGCGATGTCCCGAAGACTCCGGCGGCGAGTCCTGCGGCTGCACCGAGTCCCGCTTGCAGGACCTGTCGCCGCGAGACGCTCCATCGCGTTCGCCCGAGTGGCATCGCGCGTGGCTCGCGGACCGGCGGCGAGACGCGCACCGCGTCCAGTCCCTCGTCGGCTGCCCGCATCCGCAGCCTCAGCTGCTCGACGAAGGCCGGGTCCGGGTCAGCTTCGGACCCTCCCGACGCCGCCGCCATCTCGGCCGCAAGGCGGGCCATCTCGGCCTCCGCGTCGCCGTCGACATCGTGCGGTGAGGGTCGTGACCCGCCCATCAGCCCGGCCAGGTATCGCTCGAATCGCTCAGCTCGTGGATCGCGCTCGTCAGCCATCGGTTCCGTCCCCGAGCACTGCCGCGCGCCGCAGCGCCCGGTACTGGAGCACCTTGGCGTTCCCGCTCGTGATCCCCATGGCGGTCGCCGTCTCGGCGACCGACATCCGTTCGAGGAACCGCAGCTCGAGCACGCGGCGATAGCGGCCCGGAAGGCGCGCCAGGACGGCCTGGACGCGGTCGCGCGCCCGGTCGTCGTGGACGATCGGCGATGCCGATCCGGCATCGGCGGGCTCCCACCCCGGAGCCACCTGCTCCATCCCGACGAGCGGCAGCCGATAGAAGGAGCGCCAATGGTCGGCGATCGCGTTCTGGGCCACCCGGTACAGCCAGGCGCCGATCTGTCTCGGCTCACGTGTCGTGTCGAGCTGCTCGACCGCACGGATGAAGACCTGGGCCGTCAGGTCCTCGGCATCGGGGCGATTGCCGACGCGTGCGTACACGTAGCGATAGATGCCGACGACGTGGTCGGCATACACCCGCTCGAATGGACCCGGGGCGGTCGGCATCTCACCGGTGCGATACGTCGCCGGTTACGCCTTCGGACGCAGGGGTGCGAGGAGCGCGGCGACCTCCTCGAGGAACCGAGCGTCATTCGTGTCGAACGCGTCGAGATCCGATCCGTCGACATCGATCTCCCCGATGACCCGCTCGACATCGAAGATCGGCACGACGATCTCGCTCCTCGTGCTCGCGAAGCACGACAGGTACCGGGAATCCGCATCGACATCCGACACGATCTCGGTCCGGCCGCTCGCGGCTGCGGCCCCGCAGACCCCGGTGCCGATCGGGATGCGCGTGTGCTCGGTGGCCTCGGGTCCCCGCCACGGGCCGAGCACGAGGTCCGTCCCGTCGACCCAGTACACGCCGACCCAGTCATAGGCCGGGAAGCGCTCATGCAGCAGGTCGACGGCCCGCTGCGCCGCCGCGTCTGGGCCTGCGGCATCGGCGATCGCAGCACGGACGAGGTTGAGCGCGTCTCCGTGCGCGGCCGGTCGCTCCTCGGCCACGGGATGGCTCACTGCCGGGCTGCCCAGCGCTCCGCCCAGCGATCGATGCCGCCGACGGCGCCCCGCAGGTCGGTCCCCTTTTCGGTGAGCGAGTACTCCACCCACGGCGGAACCTCGCTGATCGCCCGTCGCTCCACGAGCCCCTCGTCCTCGAGCAGCTTGAGCCGCTGGGAGAGAGTGGCCGAATTCGCGCCGCCGAGGGCATCCT
>JBPCOK010000014.1:0-32860 GCA_051000335.1 Candidatus Limnocylindria bacterium | reverse complement strand
GCGCCGAGATCGTCACCACCGGAAACGACTCAGAGGATCGGCATCGGCGCGCCCTCGAGCTCGTCGATGAGCGAGGCCTCGTCATGGTCGAGCCCTACGACGATCCGGCGATCATCGCCGGCCAGGGGACCTGCGGCCTCGAGATCGTCGAGGATCTGCCCGACGTGACGAGTGTCATCGTTCCGGTCTCCGGTGGCGGGCTGTCGGCCGGGGTGGCGACCGCGGTGAAGGCCATGGCGCCCGACGCGCGAGTCATCGGCGTCGAGCCGGAGCTGGCAGCCGATGCGAAGGAGTCGCTCGAGCGCGGGGTAATGGTCACCTGGACCGCCGAGCAGACCGTGCGGACCATGGCCGACGGCCTTCGGACGAACTCGCTGGGGCCGCTGCCCTTCGAGCACCTCAAGCGTTTCATGGATGGCATCGTGACGGTGACGGAGGACGAGATCGCCGATGCCATGCGCCAGCTCGCGCACCGCGCACGCCTGGTCGTGGAGCCGTCGGGCGCTGCCTCGATGGCAGCCCACCTGGCAGGCCGCGCACCCCGCATCCGGGGCGACGATGCGCGAGTCGTCGTCATCTCCGGCGGCAATGTCAACCCGGAGCTCTACCTCCGCATCCTCGGCGGCTGACTACTCGCCGAGAATCTCGATCGCGCGGTCCAGCTGCGGATCCGCGTCGCCGGTTGGATCCGCTGGGGACGCGACGACGACATCGGGCTGGATTCCGTTGGGCGCCGCCGAATTGTGGTCGGGCGTGAACCAGCGGTCGGTCGTGATCCGCAGGCCGCCGCCGTTCGGCAGGTCGTTCCAGGTCTGGACCGTGTTCTTGCCGAAGGTTGCCGCGCCGAGGATCGTCGCCCGGCCCGTGTCCTGGAGCGCGCCGGCCACGATCTCGGATGCCGATGCGGAGCCGCCGTCGACCAGCACCACCACCGGTATCGCGTCGGTCTGGGCCAGGCCGCCCGACTCGGATTCCCAGCGCTGGACGTTGCCGTCGGATTCGACCGTGAAGAGGAGCTGGCCGGCGGGCACGAACTGGCTGGCGACGCCGCGTGCCGTGGTGATGAACCCTCCCGGGTTCCCTCGAAGGTCGAACACGATCGATGTGGCGCCCTGGTCGACGAGCGTGCCGAGGGCCTCGCGGAACAATCCGGTGGCGCGGTCGGTGAACGTCGTCAGTCGGATGTAGCCGATGTTGCCGTCCAGGAGCGCGGACTCGACCTCCTGGAGGTCGATGACGGCTCGCGTGATCGTGATGTCGAGTTGCGTGCCGCCGCGCTCGACGGTGAGGGTCACGTCGGTCCCCGCCTCGCCGCGGACTTCGAACACCAGGGAGCTGACGGACTCTCCTACCGTCGAGACGCCGTCGATCTCGAGGATGCGATCGCCGGCGCGGAGCCCGGCCTCCTCGGCCGGCGAGCCGGCCAATGGCGCGACCACGACCATGGCGCAGGTCTGGCTGACCACCGTGCACGACGCGAGGTCCCCCGCATCCACCAGATTCTCCATCCCGACTTCGGCGCCGATGCCACTGAACTCGCCGGACAGGTCGTCGAGGGCGGAGCCGTACTGGTCGGGCGGCAGGTAGCCCGAGTACGGGTCCTGGAGGCCGAACTCGATCATTCCCCGCACCGCGCCATCGACGAGTTCGGCGTCGCTGATCTCGTCCACGTACTCGCCCTTGATCTGGGCGTACGTCTCGCACAGCACGGCGAACGCCTCGGTCGGCTCCGTGCAGCTCACGGTCTCGAGGATGGGCGTGGCCGCGGGCGTGGCCGCCGTCGATGGCACGGCAGCCGACGGCGACGGATCCGCCGCACCGAGCCCGGGTCCGTTGCCACTGACCGTCATCCCTGCCACGAAGGCGAGGGCACCGAAGAGCAGGAGCACGAGGAGCAGCGCGGCGGCGCTGGCGATCGGTGATCGGCGCAGTGGTCGACTGGTGGTCATCGGCGCATTCTCGCGCGAAACGCGCGAGGACGCTCGATGGTCATCCGCGGATGGCGCGCAGCCCCAGGAAGATCGGGATCTCGGCGTTGCCGCGGGCGTCGGCACGCGCCACCTTCCCCGGTCGCCGATCCGGTGCCAGGTCGGGGATCTCGAGCATGCCGTCGACGGTGAAGCCGGCATCGGCGAGGCCGTTCACATACGCGCTGATCGGCCGATGGAAGGAGCGCGTGGCCAGGCCACCGCCGAGCGACTTCATCGGCACCGCCATCTCGCTGAGGTAGCCGTCCACGCGCCGGTAGGTGAGCTTGCGACCCTCGTCGAACCCCCAGCCCGAGTGGCGTGGCTGCCGGAATGCTGGATGGGTCATCAGCAGGATGACCCGGGCGCGCGTCGCGAGCGCCCAGTCAACGCCGGCCATCACGTCCGGCAACGGATCCATGTCCTGGATCGAGAGGAGGAACGTCGCGGCGTCATACCCTCCGGCCTCGAGACCCGCGACGGCCGGCAGCCGCCGCGCGTCCCCGACGAGGAACCGCGTCCCTCGCAGGCGCGCGTGGCGCCGTTTCGCCGCCGCAATCAGCCTGGCCGATGCGTCGACGACGGTAACGTCCGCCCCGCGCTCGACGAGCGATGGGGCGAGCACGCCCTGGCCGCCGCCCAGGTCGAGAATGCGCTCACCGCGCTGGGGCTGGAGCAGGTCGAGGACCGCCGGGATGGCGAGCTCGCGGTGGTAGATCGACCCGCGGTCCCCCACCCAACCGTCGTACCAGGTCGCGACGTGCTCCCAGCTGGTCTCGCGCGGGCCGCCGGCGGCATCGCGCCCGACCCGGCGACGCGGTGGTCCGTTGCTCATCGTCCGAGTATGCCGCGCGTCCGGCCGCGTGGTCAGCCAGCCGGCCGTCGTTTCTCGAGCACGACCTGCAGGTCCTGCGTGACGCCCGACGCGAAGCCGGCCTCGCTGAGCGCAAGATAGTACTCCCAAGTCCGAATGAATCGATCATCGAATCCCTGGGCCCGAACGTCGTCCGCGCGCGCCATGAACCGGGTGCGCCACGCGCGGAGCGTCCGAACGTAGCTGTCGGCGATGTCGTCGACCCGTCGCACCACGAGGCCAGTCCGGTGGAGCGCCCGCTCGATGACCGCGAGTGAAGGCAGCAGCCCGCCGGGGAAGATGTAGGTCTGAATCCAGTTGGCGCCGCCTGCCTGGCGCGAGTACCCGGCATCCGGAACGGTAATGGTCTGCAGGCTCATGCGTCCACCAGCGACGAGGGCATCGCTGCAGGCCTGGAAGAAGGTCGTGAAGTACTCGGCACCGACAGCCTCGAGCATCTCGATCGAGACGACGGCGTCGTAGCTGCCCGTCACATCGCGGTAGTCCCGCAGCTGGATGTCGACGAGGTGCTCCAATCCCGCTTCCTTCACTCGCGCCCGGGCGAGGTCGTGCTGTCGCTGCGAGATCGTGATGGACGTGACTCGACAGCCGATGGTTCCTGCCGCATGGATTGCGAAGCCGCCCCAGCCCGAGCCGACCTCGAGGACATGCATCCCCTTCGTCAGTCCCGCACCATCCGCGATGCGCGTGTACTTCGTGCACTGCGCATCGGCGAGTGACTGGTCCGGCGAGGCGAACACGGCGCTCGAGTAGGTCATCGTCTCGTCGAGCCACAGGCGGTAGAAGTCGTTGCCAAGGTCGTAGTGCTGGCTGATGTTGCGGCGGCTCTGCTCGCGGGTATTGCGCCGCAGCCGATGGGCAACCGTGCGGGGGACCTGCACCGGCAACCTGAACCAGCCATCGGTCAGCGCCAGGGACTCGCGGTTGAGGGCGGCGAGGCGGAGCAGAGCGGCAAGGTCCGGGCTCGACCACAGTCCATCCACGTACGCCTCACCGGCGCCCATCTCACCACCGAGCAGCATGCGGACAAAGGCCCGCCGATCATGGATGTGGACTTCGGCATGATCCTCGGCATCGGGGTCGCCATACGTGCGGCTCACCCCATTCGGAAAGACCACGGTGAGGCACCCGACCCGCAGACGCGATGCCCCCGCCGTGACGACCCGGACGGCGACACGCCCGAGCAGCGAGCCGGCGGCGTTGCGGATGTGCGGAGCCTGGAGCGTGGTCGTCATGCCGCAGTCCGCCCGTGGCCGTGGAACCGCGCGCCGCGGCGCCAAAGGCGAAGCGCGTGCCAATGGATCAGCCCGATCGTGCGATGCGTCAAGCCGAAGTACCGGACCAGCATCCGGACCAGCATCCGATCCGTCAACGGCCGGCGCACAAGGTCGAGGCTGGTGTGGAGGAGCGGCCCCGTCTCGGCCGCGTCGTGCTGGTTGATGGTGATGCGCAACCGCGACGGCTCGTCACGAACGCGAACCTCGTAGCGCCCGGCCATCTCGATGAACGGCGAGACGTAGAACTCCTTGTCCATGCCGGCCACGAACGGATCGCCGCCGGCTCGAGGCTCGAGCACGTACACGTGCCGCTCGCCGTGTGTGTTGTGGACCTCCACGATCACGGCGCGCAACGTTCCCGATGCATCGCGACACAGGTAGAAGCTGGCGGGGTTGAAGACGTAGCCGAGCATCCGCAGGTTCGTGATCAGCGTGATCGTCCAGCCATCCGGGCGCAGGCCGGCCTGCCGCAGTTTCGCGTCGATCTCGCGGGGCAGGTCGCTCGCCGGCGGGTCGAGGTGGTCGCCGGCGAGAAACGTGAACGGGCGTCGCCTGCCGATTCCCACGAGGCGCAGTGTCCGGCAGACGAGGTCCAGCTCGCGGAGGTCGAGCGCGAAGTAGAAGACGCGGTGCTCGAGCTCGTACACGAACGGCCTCGAGCGCCGATGCCGCACGACGCCCTCCACCAGGTGCGACTTCACGCCACGCGCTCCAGGCGATCATCGCCGATGAGGGCGGCCGCTTCGAACCCGGAACGGCACCCGTCCTCGTGGAACCCGTAGCCGAGATGCGCTCCGGCGTACCAGGTGCGTCGCCGGCCCTGCAGGCCGCCGAGCGCCTCCTGCGCGTCGAGCGTGGCGAACGTGTACATCGGGTGTCGCATCTCGCGCTCGACCAGGACGCGGTCATCCCGCAGCCGCTGGCCCGGGTTCACGGACACGATGAACTGCGTCGATCCGGGGAGCGATTGGAGACGGTTCATGTGGTAGTTCATCGTCAGGTCCCCGGACGGCCGCGCGCAGTCATCCTGCGAGACGTTCCACGACGCCCAGGCGGCCCGGCGCGACGGCAGGAGGGCATCGTCGGTATGCAGCACGATGCGGTTGGCGCTGTACTCGAAGCCCCCGAGCGCCGCGCGCTCGTCCGGATCGGCGTCCGCGAGGAGCTGCAGCGCGTCATCGGCGTGCGTGGCCATGATGAGCGCGTCGAAGCGCTCGGGCGCCCGGTCACGAGTGTGAGCCGTGACCCCGGCTTCATCGCGGACGACGCTCATCACCGGGTTCGCGGTGCGCACGGCTCCGGACGGGAGCCGATCGAGGATCCGATCCACGTAGGTCCGGGCCCCTCCACGCACAGTCCGCCACTCGAACGATTTCCCGTAGCCGATGAGCCCGTGGTGGTCGAGGAAGCGCAGCAGGTGGTCGATCGGGAACTCTCGGATGCGGTCCGCGGAGGTCGACCACACCGCCGACGTGATCGGCAGGAGGAAGTGCCGCCCGAATGTCGACCCGAAGCTGCGGTCATCGAGGAAGTCGCCCAGCGTCGCGCGCGATGGAGACGCATCGGCGAGCACCTGGCGGGCGTCCCGGTAGAACCGCAGGATGTCGGCGAACATGCGCAGGTGGCTCGGGCGACCCACGGCGTGTGGCTGCGCGAAGTAGCCGCGGAGACCGCGCGAGCTGTATTCCACGTCGCATGCCCGGCACGTGGAGCTGAGCGACATGTCGCTCGGCTGCGTTTCAACCTCGAGCTCGGCCAGCAGGCGAACGAAATGGGGATACGTCCGCTCGTTGTAGACGATGAATCCGGTGTCGATGGCCACCGGGCCGTTCGACGTCTCCACGACCGCGGTCTTCACGTGCCCACCGGCGCGCGACTCCGCTTCGAACAGGGTGACCTGGTGATCGGAATGAAGGGCGTGGGCCGCGGTCAGACCGCTGACGCCCGCCCCGATGATCGCGACTCTCACTCGTCGCGTCGGTTCGATGCCCGCTCGTCGAGCGTGCGCTTCATTCCGTTCGCGGCGCGCTCGCCGATCCCGGCGAAGGTCTTCCCCATGAACGGCTGGACGAGGCGCAGCAGGCCTCCGAGCTGGATCGTGGCCGTGTAGTCGATCACGGTCCCATGGGCTGTCGCCGCGAATCCGATGTCGTCGACGGCCGTGACGCCGGAGCCCGAGCCGTCGAGCACGACGCGATCCGATGGCTCGTAGCGCGTGATCTCGTACTCCATCGGTGCGGTCCGTCCGCCCATGACCACCGCGAGCCGGTATCGCGCCCCGACCCCGAGCGCGCCATCGTTCGTCCGCTCGGCGGTCTCAACGCCGGGATCCCACTCGGCGGAGTTGGCGAAATCGGCGACATACGCGAAGGCTTCGTCGACCGGCAGGGCCGTCACGATCTGCTTCCTGATGGTGGTCATGGTTCACTCCGGTCCTGTTCGTGCATGGGAGCGGCCGCGTGCTGAGCAACGTGATCGATACCGCCCTGGAGCTGTCCGTCATCGGCAGCTTCACCCGCATTGGATACGCGGCACGAAGCCGTCTACATGACTGGCGCCGTCCCGAGCCAGAGGCGTTGCGAGGCCAGACCGTCCTCGTCACCGGTCCGACGTCCGGCCTCGGGCGCGAGGCGGCCGGTCAGCTCGCAGCCCTCGGCGCGCGGGTCATCCTGGTGGGACGCACGAGGTCGAAGCTCGAGGACCTTCAGGACGAGCTCACCCGGCGCCACGGCGAGGATCGATTCCCGATCGTCGAGGCGGACCTCGGCTCGCTGCGATCCACACGGGAGGCGGCGGCCGGCATCGTGGCAAACGAACCTCGGCTCGATGTCGTGGTCGACAACGCCGGTGCGATCTTCCCGGAGCGGCGAACCAGTGAGGACGGCATCGAGGCGAGCATGGCGCTGATGGTCGTCTGCCCGTTCACCCTCATCCGTGCGCTCCATCCCCTGCTCTCGAGGTCGTCGGATGCACGGGTCATGGCCGTCACGTCGGGCGGGATGTACACCCAACCGCTCGACCTCGACGACCTGCAGTACCGGGACGGGGACTATTCCGGTGCGAAGGCCTACGCACGAGCAAAGCGGGCCCAGGTGGCGATGATCCGGGAGTGGTCACGCCGCTTCCCGGGGGGAGCGGTGCGGTTCAACGCCATGCACCCCGGGTGGGCCGATACGCCCGGCTTGGCCGAAATGCTCCCCGGCTTCCATCGGTTGATGCAGCCGGTGCTTCGATCGCCCGCGGAGGGTGTCGACACGCTCATCTGGCTGGCCACCGACCCGCACGCCGGGATCCCCGACGGGCAGCTCTTCCTCGACCGACGGCCACGACCGTTCGATTGGCTCCCGTCCACGCGGCTCCGGCTCGACGATCGGCGGCGGCTGTGGAACGCGGTGCTGCGGCTCAGCGCTGGTGCGGATCCCGACGCACCCCGATGAGCACGATAGCGGCAACGGCCGCCACGACCAGGCCGATGCCGGCGATTGCGCCGAAGCCCAGCCCGAACCCACCGACGTCGGCGGCGCCGCCGGCCACGAAGGGCCCGATGCCGAGCCCGGCCGACAACGAGGTTCCGTAGCCGCCGAGCCCGGTGGCCCGCAGCTCGGGCCGCGCGACCGCGCTGATCGTGACCTGGACGAGCATCAGCGTGAAGGCCAGCATTACCACGCCCGCCACGAGGACGAGGAGGATGCCGAGAATCCCGCTCTGGAACCCGAGCAGGCCCATGGCGATCGCGTATCCACCGGCGCCCAGCGCGGCCGCATACGGCGGGATGCGCCGCCGGTCGATGAGCCTGCCGAGCGGCACGCGCGAGGCACCGTTCGCGAGCGACTGCGCGGCCAGCAGGAGCCCCACGGTTCCGGCCGCGAGGCCGACGCCGGTGCCGAACAGCGGGAAGAGCCCGGCCACTGCACCCCATGGCAGGCCGATGGCCAGCGCGGCCAGCCACGCACCGAGGATCGCGCGCTGCCGAGCGACCTCGGCGACCATGCCGGGCAGCCGCGACAGCTGGATCGTCGTCCGCAGGCTGGGCGCCACGAACACGGCGCCGATGATCGCGGCCAGCCCGAAGAACGACGACGCCAGGTACGTCGGCACGGGTCCGCCGAGATCCCACAGCAAGCCGCCCAGCGCAGGACCGGACGCGACGCCGGTGTGAGTGAACAGCGTCAGCCATCCGAACGCGCTGCCCCGCGAGGCATCGGGGGCGCTGATCGCGACATAGGCGCTGATCGCCGGCAGGAAGAGCGATGCCGTGACCCCGGAGAGCACGGCCCAGGCGAACAACGGGACGACGCTGCCCATTGCAAGCGCGATCAGGGGCACGAGATTGACCAGGGCATTGCCCACGATGGCCAGCATGAGCACGCGTCGCGTGCCCCACGCGTCGGCGACGGCGCCAAAAGGAAGCTGGAGGAACGCCTGAAGGCCGAAGCGCACCGAGGCCAGGAGCCCGGCGTCGGCCAACGAGCCGCCGAGGAGCTGGACCTGGAGCGGGACCGCCACGCCCGACGCCCACTGCCCGAGCATGAACGTGTAGGTGGCCACGTACGCGGGCCACAGGGGCTGCCGATGGTCGTCGGTCATCGGCCGGGCAGAGCCTCCGCCAGCGCTCCCAGGAATGCGACTGCGTTCGCACCCAGCGCCTCGACCGCGTAGCCGCCCTCCTGAATCGCGATCACCGGCCGCCCGAGTGCCGCGATCCGCTCCGCGATCCGAACGTAGTCATCCGTCCGCAGCGCGAGGTTGCAGATCGGATCGGCGTGATAGGTGTCGAAGCCGAGCGAGAGCACGAGCGGCGCATCGGCGTCGAAGCCTGCGATCGCGTCGAGGGCCACCTCCAGCGTGGCCAGGTACGCGTCGCCCTCCGTCCCCGGTGGGAGGGGAAGGTTCAGGTTCGCGCGCGGCGCGTGATCACCACCCTGCTCCGAGACGTACCCCGAGTAGTAGGGATAGGTCCCGCCGGGGTCGCCGTGGAGACTGGCGTAGAGGACGTCGTCGCGCTGCCAGAAGATCTGCTGCGTGCCGTTCCCGTGGTGGAAGTCGACGTCCAGGATCGCCACGCGAGACGCCCCGCGGGCGACCAGCGACTGCGCGACGATCGCCGCGTTGTTGAAGTAGCAGTAGCCGCCGATCAGGTTCCGGCCCGCGTGGTGACCGGGCGGCCGGCACAGCGCGAAGGCCAGGGGTGCACCCGCGAGGACGCGATCAGCGGCAGTCAGCGCGATGTCCACGGCCGCGCGAGCCGCTCCCGCCGTCCCCGCCACGATGGGTGTGGCGGTGTCGAAGCAGTACGCACCCAGTCGGAGGTGCCTTCGTGCCGGCAGCGGGTCGAGCGGCATCGGGCCTGCGTACGCGCGAAGCAGGAACGTGTCGGGCAGAAGCGCGCGCGCCCGGTCCCAGCCCTCGGCCACGGCATCGGCCCAGACATGCTCCACGAGGTCGATGAGCTCAAGCTCGTGGACCGCGGCGATGGGGTCCGGACCGTGGTCGTCGGGGGGCTGGAGGTCATAGGCACCGGTCGCCAGCAGGGCGTCGCGGATGGCGACGGCGCGTGCGGGCGACTCGAAGCACGGCACCTCGCGCCCCGCGACCAGCTCGATCAGCCCGTCATGGGCAAGGTGATCGTCCGAGGCGATGAGGGGGACGGCGGGACTGGTCATGGGCTGAACGAGAATAGCGACCAGCCCGTATCCTCCGCAGACGCATTGTTCGGAGACCGGATGACCGATACCCACGCGGGCGCACGCGTGTGGCGGAGGCTGAGCGACGAGGTGTCACACGCGGTTGTCGGTGGCGAACCGGCGCTGCGACTCATGATGGTCGCGCTCCTCGCCGACGGCCACGCCCTGATCGAGGACGTGCCCGGAGTCGGCAAGACCCTGCTGGCCCGGGCGTTCGCCCGGTCCCTGGGACTGGGCTTCGGCCGCGTCCAGGGCACTCCCGACCTGCTGCCGACCGACGTCACCGGATCCAGCGTCCTCGCCGATGGCAGCTTCCGGTTCATTCCCGGCCCCATCTTCACGAACGTCCTGCTGGTGGACGAGATCAACCGGGCGACTCCCCGCACCCAGTCGGCGCTGCTCGAGGCGATGCAGGAGCGCCAGGTCAGTGTCGACGGTGAGACGCGCCCGATTTCCCCGCCGTTCCTCGTGCTGGCCACGCAGAACCCGGTGGAGCTCGAGGGGACGTTCGCGCTGCCCGAGGCGCAGCTCGACCGCTTCCTCGTGCGGATCGGGATCGGGTACCCGGACGAGGCCGACGAGCGCGCGATCGCCCGCCGCTACCGCGCCTCGGAGGAGCCACTCGACCGCGTGTCTCCGGTGATGGATCCCGAGGAGCTCCCCGTGCTGCGCGCCGCCACCCGCGCCGCGACGGTGAGTGATGAGGTCGAGTCGTACGCCGTTCGCCTGGTCCGGGCGACCCGCGAGCACGCTGACCTCCAGCTCGGCGCAAGCCCGCGGGCGTCGGTGGCGCTATATCGAGCGGCACAGGCCCTCGCCGTTCTCGAAGGGCGTGACTTCGTGCTTCCCGATGACGTTGCGTCACTTGCCTCGCCGGTACTCACCCACCGGCTGGTCGTCGACGTCGACCGAGAGCTGCGCGGCGCGACCGCGGGCGCCGTCATGGCCGAGGTGCTCGCCGAGGTGCCGGTCGGAGTCGGCACGGAGGCCGGCGCCAGCGTGCGCTGAGCGCCACCCATGAACGGATGGACGCTCCTCGGCGTGACGATGATCGTGGCGGGTGCGGTCCTCGGGGCGCCGGGATTCCTGCTCGTCGGTGGGCTCACCCTGCTCTCCCGATGGCTGACCACCCTGTGGTCGCGCTACGGGCTCGAGTCGATCGGATACGAGCGCCGCCTGGCCACGCACCGGTCGGTATGGGGTGACCAGGTGCCGCTCGACATCGAGGTCTGGAACCGAAAGCTGCTGCCCGTCCCGCTGCTGACCGTCGACGACCACGTCACCGACACGCTCCGCGTCGAGGACCGGCCGCTGGTCGCGAGCGAACGACCCGGCCAGGGCGCGCTGCAGAATTCATGGTCGCTGCTTTGGTACGAGCGCGTGGTCCGTCATCTCGTCATCGACGCGCGGCGACGTGGCGCCTTCCGGTTCGGGCCCATCCGCCTGACCGTCAGCGACCTGTTCGAGCGTGGGACGAACAGCGAAGAGCGTGAGCTGCCCGCGGAGCTCCTGGTTCGCCCACGAACCGTTCCGGTCCGCGCGCCGCCCGCGGCCCGCGCCCCGCTCGGCTCGACCCGAAGCCGGGCGAGCCTGTTCGTGGATCCGTCCCGACACGCCGGAGTCCGGCGCTACGAGCCCGGCGACCCGGTGCGACGCATTCACTGGCGAGCCACCGCTCGCATCGGCCAGCCGGTCAGCCGGCGCTATGAGCCGGTCCACGAACGGCAGGTCCTGCTGGCGGTGGACCTCCAGACCGTGCCGGGGCCGTACTGGCTCATGATCTTCGACGACGACCAGGTGGAGGCGCTGTGCGTGGCCGCGGCGTCGCTCGCGCGTCGCCTGGTCCACGACGACACGGCCTGTGGCCTGCTCGTCGGGGCGCAGCTCGCGGGTGGCCGTCGCTGGGCATACGTGCCTCCGTCGGCGGCGACCGGCCAGCTGGGCCGGATCGAGGACGTCCTGGCCCGCGTGCAGCCCATCGTCTCGCTGCCGTTCGAGCGGCTGCTGGGCGTCGCGCCACGCCGTCTCGCGCCGGGCGGCACGATCCTCACCCTCTCGGCGCGGGATCCCGAGCCGTACGCGGACCGCCTGAAGCGCCTGGGGCGGACCGGCTACGCCGTCACCCACCTCGCCTTCGGGGATGAGCGCGCGGCCCACGCCTCGGCGATCAGCTCGCTCGGGATCAACGCCCTCCAGGCTGATCTCGAACCCGGGTGGAGGGAGGCCGATGCGCTCGTCCTGGCTGGCTGAACGCGTCGTCGGCTGGCTGCTGCCGGTCCTCGCCATCGTGGCCGAGGGCGCGTGGCTGGCGGTGGTCTACATCGCCGTGGAGACCACGATCGACGGGCGCGTCCCCCTGCTCGGCACCCTGGAGCTGGCCGCGGCCGCCGGAGCTGCCGCGATCGCGGTCCATCGGCGCCTCCTGCGCCCCGACGACCATCCCCTCACCTTCTTCGGCGTGCTCGTCGCGTTCGGCGCCGTCGGGTGGCTCTGGGACGATCGCGTGCGATCGCTGGTGTTGGCGGGCGACGTGGCCGGGGCGGTGGGCGTGCATCCGGGCGGGTGGCTGCTGCTGGTGGCCGCAATGCGAGGAGTCGGTCGCGGATTCGAGATCGACGATCGGGCGCTGACCCGGCTCGTGCTCGTCGGCATCCCCGCGCTGGCCGTGCCATGGGCGCTGGGCCAACTCGGCGCGGGCGACCTGCGCTCGATCTTCGTGGAGGAGGCATTCGTCGCCAGCCTGACGTTCATGGCGGCCGGCTTCATGGCGGCCGGCCTGTCGCGCCTCCAGGAGATCGGGCGCGAGACGGGGGTGGACTGGCGCAGGAATCGATCCTGGCTCGGGACCGTGCTCGGCGTGCTGGCCATCGTGCTGGCCATCGGCATCCCGGCCTCCTACATGCTCGGATTGCCGGTCGAGACGGTGGCCCGAGGGATGTTGGGTCCGGTGCTGAGCCTCGTCGGCTACGTCCTGCTGGCCGGCGTGTTCGTCGCCTCGGTCCTGTCGGCCGCGCTGTACGAGGCCCTCAGTCGGCTTGGCTTCTCCCTGCCGCCGGCACTCACCCCGCAGGAGCTCGAACGGCTCCCCGAGCTGCGCGAGTACACGATCGAGCAGCTGCAGGGACCGATCGTGACGGTCGCCATCCTGTGGGCCGCGGTGGCGCTCCTCGCGATCATCGTCCTCCGCGTCTGGGTCCGCCGCCGGCTGCGACGCCCGACGCGCGGCGGCAGCGAGGAGCGGACGTTCTCGATACCGCAGGGCTCCTTCCGCCTCCGCGCTCCTCGGCTCTCGCCGCTCGGGCGAGGCGCCCGACGCGGAACCCCGACGGATGCGGTCGCCGCATACCTTGCGGCGCTCGGCGAGCTGGAGTCCCACGATCCACCGCACGCGATTCGACCATACGAGACGCCGCGCGGGCACGCGGCGCGCGTCGCAGCTCCCGAGATCGCCATGCTCCAAGCCGACTACGCGCTGGCCCGATACGGCGGTCGACCCCTCTCGGATGCCGAACAGCAGCGTGCCATCGGCCGATGGCGACGTCTCCGCGACCGGGTGCGGCGCCTACACTGACCCACGATGAAGATCGCCCACGTCCGAGAACGCACCGCCGCCGCCGGCACACCGTGGCGCCTCGCCGCCGCGCTGGATGCGGATGCGACCCGCTGGCTCGACCTCGAGGAGGCACGCCGATCGCTCGTGGCCGCCCAGCCGGCCCGCGCCCATAACAGCGCGCTCTTCCGCCAGCCGATCACGACCCTCGACGCCCTCCTGGCCGGCGGGTTCCGGGTCGAGGCGCTGCGCGACCTTCTCGACGCCGAGCCGACCGATCCCCTCGACGCGACGAACCTCGCGTTCGGCCAGCCGATCTTGGCGCCGCCGTCGTTCCGGGACTTCTATGCGTTCGAGCGCCACGTCGGGACGATGTGGAAGCGCCGCGACATGGAGATTCCCGAGGCGTGGTACCACATCCCGGTGTTCTACTTCAGCAACATCTCCGAGCTGCGCGGGCCGGGCGATCCCGTCTGGGCTCCGAAGGGCTCCACGGAGCTGGACTACGAGCTCGAGGTGGCGGCGCTCATCGATACCCCGGTGCGTGATCTCGACTCGGAACGGGGCGAGAAGGCGATCGGCGGCTACATGATCCTCAACGACTGGTCAGCACGCGACCTCCAGCGCGAGGAGACGACCGTCCGGCTGGGCCCGGCTAAGGGCAAGGATTTCGCCTCGTCCATCGGGCCGTGGCTGGTGACGCCGGACGAGCTCGCCGACGCACGCGCCGAGACGGGCTATGACCTGGAGATGACCGCATCGGTCAACGGCGAGGAGCTGTCGCGCGGGAGTTGGTCGAGCGCGCAGTTCGGCTTCGGGCGGATGGTCGAGCGCGCCTCGGCCGACGTGCTGCTGCGACCCGGTGACCTGCTCGGATCCGGGACCGTTGGCACCGGATGCCTCCTCGAGGTCCGAGACGAGAAGCTCGGCCGCTACCTCGAACCCGGCGACACGGTGACGCTTGCCATTGAACGCCTCGGTGCGCTGACCGCCCCCGTCATCGAGCGGCCCGGCCGATGAGCGCATCAGTCGATCAGCTCATCGCGCGGCTGACGAGCGCCGAAGGCCGGCTGGCCGAGCATGCCGCGGGTCCGGTTCCGTCCGGGTTGACCGAGCCCGATCCCGGTGGCGAGGAGCGCTGGGAGGCCGGCCAGGTCTGGGCTCATCTCGCCGAGTTTCCCGCCTATTGGCTGGCCCAGATCCGCGGCGTGATCGCGGCCGCGTCGGACGAGCCGGTGCCGTTCGGCCGCGTGAAGACGGACGCCGATCGCATCGAGGCCATCGAGCGTGACCGATACGCCGACCCGCCCGCGCTGCTGGAACGCGTGCGCGCGTCGCTGGCCGAGATCAGCGACGCCGCCCGTGCCTGGGATGCGGACACGTGGCGCCGCATCGGTACGCATCCGACGCGCGGCGCCATGTCCGTGGAGCGCATCGTCGAGGAGTTCATCGTGAACCATCTCGAGGAGCACGCCGACCAGCTGGATGCGCTCGTCGGAGACATCACGCCGGCGACCTGACGCCGCGGTCCGTCAGGCTGACCGCGGCCCTCGAATGAGTCCGATGCCGGTGACCAGGACGCCGCCAGCCAGGAAGACACCGCCGAGGGGCACCAGCCCGATGAGCGCATTGGGCGCCGTGGCCTCGGGATCCAGCACGGAAAGGAAGAATCCGAGCGGCATGAGGATCGCCGCGGCCGGGACGCCGTGTCGGGCCAAGAGCAGCCAGCCGCCGCGCAATGGCGTCTGATCGACGTATCGGAGCAGGATGAGCGCGAGGAGCAGCATGATCCCCGCATGCGCGTGGCCGGCTCGCCACAGGTCCTGCCGCACGGGGTTGTCGAGATAGCCGGGTGCGGCGCCGACGATCATCGTGAGGAGGCTGGCGCCGCCAAACGCGACGGCGGGAACCAGGATGAGGAGGATGCCGGCGAGCCGGCGCGATTCGGGGGCCATCGCAAAGGTGCTCCTGATGGATACTGATACTATCTATGGCGGATAGTGCCTCTACCCATTAGAGTTGTCAAGACCGATGCGCATCTCCGACCTCAGCCGCGAGAGCGGCGTTCCCATCCCCACGATCAAGTTCTACCTGCGCGCCGGGCTGCTGCCACCCGGGCGTCGTACCGCGCGCAACCAGGCCACGTATGACGAGCGCCACGTGGGCAGACTCCAGCTCGTCCGCGTGCTCGTGGAGGTCGGTGACCTGAGCCTCGAGGCGGTCGCCCAGGTGCTGGCTGCGCTGGACGATCCGGCTGCTTCGCTTCACGAGGTGCTCGCAACGGCGCACGTCGCTCTGGCTCGAAGGAGGATTCCCGAGAGTGCGGAGCTCCTCGCGACCCGGGCGCAGACGGACACATGGCTCGACAGGCTCGGATGGCGCCTGGATCCGGCATCGCCGGCGCGCGACGAGCTGGCGGCAACGCTCGCGGCACTCCGCGAGCTCGGATGGCGGGTCGGACCCGAGGTCTTCGACCGATATGCCACGCACGCGTATGCTCTCGCAGAGGCCGAGATCGCGTTCGTCGCATCGGCCGATGATCGGCAGAGCGCCGTCCAGGCGACGGTGATCGGCACCGTCGTGTTCGAGCGCGCCCTGGCCGCGCTTCGTCGGCTGGCGCAGGAGCACCACTCCCGAACACAGTTCGGCACGGGCTGACGCCGCTGCGGCGATAATGGGGTGGCATGTTCTACCTGCAGCGCGGCTCGATTCCGCACAAGCGCCACACCCAGTTCCGCAAGGAGGACGGGGGACTCTACGCTGAGGAGCTGTTCGGCGTCGAGGGCTTCAGCGGCCGCGCCAGCCTTCTCTACCACCACACCCCGCCGACCCAGACGCACCAGCTCGAGAAGGTGCGCGACGTCCGGATCGAGCAGAGCACCGATGAGGCGTCGGGACCGCATCGACATCGGTTGGTCAACACGAAGGACCTGGAGCCGAGCGGGGACGGCGTCTCGGGCCGCGTGCCGCTCTTCTACAACGCGGACGTGACCTTCGGCGTGGTGCTGCCGGCTGAGCCGATGGAGCGGTTCTACCGCAACGGCGAAGCGGACGAGATGTACTTCGTCCACACCGGCACCGGCGTTCTGGAGACGAACTTCGGGCCGATCGAGTACGGGCCGGGCGACTACCTCGTCATTCCCATCGGGACGACGTTCCGGCTGCGGCCGTCGAGCGATGACCAGCGCATGCTGTGGGTCGAATCACCGTCGAGCATCGTCCCGCCGAAGCGCTACCGCAACGATTTCGGCCAGCTGCTCGAGCACTCCCCGTACTGCGAGCGCGACATCCGCGCCCCCGCCGAGATGGCGCCGATCCTCGAGTCGGGTGACTTCGTGATCGAGGTCAAGACCCGCGGCCGGATCACCGCGTACCACTACAGGCATCACCCCTTCGACCTCGTCGGGTGGGACGGGCACCTGTGGCCGTTCGCCTTCAACATCGGCGACTTCGAGCCGATCACCGGACGCGTTCACCAGCCGCCGCCGGTGCACCTCACCTTCCAGCCGCGCAACTACGTGATCTGCTCGTTCGTGCCGCGCAAGTTCGACTACCACCCGCTGGCGATACCAGCGCCCTACAACCATTCGAACATCAACAGCGACGAGGTCATCTACTACGTCGCCGGAAACTTCATGAGCCGCCGCGGCGTGGATATCTCCTCCTTCACCATTCACCCGGCGGGCATCCCGCACGGTCCGCATCCGGGTTCCGTGGAGGCGAGCATCGGCAAGGAGGCCACCGAGGAGCTGGCCGTCATGATCGACACGTTCCACCCGCTCCACCTCACGCGCCAGGCCTCGGACCTCGAGGACGACCGATACCCCTACTCCTGGATCCCGCCGGAGGATTCGAGCGAGCACGCCCGAGAGCTCTCTGAGCGCGGCCCCGAGGCGTTCCCCGACTGAGTCCGGGGCCCATCGTCCGACCTCCACAACCCCGCACGCGGTAGCATCGGTCCTGCAGGAGGATCCCCATGACCGATGCGACCGCCGTCCCCGTCAACCTGTTCGAGAACGACCGCGAGCTGATGGTGGTCGCGCCGATGCCGGGCGTCTCCCCCGAGGACATCAGCATCGACGTCACCGATGACGGCCACCTCACGCTTCGCTCGGCCCAGCATGGCGAAGGGCAGGAGCGCATCAATTATCTGCTGCGGGAGTGGTCGTACGGCCCGTACGAGCGGACGATCGAGCTGCCGTGTGCGGTCGACGCCATGCGCGCCAACCTGACCTACGGCAACGGGGTGCTGTCGGTGACGTTCCCCAAGGCGGAGGCCACGAACGCGGGACGCGTCCTCGTGCAGCGCACCGGCCATGCACGCGGCGTCGCGATCGGCCACAGCGGATCTCGCGGCGGCGCCGATGACGACCCGACGCCCGATGACGGCAGCCGCGCGACCACGGTCGTGTGACGCTCTACTTCCTGCGCCACGGCGATGCGGGAGCGCCCCGGTCCGGGGACGATGACGCCCGCGAGCTCAGCGAACGGGGTCGCGAGGCGCTCGAAGCGGCGGCCCCGCTGTGGCGGCGGCTGAACCTGCGGCCGGATGTGATCGTCAGCTCACCGCTGCCGCGGGCGCTTCAGACGGCGGAGATCGCGGCGGCCGCGGTCGGCGGGAGTGTCGAGGCCGATGACCGCCTGCGACCCGGCGCCGATTGGAGCGACTTCGCTCGAGCCATGACGGGCCACCCGGACGCTCGTCGCGTGATGTTCGTCGGCCACGAGCCGGACCTGTCGTCGGCGATCGTGCACCTGACCGGCGCCTCGTCCGTGCGCATGCGCAAGGGCGCCATCGCCTGTCTCGAGTTCTACGGCACCCCCGAGCCCGGCGGCGGCGAGATCGCGTGGCTCATCGATCCGGACCTGTACGTGGCCGGGGAGGGCTGACGTGTACCTCCAGCAGTTTTTCGTGAAGGGACTCGGCCACGCCAGCTACCTGCTCGGCGACTCCGACGCCGGCGTCGCCGCCCTCATCGATCCGCGCCGTGACATCGGCGAGTACCTCTCCGCGGCCGACGACGAGGGGCTCCGCATCACCGACGTGCTCGAGACTCACGTCCACAACGACTACGTCTCCGGCGCCGATGAGGTGCGACGGCGAACCGGAGCCACGGTGCACGCATCGACCGTCGCGGAACTCACGCGGCCCCATGTCCCGATGGATGATGGGGACGAGCTTCGGGTCGGCTCGCTCCGCATCCGGGCGCTGGCAACGCCAGGCCACACGCCAGATCATCTCGCCTTCCTGGTTGCCGACCTGTCGCGGACCGATGAGGACTGGGTCTGCTTCTCGGGCGGTGCGCTGCTGGTCGGGACGGCCGCCCGGCCGGATCTGCTCGGCGGCCCGGACGAGGCGCGCCGTGCCGCGGCCGCGCTGTTCGAGACAATCCGCGATCGGATCGCGCCTCTCCCGGACTGGATCGAGCTCTATCCCACCCACGGCGCCGGGTCGCTGTGTGGATCCGGCATCGGCGGCAAGCGCTGGTCGACGGTCGGCTTTGAACGCCGGCATAACCCCGCCCTGAACCAACCCGATGCCGATGCATTCGCGCGGTTCATCCTCGCCGACCAGCCGAGCATTCCCGCCTATTGGCGCGAGATGCGCCCGATGAACCAGGCAGGCGGGATGCCGACGGAGCAGCTTGCCGATCCGCGGGCCATGACATCGCACGAGGTCGCCCATGCGGCCGGCCACGGAGCCACGATCATCGACGCGCGCGACGCCGACCGCTTCGCCGATGGGCACATCCCCGGGTCGCTCTCGATCGGCCTCTCCGACACCTTCGGGACCTGGGCGGGGTCCGTCGTGCCGATCGAGAACGAGGTGCTCCTCGTACTGGCCGGGCCGAATGATCTCGAGCCGGTGATGCTGCAGCTCCGGCGCGCAGGCTTCGACCGCGTCATCGGCTACCTGGACGGCGGATTTGACGCGTGGACCGGTGATCGCGAGCGGCTCGAGCAGCGGGAAGCGACCGACCTGGGCTCCGCAGACGCGCGCACGATCCTCGACGTCCGCGAGCCGTCCGAGTGGCGTGAGGGGCACGTCGCGGGCGCACTTCATATCCCGGGCGCTCAGCTGCCGTCGCGTCTCGACGACGTCCGGTCCGGCCCCGTCCTGGTGATGTGCGGCAGTGGCTATCGGTCGGCGATCGCCGCGAGCCTGCTCATGCGCGAGGGTCGAGAAGGCGTGGGACACGTCATCGGCGGCATGGGCGCGTATCGTTCGGCCGGGCTTCCCATCGAGATGGAGGAGACAGCGTGAGCTTCCCCTTCAGGCCGAAGGTCGCCGAGGCCGACCCGGCCGACGCCTCAGCCGCGATGTCCGAGAACGGCGCCGTGCTGGTCGACGTCCGCGAGGCGGACGAGTGGCGCGACGGGCATGCCCGCGGCGCGCGTCACATCCCCCTCGGCGATCTCCCGAGCCAGCTCGACCAGCTGCCCCGCGAAGCGCCGATCTACCTGATCTGCGCCAGCGGCAATCGCAGCGCCAAGGCGGCGGCGTACCTGGAAGGGGCGGGCTTCCTGAAGCCGATCAACGTCCGAGGCGGAACGACCGCGTGGTCGCGCGCGGGCCTGCCGATCGACCGGTAGGGCGGCCTCGATCCGTGTAGGCTCCCTCCCATGGCCGATGTCGCGCTCCACACCCTCCTCCTCTGCGATTACGCGCTCACCGCGCAGGACGGGAAGATCAGCGCCATCGGCGTCTTCAGCCAGATCAACGTTGGGAAGCTGCCGGCGACGCACGGCCGATGCTTCATCGTCGCCATCCTCGAGGCTTCCCCGGGGCCACATGAGCTGACGTTCCAGGTCGTGAGCCCGACCGGCAAGGCCACCCTGCAACAGGCACCGAGGCTGCGGATCGAGGTGCCCCCGAACGCCACCAGTGCGAACATCGTCGCCGACCTCAAGGGCATGCGGCTCGAGGAGATCGGGCGATATCGGATCGAGGTCCGAGCCGGCGACCAGGTCCTCGGCAGCAGCCCGTTCCTCGTGAACCTGGTGCTGCAGCAGGCTCCCGCCAACGCCTGAGCCGCCGATCTCACGGTCGGACCGAGGCTGGCGTTTCATCGGACATGAGCACCGAGATGGAACGCGCCTTCTACGCATCCGATCCCTCCTGGGACGGCCGATTCGTGGTCGGCGTCCGCACGACCGGGATCTTCTGCCGGCCCTCGTGCCGCGTCCGCAAGCCGCTGCCGAAGAACATCACCTTCTTGGCCGATGCCGCCGAGGCTCGCCATGCCGGCTATCGGGCCTGCCTCCGCTGCCAGCCGGAGAACGCCACGTCGGTAGCGATCCGGCATATCTCGACACCCATCGGGCCGATGACGATCGGCGCCACGGATGATGGCGCCGTCCTCGCCGATTTCACCGAGCGGGCCATGATGCCAGCCCAGCTTGCCTCCGTCCGCCGGCGCATCGGGCCGACGGCCGAGCGCTCGTCGCCCATGCTCGATCGGCTGGAGGGCCAGCTCCAGGAGTTCTTCGCGCGAGATCGGGCCGAGTTCGACCTCCCCACGCTCATGCCGGGGAGCGCATTCCAGGAGCGCGTCTGGTCCGAGCTGCGCGGGATCCCGTACGGGGAGACCGTGTCCTACCGCGAGCTCGCGGCCCGGGTCGACTTGCCGCAGGCTCCGCGCGCCGTGGGTCGAGCGAACGGCTCGAACCGGCTGGCGGTCATCGTTCCGTGCCACCGGGTCATCGCGGCCGGCGGCGGACTCGGTGGCTACGGCGGGGGGTTGCCCGCGAAGCGGTGGCTCCTCGACCTCGAGTCGCGCGACGGCTCCTCCCCGGGACTTGCCTCCCAGCGCGACTAACGGCCACGAAGACGCTGCTCACGGTCCCTTCTTGGCCGCAGTGTGCGTCCCGCGGCAACTTTCGGCCAAGTCCAAGCCCGGATCGACCCCAAGTTGGCCGTCAGTCGCGCTGCGGGGCAAATTCGTCGAAACACCCACCGCCTCACCTAGCCCTCGAGCCGAGCGCCCTTGATGTCGGTGCCCATGGCGTGGTACCCGCCGTCGACGTGGATCATCTCGCCCGACGTCATGCGCGCCCAGTCACTCAACAGGAAGCAGACCATCTGGCCGATCGGCGTGGCGTCGGACAGCGACCACTCCAGCGGCGAGCGCTCGAGCCAGTGCCCCGCGATCTGATCGAAGCCCGGAATGCTCTTGCCGGCCATCGTCCGGATCGGGCCGGCCGAGACCGTGTTGACCCGAATCCCGTCCGACCCGAGATCGCGCGCCAGGTAGCGGGTGATGGCCTCGAGGCCCGCCTTGGCCACGCCCATCCAATCGTAGATCGGCCAGGCGAAGCGCCCGTCGAAGGTCAGCGAGACGAGCGAGCCGCCGCCGCGGTCCTTCGCCGCCGCCATCGGCTCGCGCAAGCCCACCCCCAGCGCCTTCAGCGAGTACGCGGACGTCTGGAATGCGGTCGCGACACTCTCCCACGGCGTGTTCACGAAGTTCCCGCCCAATGCATCGGCTGGAGCAAAACCGATTGCGTGGACCACCCCGTCAACGTGCCCCCAGCGCTTCATGAGGTCGGCGGACACCGCCTCGATGTGCGCCGGGTCGTTGACGTCCAGCTCCAGGATGTCGGGGGCGCCGCCGGGCAGCTTCCTCGCCACCCTCTCCGTGAGCCGGGCCGCGCGCCCGAACGAGGTGAGCACGATCTCCGCGCCAGCCTCCTGCGCTACCTTGGCGATCGCGTACGCAATGCTGTCGTCGGTCAGGACGCCGGTCACGAGCAGCTTCTTGCCTTCGAGGAGCATGCGAGCGGAGCCTCCAGGTGCGGATGGGCCGATGCGCGCACGGCGCGCCGAGAGGCACGAATTGTAGCCCGCGCGGCTACTCAGCCATTCAGGCTGCCAAAGGGAGGGACGATCTGTGGCGACGGTACCTCGACCACTCGCTGGACACATCGGACAACGAGTTGCAAGCACTCGAGCCTGCATCGGGCTAGGATCAGGAGACTGATGATGGTTCGCCTCTACGACTACGACGTGTCCGCCGCCGATGCGAGCGCCGGCATCCCGAGCCTGCGTCCGCTGCTCGAGGGGCTCCCCGCGGACGAGCGCCGCGTGATCCTCACCGGCCTCTTCAAGCCGGAGCGCATGCCCGGGACCATGGAGCGCCTCACGACGCTGGTGGAAGACGTCGACATCAGCTTCGCCAACGCCCTCATCACGCTCGACAACGAGAAGCGCTCGCGTCGGTTCGTGGCCATCGACGAGGCGAAGGCGATCCTCGACCGCTGGCTCCCCGAGTCCGCCGTGGCCGGGATTCGCGAATGGGACGTCGCGCGCCTGCTGGAGCCGTACGGGGACGGCACGTTCCACGGCAAGCTGCTCAAGCGGACGCGCAAGCAGCTGCGGTCCGTCTCGAGCCGCGAGGCGCTGACGGTCCCCTTCCTGTTCCGGCGCAGCTGGGCGTGAGCCGCTCGTCTCGGCGCCGAAAGGGCCGCCCGTACCAGCCGCTGCCCGCCCGGCGGTCCAATGCCTGGATCGTGCGGCTGCTCGTCATCGCCGTGGGCGTGATCCTCGTCGTGGGCTCGCTCGCCTTCCTCGGCGCCACGCCCCAGTGAGCCGCTAGAGCGTCTCCTCCATCAGGCTGCGAACGTGAAGCAGCAGCTTGACGAGCTCCGGGGCCGCCGCGATCAGGTCGAGATCGTCCGGCTGGACGTGGTCGAACAGCCGGAACTCCGTATGTGCCGCCAGGCGCCGATCCGATTCCAGCGCCTCAGCCAGCATCCGCGATTCGACGAACGGCACGTGGTGGTCCTCGGTCTCGTGCATGAGGTGGACGGTCGCACGGACCTGGGCAAGGTGGCGCACGGGTGAGATCCCATCGATGAACCGCAGCGAGGCCGGGGGAAGCCGGCGAATCGAGCGCTCGGCATCGTCGAGGGACCCGGCCGTCAGCAGGTCGTGGACGGTGCGCGCAGCACCGGTCGCCAGCCCGCGACGCAGTCCCGAGTCAGCCGCCGGTCGCTCGCCGGCGAGAACCGGTTCGCCGAAGGCGTCGTCGAGCTGGCGTCGGTCGTCAACATCGGCGACCTGGTCGAGCATGAAGCGCAGGTAGACCTCGCGCGCCAGCGGCGTCGGTGTCCAGTCGACCGACCCGCCGTCGTCATCACGGTAGGCGTGGGCGGACACGGAGGCCAGGTAGCTGGAGGCATCGGCGAATGCGCCGAACGCATTGACCCAGCGGACCTGCTCGGCGATCCGCGGGTCACCCGCTGCCAGCAGCGCCAGCGATCCACCCACGCTGAAGCCGACGATGCCGACCCGCGCCCGATCGACCTCCGGACGTGCGGCCAGGAGCTGGAAGGCACGGACCACGCCGTCGATCTCGCCGACCTCCAGCCTTCCCTCGAGCAGGGTCTGCGAGTCGGGGACCAGCACGACCACGCCCGTGCGCGCCAGCCCGTCGGCCACGCGCTCGATGGCCGGGTGGTTCCGCCCAAGGTTGTTGACCCCGAAGACGAGCAGCATGGCGCCGGCCGGTCGCTCGGCGGAGGCCCAGGACGGCAGCCACAGCTCGGCCAGGTCGGGTTCCGCATCGTCATCGGCGGCGCGATAGGGGAGGCTCGATCGGACGGGCGCCTCACTGAACAGGTTGAGCGGCTTCGGCCCGGCGTCCAGGAGGTTCGGCAGGAGGGCGGCGGTCTGGATGGCGACGCGGCTCGGCTCCCACGCCACGGCCACCACGGCGATCGCCAGCAGCAGGAGACCGATCCGTCGCAGGCGGCGCATCGGCTGATTCAGTCGAGGGTGAGCGGCTTGACCGTCATCGCCTCGGCAACGCGCCCCTCCCACTCGTCGCGCGGGGCATCGCAGTAGAGCTCGATCTCGTTGCCGTCGGGATCGGCGGTGTACAGGCTGCGGGTGACCCCATGATCCGCGGTGCCGCGCAGGAGCCCCCGCTCGGCCAGCAGCCCATGCGCCGACTTCACCGCCTCCCAATCGGCCAGGCGGATCGCCACGTGGTAGAGGCCCACGGCGTTCGGCACGACCGATGGCGCCGAGTCACCCACGCGCAGCAGGGCCAGGTCGTGGTGGTTCTCGCCGGTGGCGGTGAGGAAGATCATGACGTTGCTCATCTCGTTCGACACCGCGAAGCCCAGGAGGTCGCGGTAGAACGCGAGGGCCCGATCCAGATCGCGCACCTTGAGCACGACGTGGCCGATGCCAAGCGGCTTGAGCATGAGTGGGATGCTACCGCACCCCGAGCGTCGCCCTAGGGCAGACCCAGCTTGACCCGGCACGCCGGCCAGGGAGCGAAGCCCCGTGCGGCGTGGAGCCTCTCGGCCACCGCGATCTGCTCGTCACGGGTGGCCTCGTGCGGGTAGGCAGCGTAGGCGGCACCGCCGTAGTCCTGCCATGTCCCGAGATTGAACTGGAGCCCGCCGTAGTAGCCATTACCGGTGTTGATGGCCCAGTTGCCGCCCGACTCGCACTTCGCGAGGTCATCCCAGACGGTCGATCCGTCGTACGTGACGACCCGCTGTGGCGCCGCCGTTGCGACGGGTTCGGGGGCGGGCGTGGCGATGGTCTGAAGCGTGGCTTCCATGGGGACCGCCACGGGCGTCGGAAGCGGGTCGCCCTGGAGCTCCTCGGCCGCGGGCTGCGGTGCCGGCGTCGAGAGGCCGATGGCCAAGGTGCCCTGGCGACCCGACAGGCCGCCGCGCTCCGCGAGAAGGACCGGCGCGTCGGAAACCGACAGGAGGCCATCCGCGATGTCGACCGGGACCGGTGTCGCGGATCGAGCGGCGACCGGGGCGAGGAGCGCCACGCCGGCGATGCTGATGGCGGTGAGCATGAGAATGCGTCGCAGCATGGGGAAGCCCGTCAGGCGCGCGCGGGCATCGCGTTCGACGCGACCCGGCTGCTGCGGTTCAGGTTGACGGCGGCGACGCGCCGCGGTGAGTCCAGCAATAGAATCCATTCACTACGTGGTCCGGCTGGCACCCATGCAGAGATGCAGATGACGTGCCGGCGAGCGGCCACCCTAGCATTCGCCAGTTGACCTGTCGAGCCACGGGAGGGTCCATGCCACGCCAAAAGAAGACGCCGGAGCGACGCCGCGGAGCCATTGTGGTGCGTGATGCGTCGCCAGGCGACAAGCGCACCGAGGACCAGAAGCTCCTGCGTGCACGCGATCCGGCCTTCCACTTCCAGGAGACCGACACGTGGCGAACGCTCCGGATCATGGGCGAGTTTGTCGAGGGCTTCGATGCCCTCGCCGATGTCGGGCCCGCGGTCAGCATCTTCGGCTCGGCACGCATCGGCCGCCGGAACCGGTACTACGGCGCGGCCCGTCGACTCTCCGCCGCACTGGTCGCCGAGGGCTACGCGATCATCACCGGCGGCGGACCGGGAATCATGGAGGCGGCGAACCGTGGCGCGCAGGAGGCAGGCGGGCTCTCCATCGGCTGCAACATCGAGCTGCCGTTCGAGCAGGGCCTGAACGAGTACGTGGACCTCGGGATGGAGTTCCGCTACTTCTTCGTGCGCAAGGTGATGTTCGTGAAGTACGCGGAGGCGTTCGTCATCTTTCCCGGCGGCTTCGGGACGCTGGACGAGCTCTTCGAGTCACTGACCCTGATCCAGACGGGGAAGGTCCAGCACTTCCCGGTGGTGCTCTACGGGCGCGACTACTGGACCGGGCTCATCGACTGGATCAAGGATAAGCCGCTGTACGAGGAGAAGGTCTCGCCCGAGGATCTCGACCTCGTCACGATCACCGACAACGTCGAGGAGGCGTGCGCCGCCATTCTCCGGCACAAGGGGAAGGGTCGGGACCGGGAAGAGGCCGAGAGCCGCAAGGCGACGAAGGAGGCCGTCCAGGAGGCGGCGTCTGGCTGAACCATGTGCCGCGAGGCGCCCCGCCAAGCTCAGATGCTGGGCCCCTCGCGAGTCAGCAGCCGAGTGGTGAGATCCTCGAGGGCCGCGAGATCGAACGGCTTCTCGAGGCTGTGGACGTCGCCCATCGCGGATAGCTCGGCAGAACGCTCCTGGAGGAAGCGGACGTCGCCGGAACAGATGATTACCGGAACCGATCTGAGCTGCGGGTGCACGCGGGCCAAGGTCACGATCTGCCACCCGGTCAGGCCCTCTTGAGCTGCCCGACGGAGATCAACCATGAGGAGATCGGGATGGTCCGCCGCGATGGCGTCGATCGAGGTCGCGTTCGCAAGGTGCGTCACCACGTCATAGCCGGCCGAACCGCCCAGTGCATCCGCGATCAGATCCAGAAACGCGTCGTGATCGTTGATGACGGTGATCCGCGGACGTTGACGTTCTGACATGCGATCGGTACCTTCGGGGAGGGCGAGAAGGCCACCACCCACGAGCCGGGCCGGCTCAGGACAGTGGCGCGAGGCTATCAATCGTACGCGTCAAGGTCTTCTCGTCAAGCGGGCCCGCCACGAGCCGGACGCGATGGGCAGCGAGCCAGCTCTGGTTCGGTACGTCGATCGGGCTCCAGTCGCCGTAGGCGATGATTGGCGTGGACATCGCATCGGCAACAGCGTTGAGCAGCCGCATGTCAGCCTGACCCGGCGTGAGACGGTATGCCCCCAGATCAACGATCACGAGATCCGGGCTCGTGGCGCCCGGCCTCCACGCCTGCACCGAAGCAATCACCGCAACGTCGAAGCCGAGATCATCGAGAAATGCGGCCAGCGTCCCGGCCACGTCACGGTCGCGCTCGATGAGGAGAATCCTGGGCCGCCCGTCGGCGACGAATGAGGCGCTGGCTGCCAATTCGTTGGGCGGGACGGGCGCGGCCCCCCCGACTGCCGGCGCTCGCAGTTGCACGTGCATCCACTTGTGAACATCCACGCGCGCATCGACCGCCCCGGCCGAACGCCACAGCCTCACGAAGACGTCGAAGACCATCTCCTCGGCTCGCTCGCGATCGTTCGTCATGCGCAGTGCGAGAGCGAGGGCGACCGGCGCGTGGCGATCGTAGAGATCGCCGAGTGCCGTGCGGTCGCCGAGCCGAACCCGCGCGAGGAGATGCTGGTCGTCCATCTTCATGCGATCCGCGACTGATGCGACGCCTGACGGCGATCACGGACCGTCAGGAGAGGCTCCAGCAGCAGCGCCCGATGTGCCGGAGACAGCAGGTCGGCGACCACGGCGGCCGAGGCGGTGATGCCGACGCCGACGCGGGCGACCGGCCACGCGGACTCCCACCCTTCCGACAAGGCCTCGCGGCCGACCGCGCGCGCCCGTTTGAACTCGGCGAGTCTCCCGGAGCTCACCGCCGAGCGGCAGGCGGCCGACAGCGCCTCGATGAACGGTGGGAATTGGGCGTCGACACGCCCGAAGGACCAGCGCAGCGTCATGGTTCTCGCAAACTGCCCAGCCTCCGGAGCGAGCATCACGGAGGCGATCTCGATGATCTGTCGCACCTGCTGTGTGTTCGGGCCGAATTCGGGCACTGCGGCGCTCTTCACAGTGCGCTCCGTGCACGAATTGTGCCGGAGCGCGGCCACCTCATCCCCGCAGTGGCAGCCGCACGGTGAACGTGGCACCCTGGCCCGTCCGCGATCGCACGCTGATCGTGCCGTGATGCGCGGTCACGATCTCCCGGGCAATGTACAGGCCCAGTCCCAGTCCGCCATCGGAGTGGCCTGGCGCCGGCGGCCCCTGGTAATAGCGGCTGAACAGGTGGGGAAGCACGTCGGGCGGGATCCCCCGACCGTCATCGCGCACGCGCAGCTCCGCTTCGTCCTTTCGGCGGCGCAGGCTGACCTCGATCCGATCTGCGTCGGAATGTCGAACGGCGTTCATCAGCAGGTTGAGCAGCACCTGTTGCATCCGTCCGACATCGCCTTCGACGGTAATCGCCTTGGCGAACGAGGCTAGCTCGACCTTCGCCCCATCGGCGAGCGGCTGGGCGATCTCGACCGTATCCGCCACCAACTCGCTGAGGTCGAGAGCCTCGATGCTGTACTCGAGCTGGTGGCGATGGAGACGGCTTGCATCGAACAGGTCGCCGATCAACTGGGTGAGTCGTCGCGCCTGGCGCAGCGCGCGCTCGCCATACCGCGTGACTCGCTCGTCGGCGCTCGCAGGCTCGGTGGCCATCACCCGCTGCTGCAGCTGGAGGTACCCAGAAAGGGACGTCAGCGGAGTCTTCAGCTCATGGCTCACCAGCGAAACGAACTCTTCCTGCAGCAAGCGGAGTGAGAGATCAGTCAGGTCGTGGATGACGGCCACGCCGCCCAGCACGAGCTCGCCGTCCGTGAGCGGCTCGCCGGTCACCCGGTACCAGCGCCGATCTCCGCCCGGTGCGGTCACGGTCAGGCTCAGCTGATACTGCTCGCCGCGCGCCGCTCGGCCGACGAGGTCGTTCTCGGTCAGGACGATCGTCTCGCCGCCTTCCTCGCCCTTCAGCGTCCCGTCCAGCTCGCCGAAGAGGCGCTGGTAGGCGGCATTGCTGACTAGCTTGTCACCCCGCTCGTTCACCATGACCACGGCGTCGGTCATCGCCAACAGGGTCGCCGCCAGGCGCCTCCGCTCCTCGCTCAGTGAGTCGGCAGAGGCCCCGAGTTCGTTGCTGCGCATCTCGAGATCGGTGTTCGACGTGTGCAACTCCTCGAGGCTGGCCTGGAGCTCTTCGTTCAGCGTCTCGAGCTCCTCGTTGGACGCCTGGAGCTCTTCGTTCAGCGTCTCGACCTCCTCGGCCGCGGCCTGCACCTCCTCATGGCTCAACAACAGCTCTTCATTCGTCCCGCGGAGCAGGGAATTGGCGTCGGATAGCTCCTCGTTCGCATCGAGCAGCTGGCGATTCGCCGTGGCCAGTCGATCGAGCCTGGCACCGAGGCTGTCGGCCTCGGCGGCAACCGCGACGCGCTCGGAGACATCGGCGATCTGGACCAGCACCTGGTCGGCCCGGCTTCCTGATGCGCCGTGGGGTTCGCAGCGGATCTCGAGATGACGAGGCGTGCCATCCGGACTGTCGGTCGTCATCGCGGCATACACTTCGGTCGAGACACGACCGGCGTAGGCGCCGTCAAGCTGTGCTCGCAGACGGGCGGCGTCGAGGCCGCCGGCCTGGTGGACCAGATCCTCCCCGACGGCGGTGCCATGGATCGTCAGATCGCGGCGCGCCGCCGTGTTGATTCGCAGGATCTCATACCTCGGCCTCACGATCACCACGCCGGTCTGGAGCTCGGCCAGCACCCGATCCGCCTGCTCGCCACCGGTCCGCACGCGGTCGACCTCTCGTCGGGCCCGCGAAACCGCCCCATCGAGCGCGCTGGACGCGTGTCGCGACGCTCGAGCAGGTCGTGCCAGTGCCAGGGCGTGGCCTCCGAATGGCGTCGGAGGCATCACGGCGCGGCTGCCATGCCGTCGGAAGACCCGCAGTTTCGCGTCGTCGACCGCAAAGACATCCGTCAACGGCGTGGCGCTCTCGGCCTTCCCGAGCACGAGGCGCCCGCCATCGCGCAGAGCGAAGGCGAAGACGCGAAGGGCTCGCTCCTGGAGTTCTGGGGTGAAGTACATCAGCACGTTCCGACACAGCACCAGGTCGATGCCCGGAAACGGGGCACGCTGACCGAGATCGTGCTGGCCGAAGACGGTGAGGTCCCGAATGCCCTTGGTCACCTCGAAGGCCGCACCGTTGCGCCCGAAGAACCGTTCGCGATACGCGGGCGGAACGCCGTTCAGCGACGCGGCGGAGTAGACGCCCCGCCTCGCATGGGCGATCGCGTCCGCGTCGAGGTCGGTGCCGAAGATCCGCGCGCCCCGATGCATCCAATCGGCGCCGAGGGCATCGGCCACCAGCATGGCGACCGAATATGCCTCCTCGCCTGTCGCGCACCCGGCCGACCAGATCCGCAGCGGACCAGAGTCCGATGCAGTGGACGCGATCAGCTCTGGCAGCACTTCCTTGCGCAGGTGATCGAACAGCGCCGGGTCTCGAAAGAACTCGGTGACCTTGATGAGGAAGCTGCTGGCGAGGCGCTCGTACTCGGCCGTGTCGTCAGACATGAGGCGTTCGTAATCGCCCAGGCTCGACGCGCCCGTGGCAGCCATCCGGGCACGGAGGCGGCGCTCGATCGTGCCGCGCCGGTAGCTGCCGAAGTCGATCCCGCTCTGCTCGCGCAGGCGACCCAGAAACGATCCCAGCTCGCGCTCGTCCGCCGTGGTGGGCAACTCCCCGTCGACCAATTGCTGCACCAGCGGGCCGATGTCCGACAGCTCGGCCACGACGTCCACGGTGGCTGGGGCCAGCGACGACGGCATCCCGGGGAATGCGGCGGTCGCCGGGTTCTGGATGACGACCGTGCCACCCGCCGCATTGACGGCACGAGCTCCGACCGCACCATCGGAACCGGTGCCCGTCAGGATCACGGCGATCAGGCCATCTCCGAAGCTCCGCACCGCACTCTCCAGCAGGAGGTCGATCGATGGCATCGGACGGGTCGCGCCATCCGGTTGGACGCGGATCTCGTCCTCGTCGACCAGCACCTGCTGATTCGAGGGGACCACGAAGATCACGCCCGGCTCGAGCCGATCGTGATCCGCCGCGGTGCGCACCGGCAGGGACGTGCGGCGGGCCAGGATCTCCTGAAGGTGGCTCGGGCGCCGCGGGTCCAGGTGCTGAGCGATGATGACCGGGACCGACAGATCCGAAGGCAGCGTTGATGTGAACTCGGAGAGGGCATCCACACCGCCGGCGGACGAGCCCACCACCACCAACTGGGACGACGCTCGGCGGGGCGTGCGAGTCGGGTCCCCCTTCTCACGCTTGGGCATGCGCCACACTATAGCCACAGAAGATCGTCAGGCGGGCGGTGTGCAAGGCTCCGGCACGACTCTTGCCTCTCCGGCCTCATGAATGCAGCGGACGACAACCCCCATGCGGTGGTCGTCATCGGCGGATCGGCGGGCGGCGTCGAAGCGCTCCGACAGGTCATCGCCGATCTACCTGCGGACCTCCCGGCGCCCCTGTTCGTAACGCTCCACATCCCAGCGACCGTCGACTCGCGGTTGCCGGAGATCCTTGCCAGGGCCGGACAGCTTGGCGCGCAGCACCCACTCGATGGCGGTGTTATCCGGGCCGGAATGATCTATGTCGCCCCGCCCGACCACCATCTGCACGTCGAGCGAGGGCACGTGCGCATCGTGCGCGGGCCACGCGAGAACGGCCAGCGGCCGTCGCTGGATCCGATGTTCCGGAGCGCGGCTCATGCCTACGGTCGTGGCGTCATCGGCGTCGTTGTGTCGGGGACGCTCGATGACGGGACGGCCGGACTGCTCGCGGTCAAGCGCCACCGGGGCCTCGCGATCGTCCAGGATCCTGCCACGGCGCTCTTCAGCGGCATGCCAGGACACGCTCTCGAGCACGTCGATGTCGACCACATCGTCCCCGTCGAGGAGATCGGGGCGCTGATCGCGCACCTCGCGACCTCGCGCACCACGGGGGCGAGGACGCCGATGACCGATCACGATCCGGCTCCGCCACAACGACCCGGCGCGAGCGGGAGCGACCTGCACGACGACGCCGCGCTCGGATCACCCTCGGGGTTCTCGTGCCCGGACTGCAACGGCGTGCTGTGGGAGATCGAGGACGGGCGCTTGCTCCGCTTCCGATGCCGGATCGGGCATGGATACTCAGTCAACAGCCTGCTCGCCGCTCAGTCGAGCCATATCGAAGCAACCTTGTCCACGACCCTCCGCAGCCTGGAGGAGAGTGCTGGGCTGTCGCGTCGGCTCGCGGCGCGCGCGCGAGAGCAGGGCCATGAGCTGGTGGCCGTGCGTTTCGAGGGCCGCGAAGCAGAAGCGCGACGCCGGATCCGGGGAATTCGGGCCGAGCTTGCGGCCGGTGGCATCACGGACACCACGGCAACGGCTGTGACGACCGCACGCTCTGAATAAGGGCAAGGGACCCGGCCGCAACCCCGATGTCGGAGGGTACCCAACCCAGGAGTTCGGCCGGGTGCCCTCGGCGTTCGGGTCCCCCCGTGGTCCACTCGCAAGCCACATGCCGTGGGAGCAAGGCGTCCAGCAAGCATCCGTAACACCGGTCACGACTGCGCCGCGCGTTCTGTGCTCGGCGGATTCCAATCGTCGCCAGCGACCAGTGGGAGCGCGCCGCTGCGCCGTCGGCAGGGCGGGCAGCTGATCCACGCGCTTCGAGACCCACTGCCGCGTAGGACCCGCCGCTCCCAGGCACACCAAGTGATCGTGCTTCACTCTCGAAGGGCACGCCGCTCCACCGAGTGATCCGGGGCTGTTCGAGCTGAGGTCGTCGGTCTGTCGAATGCCCGCTCGGCATCGGGCGCGGTTCTCAACACACGGTGCCGCCCCCTGGCTACCGTTTGCGGAGCCAGCGTTCCAGATCGCCGCGATGCCCGATACCGAGTACGAGAATCACCCGGTCGTCGTTGATGACGTCGTGCATCAATCGGTGGTCACCAACTCGCAGTCGGTGGAACGCGTCGCTTACGCCATGGATCGTCTTGACCGCCTGGCCACCGAT